>JBGPKX010000069.1:0-19908 GCA_041486185.1 Bryobacteraceae bacterium | reverse complement strand
CGCGCCCTCCGCGAGGCCGGGGTGTAAGCTATTTGAAGCTCCCCATGTCACTGCTGGGATTTCACTTGATGGCGGTAGAGCAGAAGCAGGGCGATGGCTAACCCATGCGAGAAACGCGATGAGTTGCTCTTGAACTGGAACTCTGCCGTAAACGCACTTGGCGATTTAGAAGACCTGAAAATCGGTGCGATTAGAGACGACGACCCGAATTTTTCTCAATGGGATGCAAGAATTGAGGAGGTCCGGATGTTCGAGGACCTTGCCAAGCGCGAATACGATCGGCATTTGGCGATGCACGGCTGCACGGAATCGCCTGCGTGGAAGCGATGAAGTCGGCGAAGGGCGAGTGATGGCCGAGCCACAATTGAGCGTGTTCCCAGGGGGCGGCAGAGTCACGATTCTGGATCCAGGCGGACCCGGAACGCCGACGTTATTTGAAGTCGAATGGCGCGACCCAGGCCTTAAGCGATCGCAGGAAACTCAGGCGTTCTGGAAATTAGTTAACGGTCACGTCGATCCGTTTTGGTTTAGCTTCGCCGGTACAAGATATGAGCCATGCCATTTCGAGGCCCACTCGTTCAAAACCGAACAAATGGGGCGCGGTCAGCGCCTAGTTGTCAGATTTTTTGGAACGAAGGCCGCAGGGAAGAATGGCTGAAATGCCCGAACGGGCCGGAAGCTGCCCTGAGCGCGAGAGGCTGCTATCGGAGTGGACTGACAGCTCAAGGCGCACAACAAAACTATTAGATGAGCAGCTCGCCGCGATCAGGAACGCGGACCGAGCTTTCGGCAGTTTCGCCGAGAAGATCCAGCTTGCGAAGAACGAGGAACTCGATGCCTGCCGGGCATATTATGGCCATGTTGACGGGCACGGCTGTGTCTGAAGAGCTGGTGCCCGAGCAGTAGGCCGGTGCTCGGTCTACAAAAATCCAAATTAAGCCGCTAGGCTGGCCTTGACCTCGTAACGCCCCGATTTGCGCGCGCCGTCACGCAGGTTGAACCGCCAGACTTGGGCACACTTCCTTCAACGGCGCCTTGTCCGTGGAGTGAATTCGCCCAAAACCGGCGTTGAGTCTGTCGATCGATCTGATCAGCTCAGAGCAGCCCAAACCGCCGGAAAGCTTGCTTAATCGCCGCGACCTTTTCTGGCGGGCACGGATGCTCCATAGGCGCGGCTCCGGGCGCGGCGAGGCCGAACAGTTCCTTGCAGTGCAGCAGCCATGCGCTCTCGGGCACAAAGCCATGTTGGCGCGAGATCCACTTTTGGATTTCCTGATCCGTGGGGCGTGGACGGATCGGCTGCTGATCCACCAGCCTCAGCCCAGCCCGCGGAACAGCTCCGACAGGCTGATCTGCAAAACGTGTGCGATCTGCCGTGTTGTGTTCACGGTGACGTTGATCCGGCCGCGCTCTAGCAAGCTGACGTGCGTCCGATGCAGGTCGCAGGCTTCGGCGAAGCTCTCCTGCGAGAACCCCCGCGCCGTGCGGATTTCCCGAATCCTGGCCCCCCCAAACGCGTCTGAACATGCCCTCTCGTCCGCGCGGCGTTCTGGGTGAACCGGCCGCAGGGGCACCGTGGTTTGCGCGGGGTCGGTCCGTTTATCCCGGCGCACTCCGTAGCCTGCTAGAATCCAAGTCACTCAGTAGCTGGAGGATCGATGAGAAATATACTCTTGATGCTGTTGCTTGCCATTCTGGCGCGACCACTGCTCGCCCAGGGTGCCCCGCCCCAGGTGGCGCCTGATCAGCCCTACACCATGGAGTATTACTACAGGGTGAAATGGGGGCATCAGCAGGAATTCTTGCAACTGTTCCTGAAGAACCACTACCCGTTGCTCCAGAAGATCGTCGAGAGTGGCCGCATGATCTCGGTGAAAATTGAGCAGCCTGCCAACCACACGACCGAGGATGCGCGCTGGGATTATCGCGTTACGATCCGGTTCAAGAACTCGACAGTGGCCACAACAGCTAATCCCGACGAAGAGCGTGTGATCAAGCAGCTCTGGCCTGAACAGGAGACTCACCAACGCGAGGAACAACGGCGGTTCGAGATTCTGCTGGCCCACTGGGATCTTCCAGTGACCGACATCACACCCTCGAAGAAGTAGCCCGACTGCGCGGCCTGGCGGCTACGTTCCAATGGTGCCGCGCCGCACCTTCCGCTCTCGTCCGGCGGCGCCGGCCACATGCTGAGCTTCGTTCGGCTGCCGGCGGCGATCTCATCTGCGCCCCACCAGAAGCGGCATGACGGCAAAAACCCCGAGCATCACGATATAGACCGTTCCCGCCACGGGGCCAAGATCCAGCAGCTCTGGAAGCGGGAGCTTTCCACGCAGCAGCCTCTCCCCAAGCGTTTCCCCTTCCAGGCACTCCATCACCAGGTACGGCTGTCCATCGGCCTCGCCGATGTCGTGTACCGTGCAGATGTTCGGGTGATTTAAGGCGGAAGTGGCTCGGGCCTCACGCCGGAAACGATTCAAGGCCTCCGGGTCGCGAGCGAGTTCGTCAGACAAAAACTTGAGAGCGACAATGCGCTGGAGCCGAGTGTCTTCGGCCTTGTAGACCACGCCCATCCCGCCGCCGCCCAGCTTTCCGACAATGCGGTAATGCGCGACGGTCCCGCCGATGGGGAAATCGCTGCTTTCTTCCGCGGCGTTGCTTTGATTGCGGCTCTGCTCGCGGCCGAGGGACCGCGCGGCCACTTCTATAGCCGGGCTCTCCAGGAAGCTTCCTGCCTGCTGCTGCGACATCAGCAGAGAGCGGACTTCGAGCTCCAGCGCTTCGTCGCCCGCGGAGGCGTGCCGCAGAAACGCGTCGCGCTCCTCGGGCGGACGCTCCAGCACCGACTGCAGCAGGCTATCGACTTGTTTCCACCGTTCGGAATCCATCGTCCGTCCCGCCCGTCAGCTCGCGGTACAGCCAGGCCTTGGCCGTGCTCCAGTCGCGCATCACGGTCACGGGCGATACTTTGAGCACCTCGGCTGTCTCCTCTACGCTGAGTCCGCCAAAGAAGCGCATTTCAACGACCTGTACTTTGCGTGGATCGAGCCGTGCCAAGGCGTTCAAGGCGTCATCGAGCGCGTCGAGTTGTGAGCCCGGGTCCGTGGCTCGGTCGCCGCCCACCACCGCGGCTTCTTCCAGGGAGACATGCGCCACGCCACCGCCGCGTTTCAGATTATGGCGCCGCGCATGCTCAACCAGAATGCGCCTCATTAACTGGGCCGAAACCGCGAAAAAATGAGCGCGATTCTGCCACTGCATGCGCTTATAGTCCACCAGGCGAATGTAGGCTTCATTAACCAAAGCCGTCGTCTGCAGGCTGTGGCCGGGGCGCTCGCCCTTCATGTAGCGTCGGGCCAAGCGGTGAAGCTCGTCATAAACGATGGGGGTCAGTCTTTCGAGCGCGCTCTGGTCTCCGTCGCTCCAGGCACGGAGCAGCTTTCTTATGTCGCCCAAAGCCGCCTCACCAGGTTGTGCCGCCCTCTGCATCGCTTACCGGCTGAAATTATACCGCCGGGCCCGGTCCCCTTAGATTACACTCCTTTACGTGATAGTTTTCCGGCGCGTTCTGCGCCTATCTGAAATGTAGGGACATATGAGATCGATCGCTAACGGGCGGGCGGAGACACGGCTCGCCACTTCATGTCGTGGAAGGGAGAAACAAATGGAGAGGCACATTTTCAAAGCTCTGGCGGTATTCGCCATCCGCGCACTCGCAGTTTCGCTACTCACGTTGGCTTGTCCCCTGGTCAACTGGGCTGCCACGGACCCCGCCAAAAGCCTGACCTGCTCTGAAATGGAGGAATTTCTGCGCCTCGGAAAAATCGGACAGCAGAAGAATGTTCCCAAGGGAGTCACGCTCCCCCATCGGGCGACGTTGGAGTACAAAGGCGCGCAGCATGATGCCGTTGTCCAGACCGTCAATATCGCGAAAGCTTCGTATCAAACCGCGAAGGGTACCGAGTTGAATTTCAAGGATTTTTGGGGTTACAACGTGGCCGGTTACGAATTAGCCAAGATCCTGGAACTCAACATGGTGCCGCCTTACGTCGAGCGGAAGGTCGGCGGCCAGGAGGCTTCACTCTCCTGGTTGGTGAACGACTCCCTCATGGAAATCGACAGGAAGAACAGGCACATGGAGCCGCCGGACCTCGACAGTTGGAACAAGCAGATGTACGCAGTCCGGGTGTGGCACCAGCTCATCTACGATACCGACCCCAACCTTACCAATCTAATGATCACGAAGGATTGGCAGATGTGGATCATCGACTGCACGCGGGCGTTTCGCATGAATAAGGAACTCCGCGATCCCAAAGACCTCGTACAGTGCGACCGGCGATTGCTGGCAAAGCTGCGGACGCTCGACAAGGACGTGCTGAAAGAGAAACTGTCGCGCTGGCTGACAAAGTCTGAAATCGACGGGCTGGTTAGCCGCGCGGGCAAAATTGTAAGCTTCTTTGACAAAGAGGCCGCTGCGAAAGGTGAAGGCGTTCAGGAGGTCGAGCGCCAACCTCAACTGCGGGCCAAGATGTCTGCGATCATCGACAACTATCACAATATCCACAAGACATCCAGGAGACTTTCGTTGACCGCGGGCAACGGCGGAAACTGGGCGAGCCTACGACGCACTCGAACGGAAAACGGATACCAGGACTCAAGCTCGATCACCCCAGACAACTGGCGATCATGCATTCACTGGTAAGGTTCGCCAACATCGGCGACGGCGGAAGCTTCACGACCACTGATCTGCACCGCCCGGCTCTCGATGCTCTCGGTCTGACCGAAGCCCAGTATTCGCTTTCATCGCTCCGCTACGACCTTTCCAAACTGCGCGCCAAAAGCCTTGTCGACAAGATTCCACACTAGCGTCGCTACCAACTGGTCGGCCGAGGCTAATCTATGTGCTGGGTCTACCTCAAGCTCTTCGAGCGGATCTACGCGCCCCTGACTGCCGGCCTCCTTGCTCTGTTCCGTGAGGATCGCACCCTGGCTGAAGAGAAACGCTGCGAACTGAACGCCTGTATCAGCACGTCTGTACGGACTTGGATGCAATCTTGCGGCGGTCGGCCTCAAAACCGCTGCCTGATCCGTCCGAGCGCGAACAAGATTCCCGTCGGGGCCCCAATAACGGGAACTAATTCCCGAGGCAACGGAGGCCGACGTTAAAGTTGCAGTACTCCGGTTCGTGTTAGTGACGGTAGGAAACGCGGACGTTCCCCGGATTGTTGTTCCAGTATCCGCCGCGCAGCGCGTTGCTTTGCTTCCATATCTGGATTTTCGCCAAACACTTCTTCCCCTTGGCTAGAGATTCTGAATATGGAAAAGAGAGAAAAAACAAACGGGAATTCATTCGCCGACACACCGGAACCCGATAAGGCTGCTACGGTAGCCCGGACCGCTCACGACACGGTGCGATACGCGCACGCCCCGCTGATTAATGCTTCACGAACAGCCGCGCAGCGTACACCGCTCACCACCGGATGGCCCCTGCGGATCGCTCAAAGAACCCGAATCGTAGTTGCCGTACCAGTCCGCGACCCATTCCCACACATCACCTAACATGTCGTACAGGCCCCAAGCGTTCGGTCCCATCTGCGCCACTTCGTGGGTTTGGTTACGGCTGTTGCCGTTGTACCATGCAATCCGGTCGCTGTCGCCGTAGCGATTCTGAGTGCTTCCCGCCCGCCCCGCGTACTCCCACTCCGCTTCCGTCGGCCTCACAGTACCGGGCGCGGACGTGGCAAAAGCGATCCCTTGCGCGAGCGTGACCGCGCTTGCCCCAGCGATGCCGAGAGCGATCCCTCCTTCGAATCCGCCTGCGATCCCAAGTGCAATACCTAATGCCATTCCTCCGGCGATAGCGCCGACCAAGCCGGCAGCGGATCCCGCAGCAATGCCCGTTGCTGTCCCAAGAACGGCCGCAAACAGTACACCGCCGAGAATGCCTCCACAAAAGTCGATCGGACTTTCAATTGATCCTTGAACTTTATTAAGAATGAATCGACCCACAACGGAGAACTGGTGGAAGACCAGGAGATCCAGAATCGGAAAACGATCCGAGCAGACGAAGAAAGCGCGTTCGGTGCTTTGCAAAACATTCATTTTATTATGGAGGGGTCGGGGCGAGTGGATTCGAACCACCGATCTCCTGGTCCCGAACAAGGAAGCCGCAGAAAATCAATGACTTAACTCTAGGCATAGGGAGTGCGACCACTTGAGAAAGGTTGCTTCTGTTCAATACTTGGAGCCGGACCATGCCAATCAGTCACAACACATCTACGCACGGGGTGATTATGGTATTGGGCATAGTCGAGTCTCCGGCGAACCGAGTTCAAGCTGCGCGGAATCGACGTGTTACGCAAAATGAGAACATTGACAATCGGGCGTCCAGGAATTGAGCGGATCACGGGCACGTGCCCGCCAGTTGGCTGAGGAGGGGCTGAAGCAAAACCTCGATCCGCAATATTTTTCCGAGCGCGAGTGGGAGAGAATCGCCGATTCCCATCAGCGTCACAACACCCGTTCCGTGTTCGACCGCTACAACATCGTGAGCGAGGTCCCGGCAGGATCGACGTATGTGAAAGGCTGAAAGGCACGCAATGGCGCGGAAGATCAATGCGCCCGAGATAAACGCTAAGGATCGCACGTTACAGAACGGTAAGAACCGTGGTTCAGGCTCTGGACGAGGTTTTTGAGGAACACACCCAGCCCTCCCGCAAGCTTGCCTTTTGCTGCATGGCGAGCGCCAGCAGCGATATCTGCTATCGTGGAAAGGCTTTAAATCTCATGGCGCGAATTACGAGTCGAAGTCTGAGGCTCTGCTGCCTGATCGCATGCCCCACGATCTGTCCGGCGCAACAAAGTTCTGCCGCGCCTGAACAACAATCAGAACCCGCCCAACTCCAGCTCGAACGGCTGACGGCGCCTGAAGCCGTAACTATTTTGGTAACCCAACGGCGCTGGGACGAAGTACTCCGGGTGGCGTTGCGAGGCCTTTCTGAGACGCCTCGTAATCCGACCTTGCATTACTGGGCCGGCGTCGCCCGGTTTCATCAGCGCGATTTCGTCGAGGCCGTGCTCTCCCTCCGCTCCGCGGAAAAGCTGGGGCTGGATACCGCCCCGCTTCACGAGGCGCTGGGCATCACGTACTATGCCATCCACCAACACGCTCTTTTCTTGCAGCAAATGGAGGCGGCGATCCGAGTCGATCCCGAGGGCCCCACGCCCTATCATTACCTCGGACGTTATTACGAACACGACATTAACGATTACCTGAAGGCGATCACCTATTTCGACAAAGCGCTGGAACGAGATGCCGGCGACTTCAAGAGCCTGCACTTTCGCGCCTTTTGCTTTCAAATGCTAGGGCGCGACATGGAAGCACGGGCTGGCTATGAGGCGGCAATCCGGCGCATCGAGGCAGGTGGCGAAAAGTTTGGGTGGCCCTACCAGAAGCTAGCCGAGTTGCTCATACCGACCGATCTCCCGGCGGCGCTGCGGTATGCGCAGAAGGCGGTGAAGCTTGAGCCCGCCGTGGAGTCGAATCACCTCGTCCTTGCCAAGGCCTTCGAGAGCGGGGGAAACTTCGACGCCGCCATCCAGCAGTACTTTGAAGCTGCCCGCTTGAAACCCAACGAGCCAGCCATCCGCTACTCACTTTTCCGCCTGTACAAAAAGAAAGGCGACAATTCGGCTGCCGGCGAGCAGTTGAAGCTGCATGAGAAGCTGAGGGCGATTTACGCTTCCAAACAATGACTCGCGAAGGCGCGCAAAACATCAAGCCCCGGACTTCAGCGTATTTCGGCGGCTCGAGCCGCGTTCAGCGCGCTCCAGAATCGTTCGGGTTGCTCCGCCAGTTGCGCAGAAAACCGTGCTGCCTGCCCGAAACGAAAGAGTAACTGGTCTTCCGTCTCGGAGTCGTACAACAGTTGAGCCTTAATGGGTGAATCTGGCGGCCGGCCGCTGTCCCAATCCGCGTCCAGCGCCGCAAAGAGCCGGCGGTCGCGCTCCGCAATCGCGCGAATGAGCGCGGCGGCTGCCTCATGATCTGCGGGTTGCTGCGCTTGTTCGACGACGCTGGTGTTGCGCCAGTAGAGTTGTTGCAGGTACTCCAGACTGAGCCTGAAGGCGCGAAAATCCGCAGGATTTCGCCGCACGCTCGGCTCGACGAGCCCAAGCTGGCTCAGCAAACGGGTAAACGGCGGGGCGTCGCGAAGCCCCGCGCGCAACACTGCGGCCAGTTCCTCAGCATTGCTCCAGGGCACTGGAAGCGGCGGGCCCATCCAGGATGGCGCGCACGATTTCCGGTTGGCCACGATGTCGTAAGCGGTCCGGAACACGTCCGCCCAAACATCGCTCCACCGCCCACCATAGTGCCGTTGGACAAAAAGACGAAAAGCCGACTCGCGCGCTACTGCGCTTCCTAACTGCGCAGCAACCGCTGCGTAGGCTAATCCATCCCAGATTGAGCCCTGGATATACCGGCTGGGCAGCCAGTTGGTTACGATGACGCCGAGACATCGCGGGTCGTCGATCCGCCGGTACGCATCCGCATAGGCATCGATATTACGGAGTTGTTCCGTGCCGGCGCGCGGCCCCCACCTGCACCAGGACAGGGCCGGGCCGCCGATCACTCGAAAACCGCCGGCCAGCGCCTTACGTGCGGTCTTCTCAATCTCTGCCGGATCGTTCGTCCAGTAGTCCCAGTCCCACACGATAATGTCTTTGTTCAATCGGTCGAGGATCCCTGGTTCTTTCCGCAGGACGTGGTCACCCCAGATAACGAATTCCTTGCCCAGGCTCCGCGCCGTCTCGTCGAGCGCATTCAAGTACTCCGCCCAGAGTTCTGCACGGCCCTTCGTCTTCAGCGCTTGCCGGGACTGCTCCGAGCCTCCCCAGTTCACCTCATCACAGCCGCCGTGAAGGTATCGGGAGGGGAACATCGAGGCGGCGTCCCGGTAGAGATCGGCGATCAGGCGCTTGGAGCGGGGGTCGACGGGGATCAGCCCAGAGAATGCTTCACTTTTCGGATCCCGATCGAGCAGGGCGGCGTAGCGTGGCACACGTGTGATATACCCAGTGTGTCCAAAGGATTCGATCTCCGGAATCAGTTCGATCCCCCGCTGGTGCGCATATTCCGCCAGGTCCCGAGCCTGTGCAGGCGTCAACGCGTTCCGATGCGTGATGAGTTCCGAGTGGCTCGGAAAGCGGACCGCCAGGCCCTGGTCGTCCGCTACCCGGAACACCAGAGCATTCAATCCCCATTCTTTGCAGAAGTCGATGAGGTGCCGGTAATAGGAGACAGACTCGGGAACGCGGGCCGCATCCACCAGCAGGCCGTTCAGGCGCGCCTCACCCGCCCGCGCCGGCAGACCGCCGGCCACGAACACCAGAAGAGTGGTTTGAACCAGCGGAATGGCAAGCATCCGGAGCCGGTGGTTCACGGATTTTGCGGGCCCGCCAAAACCGCGGGGGTCGCGGCGTTACGGAGTTCCTGGGACGCGCGGAGCGCGATGGCGGCCTTCTCGGGTTGGTTCAGTTTCCGGTAGAGCACGAAAAGCTGGTAATGCACGCTGCCATCTTTATCTGCCGCGGCTCCCTTCTCCAGGTGTTTCAGGGCTTCGTCCAGCTTGCCCTGTGCGCTGTACACCTTGCCCAGCAGTACGTGTGCCCGGTCCAGCGACGGGTTGAGCTCGAGGCTCCTGTTCAACGGGGCCAGCGCTTCCTGCGTTTCGCCCAGTTGGACCAGGGCGTCGCCTTGCATCAAGTATGCCTCTGCATTCAAGGGATCCAGGCGAAGAGCGCGGTTGAAACATTCCAGGGCGAGTGAAAATTGGGCCTGCTTGAAATACGTACTGCCCAGCAGGAAATGCAGATCCTGGTTGCCCGGCTCGAGTTTGACAGCCGCCTCATATTCGCCCACAGCGTCCTCGAATCGCTGCTCCGCGAAATAAGCGTCGCCCAAAACCTGGTGTGCCCGCGCGGATTCGGGAGCGACTTGCACCATGTGAGTAAGTTTCTCCAGGGCGACTTCCTTGTAGCTTAAACCGAGCAGATAGTTGACCTCCGGTATGTGCGGCGCCTTGGCGCCCGCGAATAAGCGGATCATCTCTTCATCGCGCCGCGTGGAGTGGAGCGCACGCGCGATCTCCAGTTTGGTCTCGTCTCGTAGGGCCGTCCGGCGCGCCAGCGGGAGCAGAATCGCCAAGCCCTGCTCGTATCGTTTCTGGTTCAGCAGGCGCAGTCCCGCTGGTTCCGTCGAGCCGCCGGCGGGCCGGGCCTGTAGAGTGGCCCATATCTCATCGCGAGCAACCTCGGCCTTCGCCGCCCACTCCTTCGCTTCACCGGAGTGGCCGTTGGCTTCGGCAATTGCAGAACGCACATAATCCGTCGCGAAGCTCGACTGCCGATGGGCGCACTCAGTTTCGGCGGCCGCCCGCCGCACCGGAGTCCAATCCGGCGCCAGGTCCGGCAGGGGCCGGAAGAACTCGGGCCGGATGCGCACCGCTTCGTCCAGCTTCTGCAATGCGTCCTCAGCGAGTCCTTGCGCCAACACCAGTCGAGCTAGTTGAAATCTGGCCTCGTAGCTCTCGGGGTCCAGGCGGAGTTCCTGATTGAGAGCGTTTCGGGCGGCGTCCCAGTTCTTCTGAGCGATCTCGAGCTTCGCATACAACACCCGAATTGCCGGGACCGATGGCGACCTGGCGATCGCGTCCTTGTATGCGTTGAGAGCCAGCGACCGCCACTCTTCGGAAGTTTCATAGTGCTGTGCGGTCATCAGAGCGCCGTAGCCGGGTTCATTGGCCAGCCGCTGAATGACGGTCTGCCCGAGCTGCAGGTATACGCTTCCCAAGCCGTAGTAGCTGTCGGCGTCGTTGGGATGGGCCTCGAGAGTCCTGCCATACTCCTCGATGGCGCGGTCGTACTGCTTCAGGCCGACCAGGGTGGCGATATAAAGCTTCCGCGCTTCCTCGTGGTCCGGTTGGATCGTCACCGCTTTGCTCAGCACTCCGAGCGCTTCCTGATACCGGCCCTGCTGAAAGCGAATCTCGCCCAATAGAAAATTGGGCACGAAAAGACCTGGAGCGAGCTTCAGCGCATGCTTCAAAGCTTCCTCAGCGCACGGAAGCTTTTTTTGGGAATAGCAGGCGAGGCCCAGATTGCTGTGCACCTCCGCTACATCTTGAGACGACTGGAGAAACTGACGGTAGGCGTTCTCCGCAGTCGCATAATCGTGCTCCTGCATCGCGCGCGCCGCTGTTTGGGCCAGTTCTTCCGCGGTTTGAGCAGCCGCGGCGCCAAACAACAGCATAGTGATCAGGGACGCTCGCGCCGGCGAAATCATTTGCGGCTCCGAGCGCGAATCTCTTGTAACTGCCGCAAGGCGAGCTGCCGGATCTGGCCTTCTCCCAGCTCTACTGCGCGCGCCGCCGCTTGCTCCGCCGCCCCGTATTGCCGGGCCAACAGGTAGGCCGAACTCAGCCGCAGAAACTGACGGCCGTTAGGCTTGGGATTCCCGAACGCGGCCGCGCGGAATTCACGCACGGCGGCGGCAAGGTCTCCTCGCTTCATGCTTACATGCCCCAGCGCCTCGTGACACTCGCTATCCAGATCGCCCTTCAGCGCTTCCCATTCATCGAGGGCCAGATCCTGCGGAATCTTTTTTTCCTCCAGCTCTTTCAATGCCTGGTGAGCATAGCTTTCCGCCTGCTCCAGAAGCCGCGAGGAGTCGAACCGGCCAGTCACACCATTCGGGATTGCCAGCGCCAGAGTCACGAGCACCTTCACGCTTCGGGGGGCCAGCGCGAGCGCCTTTTCGCCGGCGTGGAGGACTCCTTCGTAGTTATTCATTTGCTGATAGGCCAAGGTCTGGTGCTCATATACGAGAGCAAGAAACTCCGACTGAGGATAACTGTTGGTAAACCGGTTCGTCAGAGCGACGGTGGACTGAGGGTCTGCGGTCTTGTAGATTTCCAGATATAAGTCGAGTTCTCCCGCAGATTTCGCCTGCGGCGTCTGCGTCGTACTCATGAGCGGCCCGAGCTGCGCCTGGGCCTCCGGATGAAGCGTCAACACCAATAGAAACAGGGTGCGCATCGCGGGAATGAGTAGCTCTGGTTGGAGCTATACTATAGCACGACCTAGAACGTGGGCACGCTGAGATTGTCGAAATACGCAAGGGCGCGGGCGGTGCTGCTGGCTGTTGTTGCGGTGGCCCAAACCGTTCCCGACGGCCACCAGCGCATGCTCGGCGTTCTCGAGGACATCAAGCGGCGAAGCGCCACCGAAAACACGTACTTCGATTTCGCCGTCCTGGCGCGCGAAGAGAAGGAACTCGCCGCTCTCCCCGCTGATACGCCACCTGCCAGACGATATCTGCTCACCTCGACGGTCGGCAAGCACGAACTGCGCCTGGGCCGCAACGGCGAAGCTGTCGAGCACCTGCTCGAGGCCCATGACCTTTGGTACAAGATGCAGGACCCCGCGGTGGCAAAGCAGCGGTCTGAGGAACCGTTGCTCCAACTGGCCGTCGCCAACCTGCGCCTGGGGGAGACCACCAACTGCGTCCACGGCCACAATCCTGAGAGCTGTATTTTGCCGATTCGTGGCGGCGGTGTTCACCAGCACCAGGACGGCGCCCGCAAGGCCATCGAATACCTCACCTTGCTGCTGAAGGACCATCCGGATCACCTGACCGCCCGCTGGCTGCTGAACATTGCGTACATGACGGTGGGCGGCTATCCCAAGGACGTGCCGCAGCGGTTCCTGATTCCCCCGGACGCTTTCGCGTCGGAAGAGCCGTTTCCACATTTTCCCGATGTGGCCCATGATGTGGCTCTCGACACCTTCAACCTGAGCGGAGGCGTCATTGCCGACGACTTTGACAACGACGGCTTTCTGGACATCGTGACTTCCGACTGGAGCCCCACGGGTCAGCTCCGCTACTTTCACAACAATGGAGACGGAACGTTTTCCGACCGGACCGAAGAGGCCGGCCTGAAGGGCATCTACGGGGGGCTCAACCTGGTGCAGGCGGATTACGACAACGATGGCAACATCGACATCTTCGTCATGCGCGGCGCCTGGCTGGGACCGGTCGGACGCCAGCAGGTAAACTCACTGCTGCGCAACGATGGGCACGGGCACTTTCGCGATGTCACTTTTGAGGCCGGGCTGGGTGACGTGCACTATCCCACCCAGACAGCGGCGTGGGCCGACTACGACAACGACGGCTATCTCGATCTGTACGTGGGAGCCGAAGGCTACCCATGCCAACTCTTTCACAACAACGGCAATGGCACATTCACTGATGTGGCTGCGCGAGCCGGTGTCGAGAACGGCGGGATCACGAAGGGTGTAACGTGGGGCGACTACGATGGTGACCGGTTTCCCGACCTTTATGTTTCCAACTTGGGCGGCCACAACCGGCTGTATCACAATAATGGCAACGGAACGTTTACCGACGTCGCAACGAAACTCGGCGTGACTCGCCCCTTCAAGAGCTTCGCCGCATGGTTCTGGGATTTCAACAATGATGGTGCTCTCGACATCTTCGTAGCCAGCTTCGAGCGGAGAGTTCAGGATATTGCCGCCGATTACCTCGGCATGCCGGTCTTCGAAACAGAACCAAACTGTCTTTATCAGGGCGACGGCAAGGGCGGATTCCGCGAAGTCGCTGCCGAACAGAACCTGAACCGGCTGACGGACGTGATGGGTTCGAATTTCGGCGATCTCGACAATGACGGATATCCGGACTTCTACCTAGGCACCGGCTATCCCGAATACGAAGCCCTCATGCCGAATCTCCTCTTCCACAATCGCCTTGGCAAGGGCTTCGCCAACGTGACCACCGACGCCGGCGTGGGCCACCTACAAAAAGGCCACGGTGTCGCCTTTGCCGACCTCGACAACGACGGCGATCAGGACCTTTACATCGTGCTGGGCGGAGCGTACGGCGGCGATGGTTACTGGAATGCATTGTTCGAAAATCCCGGCTTCGGCAACCACTGGATCACGCTCAAGCTGGTAGGCACGAAATCCAATCGCTGCGCGATCGGTGCCCGGATCCGCGCCGAAATCCGCGAAGACGGCCTCCGGCGCTCGGTCTATAATTGGGTCAATAGCGGTGGTAGCTTTGGCGCTAACCCGCTGCGGCAGCAAGTCGGCTTAGGCAAAGCATCGAAGATCGACGTACTGGAAGTTTTCTGGCCCACCAGCAACCAGACGCAGCGTTATCGCGATGTGGCCGTGGACCAATTTCTTGAGATCACCGAAGGCCAGAACGAATTTCGCAAGTTACCCTGGAAGACCGCTCACTTCCGCCATAACGCAACGGCAGCTCATCATTGACGGCGCTTGCCGCTACCTGGCCTCACCGCCGATTTGATCGCGCGCTCGATGATGGCCTGGTAATATGCCGCGGCGACCGGCTCGTAATCCACGCGCCCGGTGGCTTTGAGCTGGCTCAGAATGAGCGAGCCGGAACCGACGCGGACCTCGGCCGCAACCGGCATAGTCCTGCGCTGCGGGTTGGGATCTCCCGGGCGCGCCGCTTCCCCGGTTAACAGAATCGGCGTGAGATTTGGTCCTTCGAGGTATGTGGCCGCGACGTCCTCGATATAATCCTTGCCGCGGTCGTACCAATAGGAGAAATCGAACGGCTGGAAGGACGCAACCAGCGGGTGTCCGGTCTGCCGCGAGACGAATTCCCTGCCCCGCATGCCTTTCACGGCGATGTCCTCGCTTTCGAGTCGCCAGACGGCGCCGGGATTCTGTTCGAGGAACAGTACGGTCCTGCCTTTGCGTGCAAAGCGCAGCAGCTCGTCTCGTACCATTTCGTATGCGTCAACGCTGTCCACAAAAACGATCGGCGCGCGATCGCCTGCCGGCAAGAATGAGTGTGGTTGAAGCCCGAGTGTCTCGGCAAGCTTCCAGGCGCGGCCGCCGGGGCGTCCGATAATTGCCGCAGCAATGCGGCGGTTGCTCACCTCCCGCGCGGGGAAGATCTCAATTTCGGTTTCCGTATCATACAGCAATTGTCCCGAGGGATCCTTGAGTCCGAGCCGGACGGTCAGCCGCTCGCGCTCGGATAGCGCCGGCGCCTGATAGTGGAAGTAGCCCTGAAACGCTGCGCCGAACGATGGAATGGATGTGGTTGCTGATTGCGCGAACAGGCGCTCGCCGCGCCTGCGAACTTCCCAGATCAGCTCGCCCGTAGGGAATGGTGCGCGCCGGTCGTTGCACACCCAGAACTCCAGCGCGAGCTTCTCGCCGCTCGAGTACCGCAAACGGTCGGTGCGGATATCGACCATCAGGGGAGTGAGTGCGTCGCGATACTCGAAGTAGGCCGGCTTGGGGCGCCGGTCGACATCGACGAGCGCTTTCATCCAGCCCGAAGGCCAGGCGTCGATCAGGAGATGCACGGCGGTCGAGACGATGCGGTCTGACTGGCGGCGAAACACGCGGGTCATGGTGCGCACGCCCCACGCCTGGTGCGCCTGGCTCGCGGCGATCCAAGCCCGCATTGTGTCCTGCGTATCGAACCAGTTGTCGTGCATGGTCCAGGTCTGCGCGTACGGAACCTTGTCGGGGGTCCACCGATCGTCGGCCGAGGCAGGCAGCCAGTCCTTCGGGTAATGCTTGAACATCGTCTCGGCGTCTTCCAGCCCCTCGACGCCGTACTCGCCGCTGCCGTGCTTCCAGTTCGGTTTGCTGGCTACCCAGTAGCCGCGGATGAATTTTCCAATCGGCACGGCGTGGCCACCGTACCAGGCCGAGTAGATGTGGTTGTCAGGCAGCCCCGGCTCAGGCGGATCGTAATCGCCATCAACGGGCTTGATCACGCGGTCCGGATTATAGACGTGCACCACCGAGGATGCGGCCGTGAAGAACAGCTCCAGCTCAGCCCGCGTCAGGTGGCGGTGGGCTTTGGCGGACCCTTCGGCTGAAAACGGCTCGTTGATGTAGCTGATCATGATGCTCGAGGGGTGGTTGCGGACCAGTTTTTCCATTTCGCCCACCTGGCGGATGGCTTCCTCGAGCTGCGGGCGTCGCAGGTAGCCGAACAGCGGCAGGTCAGTTTGCATCATCATCCCAAGGCGATCACACATGTCATAGACTTCCGGCTGCACGGGACTCTGGGTCAGCCGGAAGAAGTTCATGTGCGCCAGCTTGCCGATCAGGATGTCTTCGATGAGCTGTTCGCGGTCACCCTTCATGACCGGTACCTCGAAATTGCCCATGGTGTTGGCTCCGCGCAGAATGACCTGCTCGTCATTCAGATAGAGCGTGCCTTTGACGGTGGAGGTGTCGTCCATGCGAAACTCGCGCATTCCGAACTGCGCATCCTGCACGTCGGCCGGGCCGCCGCTGCGCGGGCGAACGATGGCGCGCAGCGTATAGAGATAAGGGCTTTCAAGATCCCAGCGGCGGAAATCACCCAGCCGGATGATGGCGCGGTACTCGGTCGAACCCGGACCGGCCGGCGCCGCCTTCACCGGAATATTTTCCAGCGCTGCGCCGTGAAAATTTCTGGGATAGACAGAAACACTTAGCTCTATTTCACGGTTGATATTTTCCCGCTGATCCACCTCGATGCGAGCCTCGATCGTCTTCTCCTTTGGATTTGGCCGCGTAAACACGCCGGTGATGCTCAGCTTCGGCCGGCCCTCCAGGTACACTTTCTGCCAAATCCCGGCTCCTGGAGGACATTCGTGCCAGCCGAGCACGGGATCGTCCCAGCCCGGGCCCACGTCGGCGTAGATCTTGTCGCCGTCAACTTCTGTGCCTCCCCAGGAATCGTCGCCGAGCATGATGGACTCGTTTTCGATGCGCACGAGCAGCACATTTTCAGCGTGTCTGCGCAGGTAGGGCGTGACATCTGTGTCGAACGGCGCAAAGTAGCCTTCGTGGGTTCCGACGAGGCGGCCGTTCAGGTATACCTGGCACTTATAGTCCACCGCGCCGAAGCGTAGAAAGATCGCTTCCTGCTTCCAAACGCCTTCGGGGATTTCCAGGACCGCGCGATAGTAGCCGGCCCACCAGCCGATGGGGCCGCGGTAGTCGGGGATGTGAACCGCCTGCCAGGCGCCTTCGCCTCGCCAGACGCGGCCGAAGTCCTGCCGGTCTTCGGGCTCTTCCATGCGGAACTGGAAAGTGTCGAGTTCCAGGGGCGCTCGTGTCTGCTGCGCCGGCGGCGCGTAGTCGGCCAGAAACGGCTCGTACTTTTTCCTCAGCTCGGCCAGTGCGGCACGGAATTCTTCTTTCGTGCGCATGACATGCCGCTCGGGGAAATCTACGCCCGGATTGCTGTGGGACGCTTCTAGTTCGATGGGCGGAAGTACCGGCGGTACGTTCTCCTCCAAGCGCGAGCGATGTGATGGGGGCGGTTCGAGCGCGATGACCGCGACGACGTCCTTGCGCTGCTCGGGTTGCTGTGCCGCTGCAGCCGCGCACGCAAGCAATAGGACCGACAAGCCACTGGTAGGAGTAATGCCCAACATCTAGATTCTGTGCAGTTCCAGCAAGCCACCTTGCGGAATGGACTCATCCACGAGAAGCTTTTCACCGGAAATGGTTAGCTCGCGTGTTCGAGTTTCCACGAGGAAACAATCCCGCATCACTGCGCGCCAGCGCCCCTGGCGTGCCGCGTCCAGCACGAGCAGCACACGGTCCGCGTCCGAGGCGTTTACGATATAAGCCTCCTCGCAGCCCTCGATAGATGTCGGGACAGTGGAGGATGTTCCGACATAGATGAATGCCTTGGCTCCACTCAACACGCGGAACTGAGGAAAAAGGCCCGAGAAACCAACCGGCGCGAACCGGCCTTTCGCCAAGTCCATCTGGTGACGGCGGTAGAAGTCCATCCAGGCCGCAACGACGCGAAGGTGGGATTCCGGCAGCAGCGTGAAATCGACTCCAAACACGGGAACGCCCATGAGCGCAACGGTGGCACACGACTTGGCGACGTTCTCGTCCGATTCATGGATGTGCCACTGCACCGGGTCGAGCTTGGTGGCAAGCCCGTCGGCGAAAGAACGGACAAATACGCCCAGGCTCCGGTTCAGGTCAAAGTCGAACGGCATGTCGGAGGTTTCCAGCACGTTCACGAACTGCTTCACGTTGATGTTGGCCATTTTCATGCGCGTCTCCAGGAGAAAGCCCGGTTTCCAATGCATGACCGCGTCGCGGACCGCGCCCAGGCAGCGATTGTAGCCTTCTCCTGTAGAGGAGGTGAAATGCGGATGAGAGGCATGGCACGGGACGTGAAGCCCGTCCATGAAGTCCAGCCAGAAGCCGTCCAGGTCGTAATCGGTGGCCAGCTTCAGAAAAGTGCGCGCCAGGTAGCCGGGAGTGTCGGGATGGCAGGGGCAGAGGTCGATCCGTTCTTTGCCGGAGGCGTCATGCGCCAGCATGTTCCGTACCTGCTGGTACGCACGCGTGGCCTTGCCGGCCATGAAGAGGGCCACCCACACGGTCACTTTCTGCCCTTGCCGGTGCAGGCGTTCAACCAGGGCCCGGAAGTCCGGGAACTTGGCCAGGTCTGCAGTCCAGTCCCCCGTGTGGTCGTTGAACATTTCGACGTCCTGGGGCGTAGCCATGCCACGGGTCAGCGTGTTGTTGTATCCAGCGTCGAGCAGCAACGTGGTGATTCCAGCCTTGCGGCAGAATTCTGCGTTCTTCCCGATGATCTTCTCGTTGATGTTTTGACCGTAGGGATACCAGGTATTCCAGATGGGCTCGTAGGCCGCCGGCGGCGGCTCGAGTAAGTGGATATTGCCTGCGGCTTCGGCCCAACGGGTGTAGCCAGCGATAGTCTCGAACCAGGTCGCCCGGCGGGTATCGATGCAAGCGCCGTCTACAAGCGCTGTGCGTGTAATCTCATAAGCAGCCGGCTTGACGAATTCGAACCAAAAATTCAGGCCCTCGCCGCGCGGCGACAGGCCAAGCGACCAGTCGCCGATGTGCAACTCAGTAGTTTCCACCTGGTCGAGCATGCCGAATGCGAAACGATTGCGGCCTTCGCGGTCAGTGCACAACAGGATGGGGATGCCGGTATTGGCGCCACTCACCTGCTGATCTTCGTTCAGCCCGCGGGTGTAAACACTGAATTGGTCCATCAGTTCGATCGGGCCTCCGCGGTAGTTCCAGAACCTATAGATCCCCACCAAACTAAGTTGCGCCTTTACAGAGTAGCTGCGTATAGTGAACGGGCGCTTGTCTTCGCGCTCCAGGCGGAATTGGAAGGTAAGCAGCTCCGGCTCCGGGCGATGAAAATTCAGCTCCAGGCGGTAGCCGCCGCCGGTGTAAGTGAAGTGGTCCCTGTCCTGGCCGGGCTCGGCCCGCCATTCCGATACCGGTGGATCCAGAGCAAACCCCAGCTGCCCGGCCCACCGGGCGAGCGGTTCCGGCTTGAGGTAGACCAATGCGTTGCTGGATTGCGACCGAGCCTGGTGCGCGGCCACTGCGGCGACTAAAGACGCCGACGTGAGGAATGTGCGTCGCTGCATCATTTCGCGTCCGCCTTCAGGTGCGGCCGTTGCCGGATACCGCGAGTCTCTCTTATTGAGTCTCTCCCAGGAAGCTAAAAGCCGCTAAAAGTTCAATTTTAAGGCGAACTGTATATTCCGCGGCGTATTGGCCTGGCCGAACACCAACCCAAATGTGCTCAGCCCATTCAAGTTGGTCGAAGGAGACCCAAACACCACCTGGTTGAATATATTGAAGAATTCGGCTCTGAACTCCACATTCATGCGTTCTCTGATGTACGTACGCTTGATGACCGAGAAGTCCTGGTTGTGAATGGCAAAGCTGCGAAGACTGGGCTCCGTGGCGCTGGCGGTGCCAAATGTGTACGGCGCCGGCTGCGACCAGGCAGCCGGGTTGAGGTAACTATCGACAGCCGGATCG
>JBGPKX010000068.1:0-20102 GCA_041486185.1 Bryobacteraceae bacterium | reverse complement strand
GTTTCGCTCTTGAAGCCGCTGGTTCCCTCTGGAACGGATCTTGACCTGTGGCGCGGCGAGGCCCTCGTCAGTCTCGTTGGCTTTCTCTTCAAACAAACGCGGGTGCTTGGTGCGCCGCGATACTAATTTTCGGCATGAGCACAAACGCACAGGACCGTACACAGGCGCGCTCGATGGAGATTTCGCGCCAGGGAATTGTGGCCACCAGCCAGACGCTGGCGTCACAGGCGGGGGCGCAGATACTGGCGCGGGGCGGGTCGGCGATGGACGCGGCGATTGCGGCGAACGCGGTGCTGGGGGTCGTCGAGCCCATGAGCGATGGGATTGGCGGCGACTTATTTGCGATTTACTGGGACGCGAAAACGGGAAAGCTGACGGGGATCAATGCCAGCGGGTGGGCGCCGAAAGCATTGAGCATCGAGTATCTGCGGAAGAAAGGCATCAGCAGCATGCCGCAGAGCGGGATTCAATCGGTGACGGTGCCGGGATGCGTGGATGGATGGGACAAACTGCACCGGAAGTTTGGGCGCGTACCGTGGCGGGATTTGTTCCAGCCGGCAATTTACTACGCGCGGAACGGATTTCCCGTAACGGAGATGATTGCGGGCGCGTGGAGCCGCGCGGTATCGACGCTCGACACGGATGAGAACGGGCGGCGGATCTTTCTGCGTGACGGGCAGGCGCCGGCGGTGGGCGAGATTTTCCGGAACCAGGAAGTCGCGCATGCGCTGGGGCTGATTGCGGACACTGGGCCGGCGGCGTTCTATCGTGGGCCGATCGCCAAGGCGCTGCTGAAGACTTCCGACCGGCTGGGCGGGACGATGGCGGGGGCGGATCTGAGTGAGTTCGCGTCGGAATGGGTGGAACCGATCTCGACGGATTACCACGGCTGGAAAGTTTACGAACTGCCGCCGAACGGGCAGGGCATGGCGACGCTCGAAATGCTGAACATCATGGAGCGGTTTCCGCTGGCCGCGAATGGGGCGATGAGCGCGGACGCCTTCCACATCAAGATGGAGGCGCAGAAGCTGGCATACGCGGATTTACAGCGTTATCTGGCCGATCCGCGGTTCGCAAGAGTGCCGGTGGAGGGAATTCTGTCGAAGAAGTATGCGGCGGAGCGCGCGGGATTGATCGACTTGAAGCAGGCGCGATGCGACGGGCGGCCGGGCGATCCGAAACAATATTCAGGCGATACGATTTATCTTTCGGCGGTGGACCGGGAGGGGAATATCGCGTCGCTGATCCAGAGCGTTTATCTTTCCTTCGGGTCGGGCGTGGTGGTGGAGGGGTACGGATTTCATCTGCAGGACCGCGGGGCGCTGTTTGAAATGGACCCGGAGCATCCCAACGCGCTGGCCGGGCGGAAGCGGCCGTTTCATACGATCATTCCGGCGTTCATGGAGAAGGGGCCGGTACATATCGGCTTCGGCATTATGGGCGGGCTGAACCAGGCGCAGGCGCACGCGCAGTTCGTCTCCAACATGGTGGATCACGGAATGAACATTCAAGCTGCGCTCGAAGCGCCGCGGTTCACGAAGCTGACGTTCGGCGGATGCGACGTGATGATTGAGGCGCGCGTGCCGGCGGACGTACGGACGGACCTGGCGGAGCGCGGGCACCGGCTTGAATTGCAGGGGGATTTCTCGAGCTGGATGGGCGGCGGGCAGGTGGTGATTCACGATTCGGCGACGGGCGTGAATTATGGAGCGTCGTCACCGCGGAAGGATGGGGCGGCGGTGCCGGAAGCGCCGGATTTCTTCAAGGGGAAGGCGACACAGCAAAAGCCAAAGGCTCGTTCTGACGCGAAGGGTGGCGGAAAATCGCCGGGGAAGCCGTGAAGCGATGAACCGGCGGGCTTGGTTTATGGCGGTAGCGGGGATGGCGCTGCGCAAGCAACGGGTGGAAGAAGCGGCGGAACTGGTGCACAAGGCAACGGCGTCGGGCGAGGTGCGCGCGGCGGTGCTGGATGTGCGGCAGGGCAGGTATCGTTTTTCACGCGCATTTGGAGAGGCGCGCGCACCCGAGACCGCGTTCATCATCGCTTCCATCTCGAAACCGATGACGGCGGCGGGGATTATGCTGCTGGCGGATCGGAGGAAGCTGGCGCTGAGCGATCCGGTCCACAAGTTCATTCCGGAGTTTTCGGGTGGGGACCGGGAACTCATCACAGTACAACATCTGCTGACACACACGTCGGGGTTGCCGGACATGCTGCCGGAGAATATCGAGCTGCGCAAGCGGCATGCACGGCTGGCGGATTTTGTGGCGGCGACGTGCAAAACGCCGCTGCTGTTCCGGCCGGGGACGAAGGTGAGTTACCAGAGCATGGGGATCCTGCTGGCGGCGGAGATTGCGCAGCGCGTCACCGGGACGCCGTTGCGCGAGTTTTTGCGGCGCGAGATTTTTCTGCCGCTGGGGATGCGCGAGACATCGCTGGGCCTCGGCGGACGGCGAATCCCGGATACGGCGCAATGCCAGGTGGAATCAAACGATGACTGGGCCTGGAACACGCCTTACTGGCGCGATCTGGGGACGCCGTGGGGCGGCGTGCATTCGACGGCGGAGGATGTATCGAAGTTTCTGGGCGCGTTTTTGCGGCCGAACGGACTGGTGCTGAAGCGCGAGACGGCGACGGAGATGATCTCGAACCACACGCCGGGGCTGAACGAAGCGTGGGGCCTCGGGTGGATGATGCAGCCGGGCACGTTTGGGCGCGGGTGCTCGCCGCGCACGTTCGGGCACTACGGGGCGACGGGAACGGTGGCGTGGGCCGATCCAGAGACAGGTGTGCGGTGCGTGTTACTGACGACCAAGCCGGCGGAGCAGTCGCGGGCGGGGCTGCTGGGGCCAGTTTCCGATTTGGTGGCGAAGCGGAGTTAGGGGTGTCCGCGTCTGCCCAGCGGGACGAGTGGCGGGCCCTTCTGGATGCTGGGGTCAGACGGTGGTCGGCCGTGTCTTGCGATCGGCCGGGATCAAAATCACTGGGGCGGGGATTGTGCGTGTGTGAAAGCTGCCGATTCGGCAAAAAGCCGCGGGGCTACGCGATAATGCGGCGTAGCCCCGCGCTACAGGGTGATGGGATCTAGGCAGCCTCCTGTGCGGCTATCTCGCTCGAGGTTTTCGCTACGCGGATGGATTTCGCGATGCCGAAGAACTCGAGAATCCGGATCTGAATCCAGGACAGGTCAAATTCATACCAGGCCAGTCCATGGCGCGCAGAGGTGGGGTGCGCGTGGTGGTTGTTGTGCCAGCCTTCGCCGGAGGTGATGAGGGCAATCAGCAAATTGTTGCGGGAGTCGTCGTGGGTGGCGAAGCGGCGGCTGCCCCACATGTGCGTCGCGGAGTTCACCAGCCAGGTGGAGTGCAGGCCGGCGACGACGCGCAGGAAGATACCCCACAGTACGAAGGGAACGCCCCCGATGGCGTAGAGCAACCCGCCCAGCACGACCATGGGAACCCAATGATAGTCGTTGAGGCAGACGTAGAAGCGGTCCCGCGAGAGATCGGGCGCATACTTCGCGAGCAGGGCGGTGTTGCGGTGCTTACTCTCTCCAACCAGAAGCCAGCCCATGTGAGACCACCAGGCGCCGTCGCGCGGGGAGTGGGGATCGCCGGGCTGATCGGAATTCCGGTGGTGGATGCGATGCATCGCAACCCAGAAGATGGGGCCGCCTTCTAGCGTCAGCGTGCCGCAAACCGCGAAGAAATACTCGAGCGCCAAGGGCACCTGATACGACCGGTGAGTGTGCAGCCGGTGATAGCCCATGCTGATGCCCAGGCTGCCACCCATCCAGAAGAGGAAGAGCGCTACGGCAAATGCAGGCCAACTGAACATGAACAATGCGGCTACCGCTCCGACGTGGAACACGCCGAACGCGATGGTGTTGATCCAGTTTATTTTTTGGGAGTCGGAGGTGTCGATCACGCCGGTGTTCACGGAGGACTCCTACGTCATACTATACCCAACACTAACAGGGGCTTTGCAGGCGATCTGTAATACTTATGTAATTTTCCGGGCTGATAAGCTATCGAAGTAAGTGAGGGACGGATGGGCGTTGGGATTCTTACGAAGGAATTACGCAAGGTGTACACTTCGCCGCCGCCGATGGCCATGGGCGCGGCGGGGTTCAGCATGCTGGGCGCGCGCGGGCCAGGGGCGAAACAGAAAAAAGCCTTCGAGATTGTCGCGCTGGACAGCATCTCGCTCGAGATCCCGCCGGGAGAGATTTTCGGGCTGCTGGGACCGAACGGCGCGGGCAAGTCGACCACTATCGGGATTCTGACGACGCGCGTGCGGCCAACGAGCGGTCAGGCGCGGATTGGGGCGTACGATGTGTGGCGGCAGCAGGTGGAGACCAAGCGGCTCATCGGGGTGGTGCAGCAGCGGCCCAACCTGGATTTCGCGCTGACGGCGCGGGAGATTCTGCTGTTCCACGGCGCTTATTACGGGATCGCGTCGGGGGAACGCGCGCGGCGCGCGAGCGAGCTGCTCGAAAGATTTCAACTTACCGAACGGGCCAACGAGCTGGTGCGCGGTTTTTCCGGCGGCATGATGCAGCGGCTTTCCATTGCGCGGGCCATGATGCACGATCCGGAAGTGCTGTTTCTGGATGAGCCGAGCACGGGGCTCGATCCGCAGACCAGACTGCTGCTGTGGGAAATCATTCGCGCATACAACCGCAGCGGCAAGACCATTCTGCTCACGACGCATAACATGGACGAAGCCGACGCGCTTTGCCGCCGCATTGCGATCGTCGATCACGGGCACATGATCGCGTTGGGCACGCCCGCAGAATTGAAGGCGTCAATTCCGGGAGGTTATCTTCTGCGACTACGGGTGAGCCGGAGCTCGCCCGAGCTGGTGGAGCGCTTGCAAGGACTGCCCGGGGTGACAGAAGTCCACGCCAACGGCAATGACGTGGACTTGTACGCCGACCGGGGCGGACCGCTCATCGCGGGGATCGCGAGCGCGGTAACGGACGCGGCGACGGAGCTTCACGATGTGCATATTTCGGAGCCCAGTCTCGAGAATTTATTTCTCCACCACACGGGAAGGAGCTTGCGCCAATGAACTGGACCACGTTTTTCGCGATGTTGGCGCGCGACGCGCACGTGGCGCGACGCAATGCGCCGGCCTTGCTCACGCAGACCATGCTGCAGCCGCTGCTGTTCACGTTCGTGTTCGGGCGCGTGATGATTTCGAGCGGGATGATGGCGGCAAGCTATAAGGGAATGCTGGTGCCGGGCATCATGGGGATGAGCATGGTCCTGACCGGCATCCAAGCGGTGTCGATGCCGCTGATCGCGGAATTTCAATTCACGCGCGAGATCGAGGACCGGCTGCTGGCGCCCATGCGGATTGAGTGGCTGGCGGTGGAGAAGATTCTGGCGGGCATGGTGCAGGCGCTGGTGTCGGGAGCGGCGGTGGTGGGGGCGGCGTGGCTGATTCTCGGAAGCGGAGTCGGCCTGAGCATCCAGCAACCCGCGCTGTTTCTGGCGGTGGTGGTATTGGTGGCGCTGTTCTCAGCGGCCGGGGGACTGACGCTGGGCTGCACGGTGGGGCAGACGCAGATTGGTCTGATGTTCAGCTTGGTGCTGGCGCCGATGATTTTTTTCGGGTGCGTGTATTATCCGTGGAGCGCGCTAGCCAGCTTTCCGGTGGTTCAGAAGCTGGTGCTGCTGAATCCCCTGGTGTATGCGAGCGAAGGGCTGCGGGGGACGATGGCGCCGCAGTATCCACATATACCTACCTTGGTTGTTGCGGGGGCGCTGGTGGTGATTGACATGGTGTTGATTGCGGCGGGGTTGAAGCGGTTTTATGCGAAGGCGGTGAGTTGACGGGACCGCTTGCTGACGCGCGCGGCTCGGAATCCGTCAGCGCCAGTCCGCCACGAAGATGTTGAATTCGTAACGTTCTTTGGCGTCATGGTCTGAGCAGAAGACCAAGTGCTGGCCGTCGGGAGAGATTTCGGGGAAGGCAGTGAAGCCGCCGAAATCGGTGACTTGCTCGAGGCCGGTTCCGTCGACGTTGATCAGGAACAGCTCGAATTTGCGTCCATCGCAGTTGTTCTTGTTGGATGCGAAGAGGATCTTCTTGCTGTCCGGTGTGAATGTGGGGGCGAAGCAGGCGCAGCCGAAGTGAGTGATGGTGCGTGCGTTGGCGCCATTGGCGTCGGCGACCACCAGCTCCATCTTCATGGGGACGGTGAGATTTTCGGCGAGTAAGCTTTTGTAGCGCTCCATGGTTTCAGGCGTCGGTGGATAGTTGGCGCGCCATACCAGTTTCTTGGCATTGCGCGAGAAGACGGCGCCGCCATCGTAGCCAACGGCGGTGGTGATGCGTTTTTTGTGCGAGCCGTCGGGGCGCATAGTCCAGAGATCGAGATCGCCGGAAGCGAGCGATGTGTAGACGATACGGTCCGTCTTCCAATTCACGGTGGCCTCGGCATCGTAGCCGGGCGTCTCGGTGAGCTTCTTCAGAATTTTTCCGGTATCGGTGGCGAGATAAATTTCATAGCCGGGGAAGATGCCCCAGACATAGCCTTTGCTGCGATCGGGCGGCGTGGGGCAGGCGTCGCCGGCTTCGTGGGTGGAAGCGTAGACGATGTGTTTGCCGTCGCGCAGGAAATAGCCGCAGGTGGTGCGACCTTTGCCGGTGGAGGCGAGGTGAGCATCGGAGCCATCGGCGTTCATGATAAAAATCTGATCGCACTCATAGGGCTTACGCGTGGATTGGAAAATGAGACGCCGGCCATCGGGCGACCAATATGCTTCGGCGTTCTGGCCGCCGAAAGTGAGCTGGCGGATGCTGGCGAGATGCGGGGTTGGCGTCTGGGCCACCAGACACGCGGCGAGGAGACTAAGGGCGGCGGCCTTCATAGAGATTTCGGCCCGTCACCAGCGACCGCATTTTGGCGTCGGCCACGGTGCGCTGCAGCATCCAGAAACCGCAATCGGGATGAATGTAGCGCACGCGGTCGGGGCCGAGAGTCTTGGCGGCGTGCTCCAGTCGGTGGGCGATGAGATCGGCCGGCTCGATGCCATTATCTTTGATGTCGATGACGCCGAGGCCCAGGCCGATGCGCGGGTCGAGATCGCGGAAGGCCTGCAGCTCGTCGTAGCCGCGGCGGGCGAACTCGAGCACGAGGTGGTGGGCGGCGAGCTGGTTGAAGAACGGCATCAGATCCCACCAGAAACCTTTTTGCACGGTCTGGCCTGCATAATTGCCGAAGCAGACGTGGACGGCACGCTCGCCGCGGATTCCTTCGAGCACGTGATTGATGGCGGGGATGGCCCAATCGCGGTCCTCGGGATGGCCGCTGATATTGGCTTCATCGAGCTGGATGACGTCGGCGTTGATGCGCTCGATCTGTTTACGCAGCACGCCGGCGATGGCCATGGCCAGCTTGCCGTGGTCGGCGTAGTGGCGATTGGTGAGCACCTTGGTGAGCATGTGCGGGCCGGTGCAGGTGAATTTCAGCGGGTGGGACGTCAGCGCGCGGGTGAATTCGAAATCGCGCGGGAGATTGAGCGCGCCCTCGTCGATCTCGCTGGTAACGATGCCGGCGGGCTCGGCGCGATAAGCGAGGCTTGGATCGTCGCGAAAGCTTTCGATATCGCGGAGTGAGAAACGCGTGTTGATGCCATTCATGCGGCTGACGAAATAGTCGATCATGCCGTTGGTTTCGGGATGGCTGGGGTCGAAGCGGTTGAGCTCGCCGTCGGCGATAACGTCGATGCCGGCCAACTCCTGCGTCTTGAGGACGACCATGATTGCGTCGCGCAGCGCTACACGGGAATGGTCGCCGAGGAGCCAGTGCGGGACGGGATAACTGCCAACGACGGTAGTGCGGATGGCCATTGGTTTCATTCTATACTGAGGCTTGCGCTACGCCGGTTTTCTTCTTTTCTGCTGCACGCTTTTCGCGGTGGAACCTGCCCGATTTGCCGAGCACACCATCGCCACGGGACTGAAGGGTGGCTATCAGGTGGTGGTGGCGGACCTGAATCACGACGGCAAGCCCGATCTCATCGCGCTGGCCAGCGGCATGCCCGAACTGGTCTGGTACGAAAATCCCACGTGGGAGCGGCACGTGATCGCGGGCGGCTTCTCGCGCATGATCAATTGCGCGGCTTGGGATACGGACGGCGACGGCATTCCGGAAATCGTGCTGGCCAGCGGGTTCTCGAATGAAGCCAAGAACAGCGTTGGGATCGTCTCAGTTCTGCGTCACGACGGCGATCCGCGCGGTCCCTGGAAAGTTACGGAGATCGACCGGCTGACGACATCCCACCGGTTGCGCTGGGCGGATGTCGATGGAAACGGCAAAAAGGTGCTGGTGAATGCGCCGCTCACGGGAGCGCACGCGGAGGCCCCGGAATATCGCGATCATACGCCGCTGGTGTTTTACCGGCCGGGCGAGTGGAAGCGCGAGCTGATCGGCGATCAGAACGAAGGCGTGGTGCACGGGATTTACGTGATCGATTGGGACGGCGACGGGCGCGACGAAATCCTGACCGCCAGCTTTGTGGGGATCGATCTCTACAAGCTTGGCAGAGACGGGCAATGGACGAGGACCGAGATTGCGAAGGGCGATCCGGCGGAGTGGCCCAAAGGTGGATCGAGTGACGTGGCGGTGGGGAGAGTTGGCGGCGCGCGTTACCTTGCGGCCATCGAGCCGTGGCATGGGAACCAGGTGGCCGTGTACCGTCAGGAAGGCGCGAGGTGGCAGCGACGCATCGTCGACGATTCGCTGGTAGACGGGCATACGATCTGGACGGCGGATTTGAACGGCGACGGCAACGATGAGATCATCGCTGGATTTCGAGGCGGAAAACACAGCGTGCTGGTATTTCACGCGGATGATGCAAGCGGCGAGCGATGGTCCAGGGGCACGCTGGATGATGGCGGCATGGCGGCGGCGGCGTGCGCGGCGGCCGATTTGAATGGCGACGGGCGCATCGACATCGCGTGCATCGGCGCGGCGACGGCCAATCTCAAGTGGTACGAAAATCTCGGACCGCGTTAGAATCGAACATTGCCTGAACCTGTTGTCACCGTGGTCATTCCCACTCTGTCGGCGGACCGAAGGCTGGTGGAGTGCCTGGACGCGCTGGAAAAACAGACACGGCGCGACTTTGAAGTAATGGTCGTAGACAACAGCGGAAAGGGGCTGGTGCGCGCGGGCGAAGCGGGGCGGCGGGGCGCAGTCGTGATCGAACCGGAGCGCAACGTCGGGTTCGGCGCGGCGATCAACCTGGCGTTTCACAAGAGCCGGTCGCCATTGGTGGCGCCGCTGAATGACGATGCCGCGCCGCGCGCCGGGTGGATCGAAGCGCTGGTTGGGGCGGCGGAAGCGCATCCGGACGCGGGGATGTTTGCGTCGCAGGTACGGTTTTTCGGAGAAGAGCATCTGGATTCGGCCGGCATGGTGATTTACCGCGATGCCACGAGCAAGCAGCGCGGTCACCTGTTTCCAGCAGCGGAATTCGATCGCGAGGAAGAAGTGCTGCTGCCGAGCGGCTCGGCCGCCCTCTACCGGCGCGCGATGCTGGAGCAGATCGGCCTGTTCGACGAGGATTTTTTCTTGTACTGCGAGGACACTGACCTGGGGCTGCGGGCGCGATGGGCGGGATGGAAGTGCATCTACGTTCCGTCGGCCGTAGTGGACCATCATTATTCGCACTCGGCGGGGCGAGCGTCCGGGCTCAAGGCGTTCTACGTGGAGCGCAACAGGCTGTTCGTGGCGGCGAAGAACTTTCCGGCGGGGATGCTGTGGCGCGTGCCATTTGCGACGCTAGTCCGTTACTGGTGGCACGCACGGTCGATGGCGCTGGGGCGCGGGACGGCGGCGCAGTTTCGACGGGAAGGAAACAGCGCGGCGCGGTTGTGGCTCATTGTGCTGCGTGCGCATTGGGCTTTTCTGCGCCACGCGCGTTCGCTCTGGAGGAAGCGGCGGGAGATCCGGAGCCAGGCGAAAATATCGGCCGCGGAATTCGCGAGGCTGCTGCGAGCGCACTCCATCCGCGCGCGCAGGGTGGCGGAGCTATAACCATGCCGGACGGCTCCGGGAGACTGCTGATCCTCATTCCGGCATTCAACGAAGAGGGTGCGGTGGGCGGTGTGGTGCAGGCGGTGAAGTCAGCCATGCCCGGCGCGCCAGTGCTGGTGGTGGACGATAGCTCGCGGGATGCAACGGTGTCCGTGGCACGCGCCGCGGGCGCCGAGGTGCTCGCGCTGCCGCACCACCTGGGACTCGGCGGCTGCGTGCAGGCGGGCTACAAGCTGGCATTCGAGCTGGGCTACGAATTTGTGATTCGCGTGGACGGCGACGGACAGCACGACGCGCGCGACATTCCAAAAGTATTCGAGACGCTGCGCACGTCAGGCTGCGAGATGGTGATTGGCTCGCGTTACGTGAGCGGGAATGGCGGTGGCACGAGCCTGCTGCGGGCGGCGGGTATCCGCTTCTTTCGCATGGTGCTGCGGCCTATTCTGGGCAAGCCGGTGCGCGATCCGACCTCGGGGTTCGTGGGAGTGAACCGCAGCGCGCTTGCAGTTTTCAGCCGGAGTTTTCCGCTGGAGTATCCGGAGATTGAAGCCCTAGTGGTACTGCAGCGGCGGCGCTTCCGGTTCGTGGAGGTGCCGTGCCGCATGTTGCCGCGCCGCACGGGGCGTTCGTCGATCACGCCCATGAAATCCATCTACTATATTGTTCATGTGCTGCTCGGCGTGTTTGTGAATGTGCTGAAGTACGAGCGCCGGATTCCAAAGGGATCCCGGAGGTCATGACTTGGACCGCCTCCTGAACGTAATGACGGGTTTGAGCGCGCTGCTGATTCTGCTGGTGCTGATTTCGGTGCGGCGCGCGCGCATACGGGTTGAATATTCGGTGACGTGGCTCATCGGAGCGGCGGCGCTGCTGGTGTTGTCGCGCGCGCGAGGGCTGCTGCACACCATCGCCGATCTGCTGGGAGTGACTTATCCCCCAATGGCCTTGCTGCTAATTGTGGGCTGCGTATTTCTAATCATCTTCTACCGGTTTTCGGTCATCATTTCCCAGTTGAAGGACGACAATATCGCGCTCGCTCAGCGGGTGGCGATTCTCGAATATCACATCCAGTCCTTGAAGGATCAGGCGGCCGGCTGCTAGGGCGGCGATGAAAACGAAGAAACAAGAAACCAGGAAGAGCAGGCGCGCCAGCGCCAAGGCCGCGACAGCCGTTGCAGAAGCGCCACGTACCGTTTACTGGCCGTACGCTCTCGGATGCGTCCTGGCGCTGGGCGCGGCGTTCGAGGTTTACGGACCATCCCTCGACGGCCCCTTCTTATTTGACGATCAGTATCTGCCGTTCAGCTTGCCGAGTTTTCCGGTGGACTCGCTGCGCGCGTGGATAGCGGGTGTTCGTCCGTTGCTCATGTTCAGCTACTGGATCAACTATCAGCTCGCCGGCTTTCAAACGCCTTCCTACCACGCATTCAACGTGATTTTCCACGCGATGAATTCCGTACTCGTGTTTTTCATCGCGCGCAAAGTCCTGGAGTTTGCCGAGGTGGAGCGCGCGCGGCGCGATGTGCTGGCGGTGTTTGCCGGCGCGCTGTTTCTGCTGCACCCGGTGAATTCGGAGTCAGTTGGGTACGTGGCCAGCCGGTCTGAGAATTTGAGTCTGTTATTCTTCTTCGGCGCGTTTGCGCTGTACTTGTACGGGCGCACAGCGGAGATCACATGGCCGCGGGCCGCGGCAGTATTGATCCTCTTGGCCGCAGCGGTCCTGACGAAAGAGCACACCGCGGCCCTGCCGGCGCTGTTGCTTCTCACGGATTATTTCTGGACCTCACCTTTTTCTCTAGCGGGGATCCGGCGGAACTGGCGGCTCTATGTGCCGGCTGCGGCGGGCGTAGTTGCAGCGGGCCTTTATCTGGCGCCACTCTTGCGTCACGCGTCCACCGCCGGGTTCGGCATGAAGGATTTCACCTGGTATCAATATTTCTTCACGCAATGCCGGGCCTTCTGGGTCTACATTCGCCTTTTTGTATTTCCGGCCGGTTTGAACGTCGACTACGATTTTCCGATCTCGCGCACGATTTTGGATCATGGCGCCATTGTGGGGCTGGCTGCGATTCTCGTAACAGCGGGCGCGGCATTCTACTTCCGGCGGAGGTATCCACTGGCAGCTTACGGGTTCTTTGCCTTTTTAATTTTGATGGCGCCCACTTCGTCGTTCGTGCCCATCAAAGATCCATTGGCGGAACGGCGGCTCTATCTATCGATGATCGGTTTGCTGTTCATTGCCTTGGAGTTTTTGCGGCGCGTGGATGTGAGGCAGCCGAAGTGGATGGCGGCGCTGGCGGGACTGTTGGTCATAGCGGGAGCGATGACGCACAACCGGAACTTCGTGTGGAGCGACAAGGTTGTGCTGTGGGAGGACACGGTGACGAAGTCGCCGAACAGCGGACGCGTGCAGTTCCAACTGGCGCAGGCGTATTACGAGAGCGGCGCTTGCGCGAAAGCGCTGCCCCACTACGCTCGCGCCGCGGAACTAAACGCAACCGATGACACTGTGTTCACGGACTGGGCGCTGGCTTACGACTGCCTCAACCAGCCGGATCAGGCGGTCGCAAAGATCCAGCATGCGCTGGCTTTGAAGCCGACCGCGCACGGCTACTCGCAGCTTGGCATGATTTACGGCAAGAACGGGAAGAGCGCCGAGGCACTGGAAGCACTGGCCAGGGCGGAGAAGATCAATCCGACGTTCGAGATGACGTACGTGTATCGCGGCGATGTGCACCTTTCGGCAGGGGACCCGGCGGCGGCGGTCGAAGATTTTCGAAAGGCGCTGGCCATCAATCCACATAACGGACCGGCGAGCCATGACCTGGCGATTGCGGAATCGCGGCTCGGAAATCGCCGCTAGGATGCGCGCGCTTCGCATCGGCGTGAACGCGCTGTATCTCATTCCAGGAGGCGTAGGCGGCACGGAGATCTACCTGCGCAACCTGGTGCGCGCGCTGGCTGAAATCGACAGCGCGAACGAATATTTTCTTTTCACAAATCGCGAGATCGGCGGCGCGCTGGCACCCGGGAAGCCGAATTTCCGCGTGATACAGCAGGCGGTGCGTGCCTCGTTCCGGCCCGCGCGGATTGTTTGGGAGCAGTTGGCGCTGCCGGTAGCGATTGCGGCGCGGAGAATTGACGTCCTGCTGAATCCAGGTTTTACCGCGCCGATTCTATGCGGCTGCCCACAGGTCACGGTGTTTCACGACTTGCAGCATAAGCGGCATCCCGAACATTTTCGATGGTTCGATCTGCCGTTCTGGAGATTTCTGCTGTTCTGGTCGGCGCACGTTTCACGCACTCTGATCGCGGACTCGGAGGCGACGCGCGCCGATCTCGAGCGATTTTACCGGTTGCCACCGGAGCAGGTTCGCGTGATTCCGCTGGGCGTCGATCCAAAGTTCTTCGAGCTTGTGCGCCGGCCGGAACCGTTTCTGCTTTCGGTTTCGACGCTGCACCCGCACAAGAACCTAGACAGGCTGCTGCACGTGTTCGCCGAGTTCCGGCGCGAGCGGCCGGAGTTCCGTTTGGTGATTGCGGGCTTGCGAGGCTTCGACACGGCCCACTTGCACGCCTTGCAGCACAAGCTGGGGCTTGTGGAGGCGGTGGAGTTCACCGGATGGATTCCGCGCGAGGAACTTTACGATCTATACGCACGGGCGTTCGCATTTGTTTATCCATCCACGTTCGAGGGCTTCGGATTGCCGGTACTCGAGGCGCTGGCCGCGGGGGTGCCGACGGCCTGCTCGCGCATCGAACCGCTGGCCAGCACGGCGGGGGATGCAGCGCTGCAGTTCGATCCTACAGACAAAACAGCTATGGCTCACGCCATCGCCCAGATGGTTTGCGACGAGCGGTTGCGGGCACAGCTTGCCGCGGCAGGACCGAAACGGGCCGCCCGATTCTCCTGGATCACGACGGCGCGCGTCACGCTGGATGCGCTGGTGGACGCGGCGCAGAAGGGCTGAGCGGCAGCACGGCCGATGCCATTCTATGAGGCAGGTTCACACGATCTGTTCGATCACGTTCCCGTGAATTTCCGTCAGGCGCTCTTTGCGCCCCTGGTGCAGGTAGCTGAGCGCATCCTGATTCAGACCGAGCTGATTGAGGATGGTGGTGTGAATGTCGCGCAGGTGGGAGGGATTTTCAACCGCGTGCAGTCCGATGGCGTCGGTTGCGCCGACCACCTGGCCGCCTTTGATGCCGCCGCCGGCGAGCCACATGGAAAAACCGAGGTTGTGGTGATCGCGCCCTTTGCTGCCCTGTGATTCGGGCGAGCGTCCGAATTCGCCGCCCCAGAATACCAGCGTGGAATCGAGCAGCCCGCGGCGCTTCAAATCTTTCAGCAGCGCGGCGACGGGTTGATCGGTATGCGCGGCCATGCGCAGGTGGTTCTCCTCGATGTCATCGTGCGCGTCCCACTGCATGTTGCCGGGGCCACCACCTGAAACCACGCATACGAAGCGCACGCCTTTTTCGACCAGGCGGCGGGCGAGCAGGCAGCGACGGCCGTAATCGTCGGTGGGCTCTTTACCAACACCGTACATTTCGAGCGTGGGCGCGGGCTCGTTCGAGAGATCGAAGATCGCGGGGGCCTCGGTCTGCATCTTGAACGCCAGATCGTAGGCGTTGAGGCGCGCGGAAAATTCGGTGTCGCCCGGGTGCATCTCCGCCTGGTTCAGATCACGGATGAGGCCGAGGGTTTTGCGACGGTCCTCCATCGAGGTACCGGCGGGAAGATCGAGATTGAGCACCGGCTTGCCGCCCGGGCGGAACGTGGTGGGTTGATACACCGCTGGAAGAAATCCGTTGGTGTACATGGGCTGACCGGCTTCGAGCGCGCCTTTCGGATCGGGCATCACGACATACGCGGGCAGCGATTCACTTTCGGAGCCCAAGCCGTAGATGACCCACGAACCCATGCTGGGGAATCCGGGAATGATGCGGCCGGTGAAGAGCTGATACTGCGCGGCGGAATGCACCACCATGTCACCGCGGCAGGAGCGGATGACGGCGATATCGTCGATGCATTCACCGATGTGCGGCAGCAGGTCGGAGACTTCGACGCCGCTCTTTCCATAGCGGCGGAACGTGCGCTTGGTGCCAAGCAGGCGCGCGTCGCTCGAGATGAACTGGTACTTGGCTTCGCCGAATTCGGCGGGGCGCTTCTGGCCGCTGAGTTGGTTGAGCAGCGGCTTGGGGTCGAAGGTTTCGATGTGGCTGGGGCCGCCGGCCATGAACAGGAAGATCACCGACTTGGCTTTGGCCTTGTCGGGCATGTCGGGCGCTTTGGGCGCGAGCGGATTCAGCGTAGCGGCGCGGGCGTCTTCGCGCATCAGCATTTGGGCAAACGCCAGGCCGCCGAAACCGCAGCATGCGTCGCGGAGAAATTCGCGGCGATTGCGGGTGATGCGAAGGTGTTCAGGCATATTCAGTTCACGTATAGGAATGCATTCAGGTTGAACATGGCGAGCGCAAATTCCTCGCAGGCCTTTTCGTCGCCGGCGCGCTTCGATTCTTTTCGCAAAAACTCCAGCGCCAACTGCAACTCGCGCTCGGTTGGCGCGCGGCCCGCTGCCAGCCGGTAAGCCAGATCGATCTGCCTACGATAAGAGCGGCTGGATTCAGCCGCCAGGCGCGCCGCCAACACTTTCGCCTCGCGGTTGGAGAAGCCGCCATTGAGCAGCTCGAGCGCTTGCGGGGCGTGCGTGCTGGATTCCCGGCGCGGGCAGCTCACCAGCGAATCGGGCGCGTCGAAGACTTCGAGGAACGGCAGCCGCAGGTTGCGCTTGGCAATCAGGTACACACTGCGGCGATTGTGCCGCGCCGGATCGGGCGTTACCTGCCATTGCGAGGGCTTGTAGAGCGCGTTCACGAGTTCCTTCTCGATGGGAACCATGACGCTTGGGCCACCGGCGCCGGGGTTCAGGTTGCCCGCCACGGCCAGCATGGCGTCGCGAAGCTCTTCGGCCTCGAGACGGCGTCGACTGAACCGCCACAGCAGCTTGTTATCCGGATCTTTTTCAAGCGCGGTGGATTTTTCAGGAACGGCCGATCTTTGCCGGTATGCGTTGCTGAGCAGGATGAGCCGGTGAACGTGTTTTACGCTGTAGCCGCTCGCGACGAATTCCTTGGCGAGGTAATCCAGCAGCTCGGGATGCGTGGGGCGCTCGCCCATGCGGCCGAAATCATTGGGGGTGGCCACGATGCCGCGGCCGAAGTGATATTCCCAAATGCGGTTCACCATAACGCGCGCCGTGAGCGGATTCTGAGGATCGATGACCCACTTGGCCAGCATGGAGCGCGGGTTGCCAGTCTCCGGCGGCAGGTCTGGCACGTTGTCGGGAAGCAGCACGCCGGGCGGGCGCATGCCGACGGCGTCGCCTTTGCTGCGATAGTCGCCGCGCGCGAGAAGGTGAATGGCAGTGCGCTTCGCAGGATCGTCACTCACGCTGAACAGAGCCGGCAGCGGCGGCGGCATCCGGTCTTCGAGATCTTCCAATCGCTTCTCGAACTCAGCCTGCTCCTCCTGTTTGGCGTGCTTCATGGCCTCGCGGAGCTCCTTCATCTCGCGCTCCACCGGCTCACGTTTAGCTTTCCACGCGGCCTGCTCCTCGGGCGTGAATCTCGGCACATCTTCACCGTTGGTAGCGGCGAAGTAGGCTTGCAGACGGTAGTAGTCGCTCTGGCGGAAGGGATCGAATTTATGATCGTGGCAGCGCGCGCAACCGAGGGTCACGCCCAGCAGCGCGGAGCCGACGATGTTGGTCATCTCGGTAAGTACTTCATTGCGGCTGCTGGCGACCTCCTGGTTTCCGGCGTTCTTGCGCAGCGGTCCCAGGCGGTTGAAGCCGGCGGCAATTAGGTCTTCGTCTTCCTGCGGCGCGATCTCGTCGCCGGCGAGCTGTTCGAGCAGGAAGCGGTCGTAGGGCTTGTCGTTGTTGAAGGCGCGGATGACGTAGTCGCGGTAGCGCCAGGCATCGGGGCGGTGCGTGTCGTACTCGAAGCCATCGGTCTCGGAAAAGCGGACGACATCGAGCCAGTGTTGACCCCATCGCTCGCCATAATGAGGGCTCGCCAGCAGACGCTCGACCAGTTTCTCCCAGGCGTCCGAAGAGCGGTTGGCGAGGAACGACGCGACCTCGGCGGGCGCGGGAGGCAGGCCCGTCAGGTCGAAGCAGACGCGCCGGATGAGGGTTGCACGATCCGCGGGCGGCGATGGCTGGAGACTCTCTTTCTTCAGACGGGCGAGAATGAACGCATCAACCGGAGTTGCGGCCCACTTCCGATCGACCGTCTCGCTGAATTTCGGAACTTCGGGATGCGCGCGCGGACGAAAGGCCCAATGGCGGCGTTCGAGAAGCGTGTAGGCGCCGAGCGGGGCGATGGATTCGGCCGCGAATGCAGCGGAACACAACATCAGTGCAAGCGCGGAGACACAGCGACTGGTGGCCATCAATCAGCCTGATTATATAACGCGCGGTGTTCGCGGTTCGTCATTTGTCATGGTCAAAAGGGCCTCTTTAAAGTGGTGCTACGCTAAAAAGATGGCGTTTCATCTGGTCGTGAATTATCGCCCGCGCGGCGATCAGGAAACTGCCATCGAAGAGCTGTCACGTGGAGTTCACGACGGCGAGAAGCATCAGGTATTGCTGGGTGTCACGGGCTCGGGCAAGACCTTCACCATGGCGAAGGTCATCGAGCAGGTGGGCCGGCCGGCGCTGGTGCTGGCGCACAACAAGACACTCGCAGCTCAGCTCTATCACGAATTTAAGTCCTTCTTTCCTTCGAACGCGGTTGAGTACTTCGTCAGTTACTACGACTATTACCAGCCGGAAGCCTACATTCCATCGAGCGACGTTTACATCGAAAAAGAAGCCACGATCAACGACGAGCTGGACAAGCTGCGGCTCTCGGCGACGCGCTCGCTATTTGAGCGGCGCGACTGCGTGATTGTGGCCAGCGTGAGCTGCATCTACGGTCTGGGGTCTCCTGAAGCCTACTACGGCATGCTGCTCATGCTGGAAAAAGGGCAGAAGATTTCGCGCAACCAGATTGTTTCGCGGCTGGTGGACATTCTCTACGAGCGCAACGAGCACGATTTCCGGCGCGGGACCTTCCGCGTGCGCGGTGACGTCATCGAGGTGTATCCGACTTACGACGATTATGCATACCGGATCGAGCTGTTTGGCGATGAGATCGAGAGCCTCTCGCAAATCGATCCGCTGCTGGGGCAGGTGCGGCAAACCTACATCCGGCTGCCCATCTATCCCAAAACGCATTATGTGATGTCGGACGAGACCAAGGAAACCGCTATGGCCGGCATCCTGACAGAGCTGGAATGGTGGAAGAAGGAGCTGGAAAAGCAGGGGAAGATGATCGAGGCGCAACGCCTCTATCAGCGAACCATGTTCGACCTCGAGATGATGCGCGAGATCGGCTACTGCCATGGCATTGAGAATTACTCGCGTCATTTTTCAGGCCGGCTGCCGGGCGAAGCGCCGCCGACGCTGCTGGATTACTTGCCGCAGGACTCGATCATGTTCATCGACGAGAGCCACCAGACCATCCCGCAGTTGCACGGCATGTATCATGGCGACCGGTCGCGCAAAGAAGTGCTGGTCTCGCACGGCTTCCGGCTGCCCAGCGCGCTGGACAACCGGCCGCTGACATTCGAGGAATTCGAGAACCGCGTGAATCAGGTGGTTTATGTTTCGGCGACGCCGGGGCCTTACGAGCTGACACGATCGGCGGGTGTCGTAGTGGAGCAGATCATCCGGCCGACCGGACTGGTCGATCCGGAAGTGGAAGTGCGGCCCATCAAGGGGCAGGTGGACGATCTGCTGGGCGAGATTCGCAAACGCGTGGCCGAGAACCAGCGCGTGCTCGTCACCACGCTGACCAAGCGCATGTCCGAGGACCTGGCGGAATATTATTCCGAGGTCGGCGTGCGCTGCCGGTATCTGCATTCGGAGGTGGAGACGCTGGATCGCATCAAGATCTTGCGTGATCTGCGGCGCGGCGAATTCGATGTGCTGATCGGCATCAACCTGCTGCGCGAGGGCCTCGATCTGCCGGAGGTGTCGCTGGTGGCGATCCTGGATGCGGACAAAGAAGGGTTTCTGCGATCGAGCGGCTCGCTGATTCAGACCATGGGCCGGGCGGCACGCCACCTGGAGGGCCGCGCCATACTGTACGCCGACGTTATGACCGACAGCATGCGGAGGGCGATCGATGAGACCAATCGACGGCGGCGCGCGCAGGTGGAGTACAACGAGCGCAACGGCATTACACCGCAGTCCATCATCAAGCCGATCGATATGAGCCTGGTGGCGATAGCCGAAGGCGATTACGTGACCGTGCCGGTGGATGCGGATGAAGACGTAGAGCAGATGACGGCGGAGCAGCGGCAGAATTTCCTGAGCGAACTGGAAGTGCGGATGCGCGAGGCGGCGCGGAAGTTCGAATTCGAGAAAGCGGCGCAGTTGCGAGACCGGATCAAGGAGTTAAGGACGCGGGATGTGACGGGAGCTGGGGTCTTGGCGGGCTAAGGACAATGCTTGTGGCGTCGGGGACGCATGGAGGGCCTGCGCTACGGGGTGGAGCTCTGAAACATTGAGATGCCTGCGATTCCCGTGGCGCCGGCTGCCAGACACTGCTGGAGATTTTCGAGTGTGATGCCGCCCAGGGCGAATACGGGGATGCGGACGGCGTGGGCGGCTTCGTACAGGAGATCGAGCCCTAGCGGCGGGCCGTAGGCAGCCTTTGACGCGGTGAAAAATACGGGGCCGAATGCGACAAAATCGGCGCCTTCGAATTCCGCGCGACTTACTTCATTTACAGAGTGGCAAGAGACACCGATGAGGAAAGCTGCGGGCGCGATCTGCCGCAGCCGCGAGGGAGCGATGGAGCCCGCCGGGAGGTGCACGCCGTCCGCGCCGCAGGCGAGAGCGATGTCGGCGCGATCGTTCACCAGAATCTGCGCTCCGTGTGGATTGGGAAGCTGAAGCACGCGGCGGACGAGTGCCGTGAGTTCCCGCGCGG
>JBGPKX010000067.1:0-20304 GCA_041486185.1 Bryobacteraceae bacterium | reverse complement strand
GGAGAGATCGGCTTCCGCTAGATCGCGCGCTGAAAGCACCTTGACTTCGCAGCCGAGCTGGCCGAGCGCCTCCGGCACTTGGTCGCCGGCGCCCATTACATAACCGATCTTGTGCGCGGTCAGCACCACATTGGCGCGCTCGAGCTTGGCCGCTGCATCGGGAAAAACCGTTTGCGGGGGAATGTGCGGGAATGCGATCACGGTCATGCCGGAAGAAATTTCTTTGCCATCCACGCGTGCCATGGCGCGCAACCGGCCTTCTGCATCCGCGTGCGGCGGCGTGACCGTAAACGTGAGCGCCTGCTCGCCACCCGATTCCGGAACACGGAACGGCTGCGACACCGGCTCGGCGCGCCAGCCCTCGGGCACATCCAGACGAAGGTCGCCCGCGGCCCCCGCAACGTTGGCTCTTACCTCGACCTCGATTTTCTTCGCCACCTCGCTGGGAAACAACGCGACGCGTTCGGGCAGATTGACCGCCACCGGAGGCACTACGATGAGGCCGCGCGTCAACTCACCCTCGGTCGGGTCGACGTAGCGATAGTGGACCGGCCGGCTGATGGTGACTTTGGTTCCACCAAAATTCAAGGAAAATTGAGCCGTAAGCGGCGGCGGCGTATCCGCCATTCCAATCAACCGCGGGTCTTCGATTTCATACGTGTCACCGGCATGAGCCTTGCGCAGCCAGTAAGGCTGTGAGTACGGGACGTCCGCCGGGACGGTCCACGAGAGCGACGCGTGCTGCGGCTGATTTTGGGTAAGTTCTCCACGTCCGGGTATGGAGCCTGACAACGGCGGGGAAATCCCCTGCATCGCTAAATGCCTGACTGAATAGGTTGACCATTCGACCGGAACCTGCGAGCGATTGATCGCCTCCAGTTCGATCTTGACCGCCGCCCCCGGCACGGCAGCATACCGGTCCGCCGTCGCATCGAGCCAGAGCCCGCCGCAAAGCGCCAGGGCTTCATCCAGCTCTTGCAGCTTTTGCGTGGCCTTTGGATCATCGATGGCCGCGATCAGCGGGCGCGCCTTGAGCAGCACTGGAATGGTCTTCGCCGGCTGCTCCGGAACGAACGTCCGCTCGGCTTCAGCCAGAATCCGTCCGACGGCTTCCCCGCCCGGGACACGGGTCCACGCCGTATCGACTTCATCGAACACATCGTGATCAGCCGGCGGACCGGCTATCGTGACCAAATAATTGCGGGAGGGCCCGCGCCGCTCTGGCGCACCCATGCCTTGGCTGCGGTGCTGGCTGCGGCTGATCCCGGCAATCTCGGTGTACGATTTCCCGAGCACGGGGTTGAACTCGCCCGTATCCACTTCGACGCGATGCGGCATCTCGCGCGCTTCTTTTTCCTGTTCCGGGCTGAAGCTGAAGGTGTTGAACATCAGGCGCTTGGCCTGCCAAGGCTGGACGTAGCGCAATTGTTCGGGGAAGCGGTCCTTATCCGCCGCCGCGGAGAATGCCTCTTTCCCCAGAATGGCCGAAGCCTGGTGCTGCCCGTGCCCGTCGCGCGGCGTACCCGAGAAACGCAGGATCACAACATCGGGGCGAAAATTTCGGATCACCCAGACAATGTCGGAGAGCACCTTGTCGCGACCCCATTTGGCGAGTGTCTCATCGACGGATTTCGAATACCCGAAATCGATGGCGCGCGTGAAAAACTGCTCAGCGCCATCGATGCGGCGGGCGGCGAGCAGTTCCTGTGTCCTTATGACACCCAGCAAGTCACTCTGTTCCGGGCCGATAAGATTCTGCCCGCCCTCGCCGCGCGTTAACGAAAGATAGCCTGTTTGCATGGATCGGCCGCGCGCATAATAGGACAGCAGGGCCGTGTTTTCGTCGTCCGGATGAGCGCCGATCATCAACACGCTGCCTAGAACGTTCAACTTATGGAGCGCCAACTCGATTTCAGGAGTGCCCGACAGGTTTCGTTGGCCGTAAGCTGGCACGAGAAGACCCCAGTGAGCTGCAACCAGAATTAACAGAAGTACATACAGACGAAGAAACCTGGCAGGAGAATTGCTCATCGAACTTAATGGTAGACCATTCAGGACGGGATACCGAGGAGTAAGGTATGGTTTCCGAGGGCGTAGTAGCAAAGCTCCGGTCGGTGCTGAAACGATGGTCGGCTTCAACGCCCGCCGCTCCGGTCATTGTTGAGCCGGCAGTCCCACCCAAAATCGGTCTGGCACTTGGCGGAGGATTCGCCCGCGGCGTGGCCCACGTTGGCGTCCTCAAAGTCCTGCTGCGCGAGAATATCCCCATTGATCTCATCGCGGGAGTGAGCGCCGGGGCCATTGTGGCCGCGGCTTATGCCAGCGGTACCGGCCTGGAAGAGATTGGTAAGATTGGCTGTGCCATGCGCTTCAACGATATCGCGCGCTGGACCCTCGGGCGGCTTGGCCTGGTGGGTAGCGAACGGATGGCCGCATTCCTGAGGCGGCTCCTGAAGAAATACCGGTTTGAGGACATGGAAACTCCCCTGGGCATTCTGGCTACCGATCTCGCAACGGGACAGACAGTGCCATTTGGAGACACCGGCGACGTAATTGTGCCGATCCGGGCAAGCTGCTCCTACCCTGGCCTATTTCAACCAATCCGGTATCAGGACCGGCTGCTGGTGGACGGAGCCATGTCCATGGAGGTTCCGGCGGCGCTGGTCCGGACGATGGGCGCCACGCATGTGATCGCAGTGGGTCTCCCCATGCAAGGTCCCGAGGTGCTGCCCAGCAACATGCTGCAAGTGGTCAACCGGTGCTTCCAGATCCTGCAAAACCGGGCGGACGTGACCTGGCGCCGCGACGCCGACCTCATCATTACCCCTCACGTGGCGAGCGTGCCGTGGGATGGATTCAAGAGCGGCCATGAACTAATTGAGGCTGGTGAGAAAGCGGCAGAAGCGGCACTGCCGGAAATCAGGAAGTGGCTTGCTTCGTCGGGCGCCGTCACACCCGCTCTGAAACCCGTCCCGGTCGAGCAGCTCGCTAGCTGACCTCAGGCGAGATTCAAAACCTGCATGGTGGTGCCCGTTTGCCCCTGAATTTTTTTCTGCAGCAGCATCAGTGCGTGGATAAGCTGCTCCGGACGCGGCGGGCAGCCGGGAACATAAACGTCTACGGGAATGGCCTGGTTCACCGGAACGAGCGCGTAATTATTGAACACGCCGGTGGAGGTGGCGCATGCGCCCATCGAGATCACCCATTTCGGCTCAGGCATTTGCTGATATAGGTGCCGGATCACCGGAGCCATCTTGTTGGATACGCGCCCGGCGATGATCATGAGATCCGACTGGCGCGGCGAACCACGAAACACCTCCGCGCCAAAACGCGCGATATCGAACCGTGACGCGCTCATCGACATCATCTCGATGGCGCAACAGGCCAGACCAAAAGACATGGGCCAGATGGAATTCTTGCGCGCCCAGTTGATGGCGTTATCGAGCGTGGTGAGGATGACGCCTTCCGAGGCAGCGGAGCGCTCCAAGTATTCGTTGTCGATACGCGCGAACAGCTCGGGAGGACCGCTGGCCAGTGGACTATCTGCCATATTTTAATTTTCGCACGGATAGGCGAGGGGCGCGTTGATTCGCGGGGCCATTTAATCGTCTGGTTTGCAGGCTGGCTGTTAAAATCGAAAGAGCGTCCCGCCCATGCCATCCGCGACCTACGACGAGGCTCTCGACCGGGCCGCCGAGACTTGGGGCATCCAGCCGGACTATTGGGACATCTGGGGGCGCCATCATGTCACCGCGCCCGAAACCAAGCGGGCCGTCCTCCAATCACTCGGCATATGCGCGGACACCAAAGAAGAGCTCGATAGCGCGCTCGAACAACGGTCGCGCGAAGAGTGGTCGCGGATGCTTCCCGCATGTCTCGTCATGAGCGAAAACCGGCGTCCGCTGGAGTTTGCGGTTCACCTGCCGGCCGAACTGGCAGAGCTTGAAGCGCGCGTAACCCTGAAGCTGGAGGACGGCGCCACCGAGACCAATCACGTCCGGCTTCGCGAATTGCCCGTCACGGCCGAGGCCGAATTCGACAGCAGCCGTTACCTCCGCAAATTCGTCCCCCTGCCCGAACAACTGCCCGTGGGATATCACGATCTGGAAATTCTAGTGGGCGGGGCTTGTGCCGCCATGCGGTTGATCGTGGCGCCGGATCGCGCTTATCTGCCGCAAGGTCTGCGGGCCGCGGGAATCGCCATTGCGCTGTACGGCATTCGTTCGGCGAGCAACTGGGGCTGCGGCGATTTCCGCGATCTTCGGGGCGTGATCGACTGGGTGGCCGATGAAGTGGGGGCCAGCTTCGTGGCGCTCAATCCGCTGCACGCCATCCACAACCGGCGCCCCTATAACACCAGCCCCTATCTGCCGAACTCGGTCTACTATCAGAACTACCTTTACCTCGACGTCGAGAGCATCCCAGACTTCGCGCAATGCCCGCGCGCGCGGCGTCTGCGTGCGGCGCCTGAAACGGACCAGGAAATCGAGGCGCTTCGCGCGTCGGAATTCGTGGAGTATGAGCGTGTCAGCGCGTTGAAGATGAAATTTCTGAAGCTGCTTTTTGCCGCGTTCTTGCGCCGTGAATTCAGAACCGGCTGCGAGCGTGCCCGGCAATTTCAGGAATACGTCGAGCGCGAAGGAGAACTGTTGCGGCGCTTTGCCACATACTGCGCGCTCGATGAATGGGTTCACCGGCGTAATCCGGACATTTGGGTATGGACCGACTGGCCGGAGCCGTTTCGCGATCCCGAATCGCCCGAAACCGAAGCATTCCGGCGAAAACACTGGCGCTCCGTTTTGTTTTACCAATACCTGCAATGGCAGATCGACCTGCAGCTTGCTGCCGCGCAGCAGCATGCCCGCAACAAAGGTCTCTCCATCGGCCTCTACCACGACCTGGCGCTGGCCACCGACCGCTACGGCTCGGAACTGTGGGCGCACCGCTCCCATTTCGTCCCAGGCTGCCGGGTCGGCTCGCCTCCGGACGATTTCTCTCCCAAGGGACAGGACTGGGCCTTTCCGCCGATCAACTCCGCCCGTCAGCGCGAATCTGGATACCAGCTCTTCATCGAGTCCCTTCGCAAGAACTGCCGCCACGGTGGAGCTTTGCGCATCGATCACGTGATGCGGTTCTTTCGCCTCTACTGGATTCCCGATGGCGTGGATGCCGCGCATGGCGCCTACGTGCGCTATCACGCGGACGACCTGATTCGCATCCTCGCTCTCGAGAGCGTGCGGCAGCGCTTCATCGTGATCGGCGAAGACCTGGGTACGGTGGAGCCGGAAGTGCGCGAAACACTGGAGCGCTTCGGCATCCTGAGTTACCGGCTCTTGTACTTCGAAAAAGACGCGCACGGCCAGTTTCGCAAGCTGGCGGAATATCCCGAACGATCCCTGGTTTCCGCCACCACGCACGACCTGCCGACGCTGGCCGGATTCTGGATCGGCGAAGACATCGAGGCACGCCGCCGCGCAGGCGTGTTGCCCGACGAGGCGAGTTATCGTGACCGGCTGGCTGCGCGTGCCACTGAGAAGCAACAAATGTTGGATGCGCTGCTGGCCGAAGGACTCCTGCCGGAATGGTTCCCGCGGTCCGCGAGCGAGATTCCCGAGCTGACCGGAGAGTTACACAACGCCATCATCGGTTTTCTCGCTTCCACGCCTTCCATGCTGCTTGTGATCAATCAAGAGGACCTGACCAAGGAGACGGCTCAGCAGAATCTTCCGGGAACCACGTGGCAATATCCCAACTGGAGCCGCAAAATGCACTTCCGCCTGGACGAACTGTACTCAGCCAAGCAGGCCACGGATTTCGTGCACATGTTTCATGATTGGATTCAGGGGAGCGGGCGAAGAAATCGCCCACGACATACGTCATAGCGCCATGCCAAAGGGAAGCATCGTAACGGACCAAGCCACGGTCGACCGGGAGGAGATCGCGCGCATCCATCAAATCATCCGGCCCCGCATCCGCCGGACGCCCATTGTTGAGACCGATGGCGCCGACTTCGGCCTAAATGAAGTCAGCTTGGTCTTCAAACTGGAATTGCTGCCGCATACCGGCTCCTTCAAGACACGAGGCGCCTTCGCCAACCTGCTGACTCGCGAGATTCCCGCGGCGGGTGTTGTGGCAGCCTCGGGTGGCAACCATGGAGCCGCCGTGGCTTTCGCCGCTATGAGACTTGGAAAGCCCGCGCGCATTTTTGTCCCTGGCGTTTCGTCAGCGGCAAAAAGAGAGCGGATTCGCGGATACGGCGCGGATCTGGTGGTGACCGGCGAGCGATACGCGGATGCGCTCACCGCGAGCGAGGAATGGGCCGCACAGTCTGGAGCCCTCCGCGTTCATGCGTACGATCAGGTCGAAACGCTGCTCGGCCAAGGAACCGTGGGATTGGAGTTCGAGGAACAAGAACCTAGACTCGATACACTGCTGGTAGCCGTCGGCGGAGGCGGGCTGATCGGCGGAATCGCCGCCTGGTATTCCGGCCGAATCAAAATCGTGGGCGTCGAGCCGGAAGCCGCACCGACGCTGGCCCGGGCTTTGGAAACGGGACATCCGGTGGACACTGAGGTGGGAGGCATCGCGGCCGACTCTTTAGGTGGCGGCCGTGCCGGCGAACTCATGTTCCCCATAGCACAGGCTTATGTGGACAGTGTTCGGTTAGTTCCAGATGAAGCCATCCGAGCAGCGCAGGAGACGCTCTGGAAGACGTTGCGCGTTGTGGCCGAACCGGGCGGTGCGGCGGCTTTCGCGGCACTCCTGTCGCGACAGTACCAGCCGAAAACCGGGGAGCGCGTGGGCGTTCTCGTGTGCGGCGGCAATAGCGCGGCAGTCGATTTCAGCAGGACAGCTAACGGGGCTTAGTGTAGTGAGTCAGAAGTCCTTGAAATGAATATTGGATGTCGCGTGGTGGCGCGGCCTCTTAGGTCTGCTGGTCGAGACTCGTCTCGACCTTTCCGGTCAAAGCATGTCGGCACGAGTGCCGACACAGCAGGCCGAGGGCCTGCGCCACACGCCGCGGCACCTCTTCTGCTTACCTTTGACTTACCGTGCTAGCGCGCAGGCCATCTATCGCGCGCCCCTCTTTTCCAACTCGCGAATCACCGTGGGATCGTCCATGCGCGGCGAGGGACTCGGAGTGACCGGCTCGCGCGCGGTTGCCGGATCGAACAGCCGCTCATCAACGGGTAATGCGTGATAGGGAGTGAAGTCCGGCGAACTGGTGAAACAGTCAGCTAAGTCCGATGCGGTTGCATCGTAAAGATTCAACGGCGGCACGCCCAGGATGCGGAATATGGTCTTCAACAGGCCCGGAAAGCTGCTGTGCACGTGGGAAACATAGTTCCGCTTGAAGTAGGGACCGGCGCCGATGAGCACGGTCCGGTGGGAGTCGATGTGGTCGCGGCCGCCTTGCGCATCGTCTTCCGTGACGAAGATCGCCATCTCTTTCCACCAGGGCGAATTGGATAAAAACTCGACAATTCTACCGAACGCGTAATCGTTATCCGCCACGTATGACGCCTGGAACGGGTACCCATCCTGGGGCCGGGCTTTCGCCATGTGGTCGTTGGGCAGATGAATAAATATAAAGCGCGGGAATGCTTCCCCGCCCTTTTCATATTTCTCGCGGATTTCGCGGATGAACTGGTCGGCGCGGAACTGGTCCGGGATATTGGTGTTGAAGCCGGGATACGCGCGCGAGGTGTTGCGGTAGAGCGGCGCCGGCATGGGCACGTTGGTCAGAAAACGCGCGCCGGTCGGTTTTTCGCCCGGCTCCTCCTCGTTGCCGGCCAGCTCGAAGCCTTCGCCGAAGTTGCGGAACGGGATGCCGTGGCGCTCCAGATGGTGCCAGATGGTACCGCCCTCCGGCTGTTCTTCGGGATGCACGGAAGAGTTGCTCTCGGCGAAAAGCAGCCGCCCCGGAGCGGTGGTGGGGAACCGGAAGTCTTTTCCCCCCGCGTACGACGCCATGCGCGAGCTCTCGGTCCAAACATCGGGATAGGCATCGACCAGCCAGTGGTGCCCATCCACGCTCACTTCGGAATCGGCGTAGAAATTGTCGCTGAATATCCAGCGCTTGGCGAGTTGGTGGTGATTCGGCGTTACGGCGACATCCTGAAGACTGAACTGATTCTTCCGGCGTTCGGCGAATCCGCGCATGCCAAACCGGGCGAGCGCGGGCACTCCAGCCACCGGGCCGTTATCGCTCTGGGCCATGTCTCCCAGAACTTCGTCGAACGTGCGGTTCTCCTTCACTATCAGAACCACATGCCGGATCTCCGGCGGCACCGGCAGCGCGGGCGTGGGCCTGGGCCGAAAACCATTCGCGTCCATCACGATCGCCGTATTTGACGCCAGCGACGCTGCCTCCGGCAGAGGGAAGACCGAGACGCTGCCGCGGCGCAGCACGTCGACAAAACTGTCGTGGACCGGGCCGGACAAGTAAATATTAGGCCCGGTACCGTGCCCTTTGGCGTTGGTGACATAGACCGTGTCATGGTCCAGCAGGACGCGTGTGGGAAACCAGGCCACGGGAATATGGCCCAGCACGCGCATGTCTCGGGCATCGATGACGCCCACGGCATTGATTCCCGCTTCGGCTACCAGCAGCCATCCGTGGGAGTCGTCGAAGGCCATTCCCACGGGCATCACGCCACGGAACGGCTCGAGGCCGGGGATGCGAATGGGCACCTCCCCAACGACGGTTCGCGTCCGCGGATCGACACTGGTCACCGTATCGTTGTGCGCGTTGGAGACGAAAACCCGGTCGCGGGTGGCGATCACCGCGGAAGGGCTGCTGCCGCCGTCAGCACCCTCACCAAAAGGCTTCCCCGTGCGGATGACGGCTTCCACGCGCGGCGCGGCAGGATCTTCAATGTTCACAATATAGAGAGAGTTCGATTCGCGTGCGTTGGGGTCGCCCAGGCCGGGCACGTCCACCGGTCCGCGCGCGGTCTCGCGACGGACACCGTCCCTGGCTTCGGCGGACGGGAAGCCGAATGCCGGAAACGGCAGCCCGGTTTGCGGCGCACTCTTCCGGCCGGCGCCGGGGATCGCCCGGTACTGGAACATGCCGATGTTGGTGATGTAGGCCGTGCGCTTATCCGGAGAGAGCGCAATGGCGAAAGGCAGACGCCCCACTGGCAGCGACGAAACCACCCGGCCTTTACGTGTGTCGATGATGACCAGCCGGAAGTTGGCCTGATCCAGCACGTAGAGCAGCGCGCGATCGGCATCGAAAGCCAGGTCCCCGGTATAGCTATCGGAGAAACCGTTGCGGTTCAGGTCGTAGACCTTGCGCCGGTTGCCGTTCGACAGATCGACCAGGCGCACCCGCCCGGAGTTTCCCTCCGAAACATACGCCGCGCGATTTCCGGAAAAAGCCACTCCCATGAACACGGTGCGCCACTGACCGGCCTGTTCTTCACGGCGCTCGTGGTCATCGCGGCGCGGAGGCGCAGCTACCAGGTGGTGGGTGACCATGCCGCCCTGCTTGTTACGTTCAAGAACGGTAATCGAAAAACGCTCGGGCCCGCTGTTGACGGTGACGATGGTCTTGCCGTCGGGACTGACCGCCAATCCGAACGGGCCCGGGCCCGTGATGTACTGGCGGCCGAGCGGCGCGATGATGCGCCCGCCGGGGAGGATGCTGGGCGATCCAGGACGGCGGATGGCCGGTCTGACGCCTGCGGGAGCGCCGTAGTCGGCCGCCAGAGCAGATGCGCAGACTGCGATCAGCCAAAAGAGAAGAAGCATGGTGCCGTGAAGGGTACCCGTCCGAGTGTCTTAGTCAGCTTAACAGCTACTCCAGCACGGGGTTCGGTGCCCATTGTGCCGAGTAAAAAACTCTCATCGTCAAAATATGCACTCTACCGCCGAAATCGGGTTGCACTGTAATTCATGGCACACTGGCGCTAATTTGTGGCACATGTTGTGCTTGGCTATATGCCTATGGGGCAATTGCCCCCCACCCAGTAAAAGCGTAACATTTGGCACGCTAGTTGCTATCTCTAACCGCATACGACAGTTGAGGGATGTTGTGGCGCTGGCGGAAGTTGCTGCGGCGCCGCTAGCGGAATCGAACACCGCGCGGCCCCGATGTCGCCTCCGGGAGACCGGTGGAGCGTTTCCGTTGGCTGTTTGGTAAATCGCTTGAAGCAAGCGTGCCGTGGTGGTTGAGCGCTGCTTGCAGGACCCCGAATCGAGAGTATGGCGCACATCGGTCGAGACCTTACAACTCTGAGCGCCAGCCGTGGCGCTAGAATGGAGAGAGATATGGCTCCCAGCTCTACAGTCGCCGTACCGCAACGGCAACTGGAAGATCCGCTTGCGCATCTTCCATGCTCAAGCATTGCGGAGTATCGGAAGGGCCAGGTCATTTACAGCCAGGATCAGCCTTCAACCAGCCTCTACCTCGTGATCGACGGCAAGGTCAAAGTCTGCCGGGTGGCGGATGATGGGCGTCAGGTCATGGTAGACATCTACCAGACGGACGAATTCTTCGGCGAATCGGCGTTTCTCAGCTCGCCCACGCGGGATGAACAGGCGCTCGCACTCGAGAACACGAAGGTCATGACCTGGACCACGTCGGAAATCGAGGATATGGTCACGCGGCGCCCGCGCCTGGCTATCGCGTTGCTGCAGATCCTGGTGCAACGTTCGATGGATTTTGGGCACCGGATCGAGAGCTTCTCGGTGGACAACATCCCCCGGCGACTGGCGCGCAGTCTGATCCGGTTCTCCGAGCGCCTGGGCCAACAAGCCGAGGATGGCTCCGTGCAGATGATGCCGTTCACGCACGAGCTGCTGTCGCAGTATGTGGGCACGTCGCGCGAGATCGTCACGCACTACATGAATCAGTTCCGGCGCCAGGGCTACCTGCGTTATTCGCGCAAGGGCATTCTGCTCTATCGCGATGCGATGCGGGAGTGGCTGCGGCAGCAAGCGGACTGAGGCGGAATAGCGGTACACGCATACTACCGGTCTGAAACTGAACGGCACGATGTCGTGGTCCGCGTTTATACTCTAAATCGTGGACCAGGAACTGAAGGGAAAGACCGCGCTCGTAACGGGCGCCTCACGCGGCATCGGCGCCGCAACCGCAATCGCTTTCGCCAACCATGGCGCTAGCCGCATCATCCTGCATTACAACTCTTACAAGCCAGGAATCGAGAAGGTTGTGGCGTCGGTGCAAGAGGCAGGAGCCCGAACGGACATGATTCAGGCTGACCTGGGAACCGATGCCGGCATCCAGGCGTTTTTGGAAGGCCTGAAGGCTACCGGCGCGGCAGTGGACATTCTCATCAACAACGCGGGATCGCTGGTCAAACGGGCGAAACTCACCGAGTTCTCAACGGAACTCTACGACCGCGTGATGACCTTGAATGTGAAGAGCGCATGGTTTATCGCACAAGCGGTGGCGCCCTATATGATCGGCCAGAAAAGCGGATTTATCGTCAATGTGAGTTCCATTGCGGCCCGGAACGGCGGGGGCGCCGGCGCCACTATCTACGCGGCGGCCAAAGCCGCTATCTCCACCATGACCAAGGGGTTGGCCAAGGAACTCGCCCCGCAGGGAATTCGCGTGAACGCGGTATCACCCGGCACGGTGGACAACGATTTCCACGTCCAGTTCTCCACGCGCCAGATCCTGGATGCCGCAGTGGCAGCGACTCCGGCGGGAACGCTGGGTACCAATGAAGAGATCGCCGATACCATTCTGTTCCTGTGCTCGCACGCGGCGCGCTACATTCACGGCCAGACCATCGAAATCAACGGCGGAATGTTTATGGTGTGAAGCGCAGTCTGCCGGTCTGCGCGGCTCCCGCCGAGTTCACGATCTTCACTTCCATGGAATCCACTTGCGCCGGGTTCCCCATTACGGGGATAAAGGCGTGCAGAGCGAACAGGCCGCCAAGATCCGAGGAGCTGAAGAACTGCTGGAACGCGGCAGAACTGTCGACCGTAATCGCACCGGGGCTCAGCGCCTTACCGCCTGGATCGAAGAAGGTAAAGGTAATCTTCGAAACGGTCCGCGTGTTGTCAAACCCGCTGATGCGCAGGTCCAGTCCCGCTGAAGTGCGCTGCGCCTTTGAGGAATCAATTCCAACGACAGCGGGCGCGATGGTCAGCGTGGACTTCACGGTCCAATCGCCGAGCTTTACCGTGAACACGATATCGCCGGCGGTGGTCCCGGTTTGAAAATCGGCGCTGTCTTCTGCTCCGAAGTGTGCCACGGTATCGCCCTGAGCCAAATTGAAGGTAACGGTGCGGCTGCCGGTGGCGAGAAACAGGATTCCACGGTCGGCACTCGCGTTTGCCGTGCTCGATTGGATGTCGATGTCGACCTCGCCCGTCGTAGTGGCCTGCGATACCGATCCCAAATGCACGGTCAGTTTGCCCTGTTGCGAACTCAGGGGTTTGGGTATGTCCAGCGAGATCGACGGTATGGGGGCCGCGGGATCGGCTCCCGTGCCCGTAAGGTGGAAACTGCGCTGCTCGATTTCAAAAGTGCCGTTTTGCGGGCCGTTACTTTTGGGAGTGAAATCCAGCTCCATGTTTGCAGAAGCACCCGGAGCCAGAACAAAGGGTAGCGGGTCTCTCTTCAAGTGGAACGCCGCGCCCAGCGCCACGGCATTATGAATCGAGAACTTTTCGCTGGTAGAAGGATTCGCCAGCACGATGCGCCGCGTCACGGTCGAGCCGCGCACGGTGCTCCCGAAATCGATGACCGCATCTGCCATCAGAGGACGGAGTGTGCCGCTGCCATCGTCCAAGGAAATTGTGGCGGCGGAAAGCGCCCTGCCGGAGAAAATGGCCGATACGCCGTCGGCGCTGAAGTTCGCGCTGGATGAAGGTTGGGTGGGCGCATAACGCACCGTGAAATCGATCGCGGCTCGGGCAGTGACGGTCTGGGGCACTGCGGGAGGATTGACGAAGGTGAAATCCGTACCGGCTAGCGAAAGCACGGTAAGCGGCGTCGCAGCGGCGCCGGTATTGCGCAATCGGAACGCAATATCGCGGACGTCACCCATGGAGACGGTCCCGAAACCGTACTGGCCCGGGACCAGCCCTTCCGAATTCCCCTCAACTACGAAGAGGCTCAACTGCGCCGTGAGGGTACAAGCGCCGAGAGACGCCAGCAGCAGCAAGCGCCGGATCACTGATACGCCCCCATCGCTGGCAGCCGGTATAGCTTCTCTTCGCCAGTGGTGACATGAACCAGGAGGGGCGGCGAGCCGGCCACGTCGACCTGCACCCAGTGTTCTCCGGCGCGGTGCAGTTCCGGCTGATTCCCGCGGGTTCCGCCGGCAAGTGCCACATGTCGCTCATCGCCGGCAGAGGTTTGGATCACCAGATCGTGGGCGGTGGCGAGCAAGAAATCGCCGTCGAGCCACAACAGCGCACCCGCGCATCCTCGTTCACCAATCACGCCGCCGGCAAGGACTTCATGCGTCAAGGCGCCGCTCGCTGCGTCAACTGTCAGCAGCCACAGCCGGCTCTCCCGGCACACGGCCAGCGCCACGGTACGCCCGCTCGCCGCCCCAAGTGCGGCCACTCTTCCACCAATCGCCTCCTGCTGAATCTCTATCTCGTAATCGGGCCGCACGTTTGCCTGCCACAATTCGCCCGTAACCGGGAAAAATGCGGCGCTCGGACCCAGCACAGCGTCTCCTCGCGGCGCGGCGCGACGGCCGATCACCTTGCCACTGGAATCGAGCTTGAGCAGCTCCGCATCGGTCTTCATCAGGCCACCGCTGCCGCCAAATGCCCAGTCGAGTGCCGCGCTGGCGATCGCATCCCGCAGAATAAAGTTCCCTGGGATACCGGAGATGATCCGAATCCGCCCTTGAATGTCGCGACCTATGCCTACGAGTGGCGCCCTTAGGTTGGATTCAGCGACGGCGGACGCAGCGCACAACGTGAGAAAGACGGCAATCCGGTCCATTAGGGCTTTCCGATGTTGATGGTAGGAGCGCCGATCGTAACCGACAATATCGCAGCGGCTGTGCTCGCCGGGCTGTGGGCGACAGCAGCGGCCATACTCGACCCCACAAACGCCCCGCTCACGCCGCCAGCGGCCAGTATCCCGATCCAGATCCACTTCTTGTGCGATTTGGAGCCACGGCTTACCATCGGCTCCACTACGGGCTTGGCCGATCTTTGCGTGATGATGATGGTCGGAATGCGCGCGGGCTTTAACGGGGCTACGCCGGCGCGCGGCCCGATTGCAGTAGCCAATCCTTCGGCTTGCGTGGCCTTCTTCGGCTGGGGTGGCGTAGCGGTTGTCACGTCTACCGGCGCTGGCTTGGGCCCCTCCGGCGTTGCGGGTAAAGCCGCGCCTGGCGCCACTTTTGCCGGTGGTGGTACGGCCGCGCTTCTGTCAGCACTCTCGCGTGCCGCGTTCGGATCGCCGATGTATTGCTGCACGACGATTCCGGCGCGCGCCTGGTCTTTCGCCGCTGTTACTCGTATCAGAAATCGTCCAGCAGCGCGGTTGAGCTGAAGGGCACGAACGCTCGCGTGGCCGTTGGGGCCAGTGATGGCGAGATCCGTTTGCAGCCCGTTCGCAAACACTCCGCCGGGGCCCCCTTGCGGAACCTGGAAACTGACCCTGGCTCCTTCCACGGGCCGGCCCGTACCATCCGTCACTGCGACGGTGACCGGTTTCGCGACATGCTCGGCCGCGGCATGAATTGCGTCTTCCCCGGACACTACGGCTATGTGTAAGACCGTATCTTGCGCGGCCAAGACACCGTGACTCATGAGGGCCAGCGCCCATACACAACTTATGGGCACGGCTCTGGAGATTGTGGGCACCTGAGGCTCCTGTTCTTTAGAAAGACAGTGATGCGGGAGGTGGAAAATTCTCGTGTGAAGGTAGGATAGCTGCTGTCTGTCGGGCGTCAGTGAGAAGAGTCTGGCAGGAATGCCTGTCCTGTCTGGATCAGCGGTTGTGGTCGGAAGCCGATGGCCATGCCGCCATGCCACGCAGCAGCACGCAGGTGACGTTGTCCGGGCCGCCGGCCTCTTTGGCCGCTTCGACTAGCGACGTGCATTTGTAATCGAGGGGTTCGTGCCCCGGACTGTCATCACGCAGGATATTTTCGATAACCCGGGGCTCGATCACTCCGTGCAGCCCATCGCTGCACAGCAGCAGCAGTGCCGCAGGTTTCAGGCGGATCATGTAGTAGTGGATCGTTAGGGCGCCACCCACTCCGATGGCCATGGTAAGCACATGCCGCATGGGATGATTGCGCAGACTCTCTTCGTCGAGGCCCAGCGGACGGCCGACTTCGTGAACCCACGTTTGATCCTCGGTGATGGGCCGGAAACCGGCGTCATCGAGCAGATATGCGCGGCTGTCGCCCACGCTGGCGATGGCCAGCTCGTCGCCGGTCTCGAGCGCTGCCACCAGCGTAGTACCCATGCCCTCCAGTTGTGGATCGCTGTTGGAAGCCGCCAGCACGCGGCGGTTGGCTTCTTCGACGGCGCTCAACAGCACCTGCGGATCGCGCTCCATGGCCTGCCGCACCACCTCGGCCACAGTATCGATCGCCAGCCGCGACGCCATTTCCCCCGCCCGCGCCCCGCCCATTCCATCCGCCAGCAGATAGAGCCCGATCTCCGGCAGAATCAGGGCGCAGTCTTCGTTGTTGGTTCGAACCCGTCCGACATCCGATAGCGCGAAGGCTTCCAGCATAAAATTAGAGGGTCGGACGCACGCCTACCGGCAACACCCGCCCGCCGTTCAATTGTGTAGTTATTTTACCCAAGGCCGGGGGACTCAGATAGCGGAAATCCGCGCCGGGTCGCATGAAAACGCAACTCGGCTCCGCCGCCTGCAACCATCTACGGGCAACCTTACTTTCGGCGTTAGCTGTGAGGAACAGCAGCCCCGTGGTAAGGGCCTGAACAGACATGAACCGTCGAATTGTAGCACGTGGTAGAGGTCGCAATGCCTCAAGCGGCCCCATGCAGGCTGGTCAGTACGCCTGGCGATAGAGATCGAGCAGGTCTTCGCGTGTGCAGGGGCGTGGGTTGAGCTGGTGGCAACCGTCCTGGATGGCCTTGTCCGCGAGCGACGGAAGAATCGATTCGGAGACACCCCAGTCGCGCAGCCGCGGTTTGATCGAAGCCTTCCGATTCATCTCGCGAACGCGTTCGGCAGCGTCGCCCCCGCCGAACAGCGTGGCAAGATGCGCGATGCGGTCCGGCACGGCGGAGTGGTTGTATTCCAGCACCACCGGCAACAGAATGGCGTTGGTGGTGCCGTGATGCATGCCGCACTCGGTGGAGAGCGGATGCGCCAGGGAATGCACGGCTCCGAGCCCCTTCTGGAAGGCAACAGCTCCCATCATGGCGGCCATCAACATATTCGACCGGGCTTCCAGATCGTGCGGCTTCACCATGACGCGCGGCAGATTGTCCCAGACCAGCTTGGCGCCGGCCAGCGCGATGGCGTCGCACATGGGGTGATAACCCTTGGCGAGATAGGCTTCGACATTGTGTGTGAACGCGTCCATGCCGGTGCCGGCGGTGATGTGCGGCGGCAGGTCGAGCGTGAGTTCCGGATCGGCCAGGGCCACCGAAGGAATCAGATAAGGGCTGAAGATGACGGTCTTGCGATTGGTGGCTTTGATGGTAATGACGGCCGAGCGGCCTACTTCGCTGCCCGTTCCTGAAGTGGTGGCGATGGCGATGTACGGCGGCAGATTGGAGGAGATGCGATTGGCGCCGTCGAGCAGATCGTCGTAGTCCGCGAGCGGGCCTTCATGCGTGGCCATCAGGCGGATGGCTTTGGCGGCATCGAGCGGCGAGCCTCCACCGAGCGCAATCACGCCATCGCAGCCGCCTTCACGGTAGGCAGCCGCGCCATCCACCACGTTTTGCTCGACGGGATTCGGATCGACCTTGGAGAAGACCACAGCCTCGGGCACGAGCTTGCGCACGCGCTCGAACACGGCGGTGCGCTCGATACCGGCGTCGGTGACAAGCAGCGGGCGGCGGACATTGCGCTTTTTCAACTCCTCGGGCAGGCGACCGACGGAGCCCGCTCCGAAAATGATGGTGGTGGGAAACGAGAAAGTCGAGAGGTTCATCCAGAGGCCAAAATAGCACAGCGCGTGTTTTGTTCGGACTTGCGCTAATAGGAACGCGTGAAGCGACTGCAGCAGATCAGGATCACGGAACGGCCCTCAGATCGACTCAAAATACCGCGCCAGCTCCCAATCCGTCACCGCCTTCTCGAACTGCCGCACTTCCCACTCGCGCGTGCCGGCATAATGGTCGACAAATTCGTCGCCCAGCCAGCTGCGCGCCATTTTGCTTTCGCGGAAGAGTTTGGTGGCTTGGGCGAGGGTGCGCGGAAGCGGAGCGGCATCACCGGCATAGGCGTTGACGGTGGGTGGCGGCAGTTCCAGCTTGCGCTCGAGGCCATCCAGGCCGGCGGCGAGCGAAGCGGCCATCGCCAGATAAGGATTGATGTCGGCGCCGGAGAGACGCAGCTCGATGCGTGTGGATTTGCTGCTGCCGGGAATCGCACGCACGGCCGTGGTGCGGTTGTCGACGCCCCAGGTAGCGTTGATCGGCGCCCAAGCGCCCGGGACCGTGCGCTTGTAAGAGTTGATGGTCGGGCAGATTACCGCCGCGAGTTCCGGCAGATTCGCCACCAGGCCGGCGATATAGTGGCGCATCAAGGCGGACATACCGCCATCCTCGTCGGCGTAAAACAGGTTCTTGTGCTTGCCGCTGTCCCAGAGGCTCTGGTGCAGATGGCCACTCGATCCGGGCAGCTCCGGATTCCACTTGGCCATAAACGTGGGAATCAAGCTATGGCGTGCGGCAATTTCTTTCACAGCAGTCTTGAATAGTGCGGCTTTGTCCGCCGCGCCGACGCCCTCATCCACCGCGATGGCCGCCTCGTAGACGCCCGGGCCGGTCTCGGTGTGCAGTCCTTCGACCGAGCAGTTGAAGGCGCCCAACTGATCGATGATCTCCAGCACCAGCTCCGAATTGCCGGAGGCGCGCAGCACGCTGTAGCCAAACATGCCGGGCGTGAGCGGCGTCAGGTTGCGAAAGTTTTTGGCGCGCAGGCTTTCCGGCGTCTCGCGAAAGAAAAAGAATTCGTACTCGGCGGAAAAGAATGGCGTGTAGCCCAGCTCTTCCGCGCGCTTCACCACGCGCTCGAGCACCTGGCGCGGCGCGATGGGCAGCGGCTTGCCGTCGCCCCCTACGAAATCCATCAGAAAAAACGCGGTGCCCGGCTCCCAGGGGATCAAGCGGAAGGTGTCGAGCGCGATGCGGCAGTCCACATCCGGATAACCTGTGTGCCAGCCGGTGAATTTGGCGTTGTCATAGAGCACGTCGCCGATGTCCCATCCGAAGATCACGTCACAGAACCTCATGCCGGACTGCGCGGCGGATAAGAATTTCTCCGTGCTGATGTACTTGCCGCGCAGCGTGCAATCGATGTCAAACGCGCCCAGCTTGACGCGCTTGATATTGTGTTTCTCGAGAAGCCCGCGAAATTCACCGAATTGCATCAGAGCGCCACCCGGACGGATCTCACATAGGGAAATGGATCCAGGGCACAGGACTCGACATTGCTCATACGTTCGATTCTCGCACGGCGGCTTCTTGATGGCTCCACTTCGGCCCTTTATACCGGTGACGTGCCACGGCCACATACAGCAGCGCCAGCGCCACCAGCAGTCCGCCCAGCGTTTCGCCCGCGAGCTGATTGGGCGGCATGACGAGCACGAAGCAGATGAAGATGGCGAAGGCAATGGCGATGACGTTCACAGCCTGGCCGTAACGCCCCAGATTCCAGACCGCGGATTTGGGCCAGTCCGAACCCCTGCGCCGCGCGCGCAAGCCCAGCGCGACGGGAAGGATGTAAGCCAAATAAAGCGCCACGGTACTGAGCGACGTCACAACGGGAACCGCCTTGGTCCAGACCATGGCGGCGATGGATGCCAGCACGATCGCCCAGATCGCCGGCGCCGGCGTCCCATGCGTTGGATTCACCGATCGCAAGAGCCGCGAACACGGCGTGCCTTCATCCCGCGCCAGCGAATAAAGCGCTCGTGAGGCCGAGGTGATACAGGAAAGCCCGCAAAACCACATGGCCATGGAGGCCAGCGCCGCCATGGCATTGCCCGCCCTGGCGCCCAGCGCGGTGTCCAGAATCGCAATCACGGCGGGGATGGCGTTTCCATCGGCGTCTTTGGCGGCCAGCACGCCGGGAATGCCGCGGATCGCCAGCGTCAATGCGATCAGAAGCAGATACCCCACTACGCCCGACACCGCAACGGACAGCACGATGCCCCAGGGCGCGTGCCTCCTGGGATCCTCGGTCTCTTCGGCCATGTGAGCGGACGCATCGAAACCGGTGTACGTCCACTGCGCCTGGAGAAGGCCCAGCACGAACGCCCACCAGTAAAACGAGCGGCCATTGCTGTTGATGCCCTGGAACAGGAAGCTGACCGGTTGTTTCGGCGCAAGAAAAATCAGGGCCGCCACGAGAATCACGACCCCCACGATGTGCACCGTGACGCTGAAATCGTTCAGAATGGCCACCAGCTTCACGCCGTAGTGGTTCAGCAGGCCTTGCGTGATCAAAATGAAGGCGAACATCAGTAGCAGGCTGCGCGGTGTGGATGCTACGCCGAGAAAAGGCAAAATGAATTGCGCGCAACTGTAGTTGATGCCGGCCTGCGCGGCGATCAGGCCGAAAATGTTGAGCCAGGCCACAAACCAGCCGGCGCCGGGTCCGCCGAGATCGGCCGCCCAGTGGTACATGGCGCCGGCCGTCGGATAGGCCGAACACAGCTCCGCCATGCTGGCTGCCACGGTAAGCGTAAACAGCGTCGCGAGCGGCCACCCAAGCGTCATCTCGAGCGGACCGCCCATCTCCAGGCCATAGCCGTATAGGGTCACCGCGCCAGTGAGAATCGAGATGATGGAAAACGAAATGGCGAAGTTGGAGAAGCCGCCCATGCTGCGGAATAGCTCCTGGGCGTAACCAAAACGGCGGAGATCTTCCTGGTCGGAGCGGGCGGGGAGCACTACAAACTCACTTCTTCATTCAACTGCTTGCTGACGGCCTTCTCCATGAGGTCTTTGAGCGTATCGCCGGATTCGCCGTGTACGAAGGTGTTCTCCACGATATCCCAATCGAGCTTGTAGCTCTTGGCGTGCGCCGATACCCAGATCTGGCGCACGGGCGTATTGGGACTCACCACGAACTTTGCGGGCGGATCCTCGAATTCAATGCCCAGCGCCCCGGAGTTGAAGTCC
>JBGPKX010000066.1:0-20483 GCA_041486185.1 Bryobacteraceae bacterium | reverse complement strand
CCTCCACGGCTTTGTCCAGGCCGCGGACGTAGCGAAGGTTTTTCTCGGCGCGCACGGCTTCGTCGCCGATGCCGAGCACGTCGCGCAGCAGCATTTCGTGCAGGATGGGGACGTCCAGTTTTTCAGAGGCCTGACGCAGTTGCAGCAGGTAGAGTTTTTCGCCGGTGGCCACACCGATGGCGCCGCGCGCCGCGCCGTTCCAGAGGCTTTGCAGTTGCTCGGGCGAACTGGCCTCGTCGACCTGAAATCCGGTGGAAGCCCGGCGCAGAAATTCGTCCGGGTCGAAATCCGGCAACCCGTTGACCAGACGATGGGTGGCCAGAATTTTCAGGCCGGGCGAATGCATATTCACGAACGTCATCATCACGCGCGCCGCGCCGGCGAGACCCGGATTCTCGTTGCGAAACGCCAGCGCGGTCTCGTAGCGGTGATGGCCGTCGGCGATCAGCAGCTTCTTGTCCGCCATGCGCTCGCGGATGGCCGCGATACGGGCGGGGCCGGCAATTTTCCACAGGCGGTGCTCGGCGCCGTATTCATCCACCACGGCTTCGGTGGGCTTTGCCTGCGAGCACTCCTCCAGTAACCGGTCGATCTCACGCTGCGGGTCCGGATACAGCATGAAAATTTGCCCGAAGTGGGCGTTGGTGTGGCGCAACAGGTCGAGCCGGTCCTGTTTCGGACCGGAGAGCGTCTGTTCGTGGCGATACACGACGCCGGCGCTGTAGTCCTCGACGGCGCTCAGTCCTATGAACCCGCGGCGTGACAGACGCTCGCCCGTATCGGGAACGCAGAAGTCCTGAAAATAGGCGAACAGGCAGGGCTCGGATTCGCGCAGCAGCACGCCGCCGGCGATCCAATCGTTCAAAAAGGCGGCCGCGCGTGTGTAGACGTTGGCGGTCGGATTGTCGGACGGCAGCCGCTCTCCCAATATGATGCGCACCAGATTATGTGAGCTCAGGGAGAGATAGCGGGCGCGCATCTCGGGCGAGATCTTGTCGTAGGGTTGCGTTACGAGGTCGGCCAGGCGTCCAGCGGCAGCGCTGTAGCGATAGGGTTTAAAAGGAAAGATTTCGGCCATCTAAGGTGTTTTCTCAGGATATCAAATGGCTTTGCGCGACTCAGACTAGTGTTTCGCTCCATATCAGTTGCCGAGCTTCCCAGATACCGTAGAGAAGGAGCTTACAGCATATGGCAAGAATAAATCATTGTTTTTGGAAGCTTGCGATTCGCGCGCGCAACTTGAGCCAGAACGTCAAGGGACAAGACCTGATCGAATACGCTTTAATGGCGGGATTTGTAGCGGTATCGGCTGCGGCGTTGATGCCGAATATCGCGACCAGCATCAGCACAGTATTTTCGAAGATCAGCTCGACCATGGCCGACGCCGCCGCCAGCTAAGGGACCACGCAAGAATAACTGTGCAGCGGTAGCCGTGGCGTACGCACTCTTGTGTGCCGTGTCGGCACTCCTGCCGACGCGCCACGCGTCGCGATGAGTCGCGACGCAGCACGCAAGAGTGCGTGCGCCGAATCACGCCCCAAGAATGTGCCGTTATTGTTGCGCGGTTCCTAAGTAGCAGCATCGGTTCCAAGAACAAACGAGGAAGAGAGCGAGCATCAACAGGGGTCACATGCAACGAGGCGGCACAGGCATGCTTCAGGCTGATGCTGAAGGCTGATGCCTGTGCCAGTCAAACTCCACAAACGGGTTCCCAACCCGCGTGGAAAACGATGGGGCCGACAGTCGCCCCGGGAGGAGCATTCCTTTAGCTTGAGAGTGCCGCGCCCAAGGGAATTCTCTCAACATTTTTTACTTCGCCGGCGCCCTCGGATGGCCGGCAGTCAAATATCTGCGCGGTAATACCGAAGCGCGCCTGGTAAGCGCGTGAGATTTCGCACCGAAAGCGCTCTCCGGCGCCGTGGCGCAACAGGTTTACGGTACAGCCGCCGAATCCGCCGCCGGTCATGCGCGCGCCCAGCACGCCTTCGATACCAATCGCGGTATCCACCAGGAAATCGAGTTCCGGGCTGCTCACTTCGTAATCGTGTTGCAGGCTGACGTGAGATTCGACCATCAATCCCCCCATCCGCTCCAAATCCCCGCGGAGTGACGCTTTGACGAACAGATCGACGCGCTCATTTTCAGTGACCACGTGCCGGGCGCGCCGGGCGATCAATTTGGGCATCGACGACGTCGCGCTTTCGAGTAGCGCGACCGTTACCTCGCGCAGGCTGCCCACTTTGGGATCGAGGCGCCGGATGGCGTCCACTGCCGCCGCGCACTGCTCCGTTCTCGCACGGTAGGCCGATTGGCCTAACTCGTGCTTCACCATAGTGTTAACAGCTATAATCTCAACATTTCCAGGAATAGGGACCACTTCATTTTCCAGGCTGCGGCAATCGATCCTGAGCGCAGCACACTCGCGCCCGAACACCGAAATGTACTGGTCCATGATGCCGCACGGTAGTCCTACGAAAGCGATCTCGGCACGCTGGCAAAGTTCGGCCAGCTTCAGTGGAGCGATTTCACGGCCGCCGAGCAGGGCCAGCGCCGAAGAGACCTCGAGCGCCGCCGACGAACTCAGTCCGGAGCCTTCGGGTACGGAACTGCGAACCAGCAGCCGTTTCGACGGGATGGGGTAACCCGCGCGGATCAGTTCCTGGGCAACGCCGATCACATAATCGGTCCAGTCACGCGCGGGAACGAGCGCGGCCACATCCGCGGCGGGCCATTCCCGCAATTCACGTTTTTCCTCGGAGTACACCCGGAGGTAACCGTCCGGCGAATCGGCCGCGGCCACGAAGCAGGCCTGGTCCAGCGCGATGGGCAGAACAAAACCGAGATTGTAATCCGTATGCTCGCCGATCAGGTTCACGCGGCCGGGCGCGCGAAACACGCGAATGCCCCGATTGGTTCCGTACTGCTTGTGAAATGCTTCGGCAATCATGATGGCTTGCGCGCGAGCAGCAGCATCACGCCGCCGAACATCAACATTACGACGCCGCAGTAGAGGTTGACGTTAGCGTCCGTCAGCGAAGCGCGCATTCCGGGAGCGAACACACCAAGGGCCGCCAGAATCAAGCCTAGCAGCGTGAAGAACCAGCCCGTGGGTGTCCGCAGATCGAGCATGAATTATCGGAACCAGAGGTTCAACAGCAGCAGCGTGGCGATAACCAGAACGGCAACCGGCGCCGGCTTGCGATACCAGCTTACTCCAGTATCGCGGGGCACTTTGGTGAGGCCGTAAACCAGTCCCTGGAGTTCCTCGGCGGGCCGCGGTTTGGTAACGAGGCTCACGAGGATGGTGACCACGAAGCAGGACGTCCAGGCGAAGATTGCAATCCAGAAATTCTGCGCCATGGTGGACGGAAACTGATGCAGGGGCGCGATCCATCCGCCCTTATGCTCGGCGACCGTAAGCCCGTGTGTGAGCGCGGCGGCGCCGGTACCGGTGAGCAGGCCGGTGAACGCGCCGTGGCCTGTGGTGCGGCGCCAGAACATGCCTAGCAGGAAAGTCGCAAACAGGGGCGCGTTTACGAATCCGAACACCAGTTGCAGAAAATCCATGATGTTGTTGAAGTGCTGCGCCACGTAAGCGGTCATCACCGAAAGCGCCGTGCCCACGACGGTCGTGATCCGGCCCACTTTCAAGTAGTGCGCGTCGGGAGCGCCCTTGTGGATATAGCCCTGATAGATATCGTAGGTAAAGACCGTGTTGAAGGCGGTGACGTTGCCGGCCATGCCCGACATAAACGACGCCATGAGCGCGGTGAGACCCACGCCCAGCATGCCTGACGGATAGAAGTGCGACATCAGCGTGGTGAAGGCCTGGTCGTAGTCGTAGCCATCGCCCTTGAGCGGCAGCGCGTATCCCACATTCATTTTGGCGATAGCCAGCGCGGCGATTCCCGGCACGATGACGATGAATGGCATCATCATCTTCGGAAACGCCGCGATCAGTGGGGTACGGCGCGCCGCGGACATCGAATCCGCCGCCATGGCCCTCTGGATCACCAGGAAATCGGTGCACCAGTAGCCGAAGGAGAGCACAAACCCCAGCCCCGCCACCATGCTGAATACTTCGACGCCCATGGGATTCTGGCTGGCGTCTCCCATATATTTCCAACTGTGCGTCATCACCGGTGGCAGGCGCGATTCGATGCCTGGCCAGCCTCCTGCCTTTACCACGGACATGATGGCAAGCGGCGTGAAACCCAGGACAATGAGAAAAAACTGGAGAACCTCGTTGTAAATCGCGCTGGTCAAGCCGCCCAGGAAGGTGTAGATGAGCACGATGGCCGCCGAGAGCAGCACCGATGCGGTAAAACTCCAGCCCAGCACAAGCTGCAGCAGAAGACCCAGGGCATACATGGAAATGCCGGAAGAGAACACGGTCATCACGGCGAAAGTGAGCGCGTTCAAGCCGCGCGTTTTTTCGTCAAAGCGGAGCTTCAAGTATTCGGGAACGGAACGCGCGCGGCTGCCGTAATAGAACGGCATCATGAACACGCCCACGAAAAGCATGGCGGGCACGGCGCCGATCCAGTAGAAGTGCGCCGTCATGATGCCGTACTTCGCCCCCGAAGCCGACATGCCGATGACTTCCTGGGCGCCGAGGTTGGCGGCGAGAAAGGCGAGGCTGGTGATCCACACGGGAACCGAGCGGCCCGCAGTCAGGAAGTCGCGGCTCGACTCGACCGACTTGCGCAGGCGCCAGCCGATGCCGAGAACGAATCCGAAGTAGATCGCGAGGATAAGGTAGTCTACGGGAGCGAGTTTCACCTCTGAACCCCTGAAGCCTTCCCGATTGAAATGGAAAAAGTGAGTGTAGCGCGCAGGCACTGGAAACGCAAACACGGCGGGCGCTGCTCGCGTATCCTGTAGACATGCAGACGACGGTTATTCACTGGCTCGTATGGGCCGCAGTCGCGATCAGCGCCATTGCGGCTCCCGCGAGCGGGCCGTTGCGTCCGCTCAAGAATAATGCACGCTACTTTACCGACGGTTCCGGACGAGCCATCTACCTCGCCGGATCCCACAACTGGCACAACTTCCAGGACAACGGACACCGCTTCCCCCAGAGCCAGGATCCACCGCCGAAATTCGACTACACCGGCTATCTTGATTTCCTGGTGGCACACCATCACAATTTTTTCCGCCTGTGGCGCTGGGAGGCGCCTAAATGGACGGACGCGCAGCCCAAAGGAATGATCAAGTACGCGGAGCCGCACCCGTGGCTACGAACCGGGCCAGGCGTTGCGAACGACGGCAAGCCGAAATTCGATCTGACGAAGTTTAGCCCGGAATACTTCAACCGCATGAGCGAGCGCATCATCGCGGCGCGGGAGCGGGGCATCTACGTATCCGTGATGCTCTTCGAGGGCTGGGAGCTGCAGTTCACCGATGCCTGGACGTATCACCCGTTCAACCGCGCCAACAACATCAATGGGGTTGACGCGGACGCCGATGGCAATGGGTCCGGCGTCGAGTTCAACACGCTGCAGATTTCCTCGATGGGAAAGCGCGTGCTCGCGTTGCAGGAGGCGTATCTGCGCCAGGTGGTGGATACGGTCAACGATCTGGACAACGTGCTCTACGAGATCTGCAACGAAGCGGCGGGCTCGTCGACGCCGTGGCAATACCACGTGATCGATTACGTCCACGAGTACGAGGCCTCCAAGCCCAAGCAGCATCCGGTGGGGATGACCTTCCAGTATGCGAACGGCGCGAACGCGTTGCTCTATAACAGCCCGGCGGACTGGGTCTCACCCAATCCGGGCGAACCAGACGAACGCTACCGGGATAATCCGTGGCCCGCGCGATCTGGCAAAGTTATCGTCAACGACACGGATCATCTCTGGGGCCACACGGGCGGCGACAATCTATGGGTGTGGAAGAGCTTCACGCGCGGGTTGAATGTGCTGTTCATGGAAGAACTGCTGCCATCGCCGACATGGCAGGATTCGGCGCGGACGGCGATGGGACAGACGCGGATGTTCGCCGAACGGATGAACCTTGCGGAGATGACGCCCTCGCGGGAGATTTCAAACACCGGCTACTGCCTGGCCAACCGCGGCAAGGAGTATCTGGTGTTTCAGTCCGACAAGGGGGAGTTCACGGTGAACCTGAGCGACGCGCCCGGCGCGTTCTCCGTCGAGTGGTTTAACATCACGAGCGGCGCGACAGTACCCGGAAAACCAGCGGCGGGCGGCGCGGTGCGCACATTCACGACGCCCTTCGGCGGACCGGCAGCGCTATATCTGAAGCTGGCGGGCCCTCAGTAGGAAGCGCCTCGCGTCCGGCGCAGTTCACGGAGATCGCGGAGATCCCCGGTGAGCACGTCCCGGTCTCGCGGCGAGAGCGTATTGTTTTCGACGACGTTCTTGACGTCATCGATGGCCTCATCCAGTTTGTCCTTATCGAACTTGCCCCTGGCGAGTGCCCTGTCAAATTGGGACAGATGGCGCTGCGCGTTGTAGTAGCGCTCTTTCTCTTTGCCATTTGGAGACGTAAAGCGCTCGGCGCGACGCAGATCGTTCTGGACGCGGCTGACGAGACTGCGAGCGTTTCCTTGCCTGTCCTGGGAATATACGAGGGTGACGGCGGCCATCAGCAACAGGGTGGCCACGGCGAACCGGCGTCGGGTAGTCGCGTGCATGGGACTATGGTATGACATCGCGTAACGCGCGCGGCGCCCGCCTATCTTACGTGCTGAATGTCGGTTCTCGAAAAGTCACCGCCGGTAGATTAGCATCGGAAACGCTTGCTGACGCGCGCGGCTCGGAATGCGCCTTGCTACGCCGCGACCGTAAAGGGTGCGGTCATGCTCATGTTGTCGCGGCGACAGGCCGCTAGCCGCCAAACTCCGCGTTGGCCCGCTCCAGCAATGCCTTCATGTAGCCCACCGTATACGCGGCCGATGCGCGCGAGCCGCCAACCATCTCCGGAAAGTGATCGCCGATCACCACGCCATCGAATCCCACTTCGCGCAGCGCGCGCATGATCTTCCACATTTCCATGTAACCGCTGTCCACGAATGCTTCCGTGAAATGCGGAATCGGCGCGCTTACATTGCGAAAATGAATCTTCCAAAGCCTTCCCATGCGGCCGAAATAGCGGATTGCGCCCACCACGTCCATGCCCATCAGTTCCCCGCCCTCAAGCCATGTTCCGCAGCACAGACACACGCCCACATTCGGACTGTTGGCGATTTCGAGCGCGCGCTTGTAGCCTTCGAAGTTGCCGAAAATGCACCGGGGCACGCCGCCCAGCATGGGGACGGGCGGATCGTCGGGATGGATGCCCATGTAAACCCCCTGCTCTTCCGCCACCGGAGCCACCTGGCGGATGAAGAACTCGTAGTTGTCCCAAATCTCTTTTTCGCTGTAGACGCGGCCGTGAGTCAGCGGACCTTTGAACTCCTTACCGGCCCAGTGGCCCGTTGCGTGGCTCAAGTTGAACGCGCGCGCGTGGGCGCCGCCGCGAGCGGTTTCGGGCTCCGAGCTCCAGATGCCGTTCCCCATATGGGCGTAGGTTGTGTAATGAATGCCAGCGCGGCCCACGTTGCGCAAATAGCTCTTGTATTGTTCGATTTTCTTATCGCGGCCCGGGAGGTTCAGCGTGACCTCTTCCATGTTGTGCACATCGGTGTTGCCGATATTCCAGACCAGCAGGCCGGCGGTTTCTACTTGGTTCTTGAGCCGCACGAAGTTTTCGTACGTGGCGGCGTCGCCCTGTGTCCAGATGTTGACGTAACGCGTGCCGAGCTGGTTGACGAACTGCAAATCCTCGTCGGAGGGGTCGGCGTTCGGCATCTGGATGGAAATTTTGATTCCCGGCGGCCAGGGATGCGCGGCGCGCGGCTTTTGCGCCTTGGCAGCGGAGGCGGCAAGCGCGGTCCCGAGCAGCGCCTTGCCAAATTCACGGCGTTCCAGTTCTTCCTTCATAGAGCGCAAGTATATATCGCCGGTGCTCCCGGCGGTGGACAAGAAGTAGCCCGCGTCATTAAGGCGTTCGGAAGCGGTCGTCGATCTCGACCTGGTATCCGCTCGCCAGCCGGTTGGTTTCATTCGCCATCCCGACCACCGCCATCAACTCAGCCAGCATGAGGTCCGTCATTCCGGCCTTGCGCGCGCCCGCGGTGTGCGAGGCGATGCAGTAACCGCACTGATTGGTGGCGCTCACGGCCAGATAGATCATCTCTTTGGTGACCGTATCCAGCGCGCCCGGCGCCATGATCTCTTTGACGCTGTGCCAGGTGCGCCGCAGCGTCGCCGGATCGTGCGCCAGCGCCTTCCAGAAATTGTTGATCCAGTCCGTCTGGCGCGTGGCCATGATGTCGTCGTAAATCGCACGCACCTCGGCACTCGCATTTTCGTAGGGGATAAGTCCACAAGTCGCCATTTCGTTCTCCATCCCGCAATCTAGCACTCTCTCGGATACAATTTGCTTCTATGCGCAAGATTCTTCCGTTGGCCCTGGTCCTGATTCCGGCGGCTTTCGCGCTGGAGCAGAACGATGTGGAATTCGCCCGGCCGGGCGGTGTTTCCATGACACTCGATCTCAAGACGCCCGAGAGAAGCGGCCCGTTTCCGGCCGCCATCATCGTCCATGGAGGAAGTTTTTCGCACGGCAACAAGAGAACGTATGTCACTCCGCTTTTCGATGCGCTGTCGGGCGCCGGTTTCGCATGGTTCACAATCAACTACCGTCTGTCGCCGGACTATCAGTTTCCCGCCGCTGTCGACGATGTCGAAAGCGCTGTCCGCTGGGTGAAGGCCAACGCGGCGAAGTATCACGTCGACGCCAAACGCATCGCGCTGATTGGGGAATCCGCCGGCGGATATCTGGTGGCGTATGTGGGTGTGCATCCGGGACGCGGCGCAAACGTAGCCGCTGTGGTGGATTTCTACGGACCGAACAATCTCGTGCTGCAGACCGAGAAACGGCGCAGCGAGCCCGATCCGGCAAAGCCGCCCGGGCCTGGTCTGATGGAATTTCTCGGTTTCAAGAGCTGGCGTGATGCGGGCGTGGTGGAGAAACTTCGCGCCGTCTCCCCCACTACGCTCATCTCCAAACGAATGCCGCCGTTTCTCTTCATGCATGGCAACGCCGACGAGCAGGTGCCCTATGAGCAATCGCCTAAGATGTGCGACGCCATGCGAAAAGCCGGGGCCAAGTGCGAGGTGGTCACAGTGGAAGGCGGGCACCACGGGATGATGAACTGGGAGAAAGACCCGGCGATGGCGCACTGGAAACACGACATGACTGCGTGGCTGACGAACACGCTGGCCCGATAACCGCGGTGAGCGTCAAGCCGCATCCAACGAAGTCCAGACGCCGGCACATGCGCCGTTCGATGACTCGAGAACAGACACGAGAGTGGACACGAGATATGATCTCGTGATGTTCTCCATGACTTCGTCCGTCCCCGTCACAAACCGGTCGCGCCGGCAGCGCCTGCTCTGGGTGCTTGGCGTAATCACTTGTCTGGCCGCCTTTCCGGCGTTCGCCGCGGATACCGCTCCGGTAGCCGATCTGGACTCCTATGTCGCGGCAGCGATGCGCACGTTTGAGGTGCCTGGGCTCGCTGTGGCCGTGGTGAAGAACGGCGAAGTTGTGCTGACCAAAGGTTACGGGGTGCGGCGGATGGGCGAACCGGCGCCGGTCGATGCTCACACCTTGTTCGGCATCGCTTCGAACACAAAGGCCTTCACCGCGGCAGCCCTGGGAATTCTGGTCGACGAAGGCAAGATCTCGTGGGACGATCCGGTGACCAAGCACGTGCCCTGGTTTCAAATGTACGATCCTTACGTCACGCGGGAAATGACGGTCCGCGATCTGCTCTGTCACCGAAGCGGGCTCGGCCTGGGCGCGGGCGATCTCTTGTTCTGGCCCCCCACTGCGTTTTCGCGGGATGAGATCCTGCGCCGCCTGCGATTCATCAAACCCGCGCATACCTTCCGCAGCAAGTTTGCCTACAGCAACCTGATGTTCGTGGCGGCGGGCCAGATTATACCGGCGGTGACCGGCTTGTCTTGGGAGGAGTTCATCAAGCAGCGAATCCTCGGCCCGCTGAAAATGAATTCCAGCCAGACCAGCATCACGCTCTTTCACGCGGGCGATAACGTGGCCACGCCGCATTCGAAGGTAGAAGGCCACGTGCAGGCCATTCCGTACACCAATATCGACAATTCGGCGCCGGCCGGGGCCATCAATTCCAGCGTGGCCGATATGTCACGCTGGGTCCTGACGCAGCTTGCCTCGGGCCGCATTCCGCAGTCGGATGAAAAGCGCCTGTTTTCCGAGCGCGTGAGCAAGGAGATGTGGTCGGCGCAGACTCCCCTTCCGGTTCCCGATCCGCCGCCGGGCCTCGAGGCGTTGCGCGGGAATTTCTCCGCATACGGTTTGGGATGGGGGCTGAACGAGTTTCGCGGCCACAAAGTCGTATCGCACACTGGCGGCCTTCCTGGATTCGTATCGCTGGTGATGCTGGTCCCCGACATTCAGCTGGGCGTCGTTGTGCTGACCAATCAGGAAGCAGGCGGAGCGTTCGGCGCCATCGGCCATCGCATCGCTGACCGCTATCTGGGCGCTCCGGATACCGATTGGATCGCGGCATTCCACAAACTCGACGAGAAGCAGCGCGCGGACGCCGCGGAAACTGTCGCGAAGCAGAGCGCAAGCCGCAACGCCGATTCCAAGCCCTCTCTTCCCTTGGCGAAATACGCCGGACGGTATAGCGACCCCTGGTACGGCGAGATCACCATTTCTACGGAACGAGACGGGCTGGTATTGCGCTTCAACCACACGCCCAGTCTTGTTGCCGACATGGAGCACTGGCAATATGACACTTTCAAGGCGCGCTGGCGCGAGCGCAGTCTCGACGCGGACGCCTTTGTGACCTTCGCACTCAATCCCGACGGCGCCATCGGCCAGATGAAGATGGTTCCGGTCTCGCCGCTCACTGATTTCAGCTTCGATTTCCAGGATCTGTTGTTTACGCCAGTAGCATCTGCGGCACGAGAGCCATAGTGTGGCGCGGGCCCTCGGCCTGCCGTGTCGGCACTTGTGCTGTCACGTTCTTGATCGGGAAGGGTCGAGACGAGTCTCGACCCAGTAGCCTGAGAGGCTGCGCCACAAAACGCCATCCAATGTTCTATTCAACTCGACGCAACCGCTTCCTCACGGTCGCGGCCCAGAATGCGCGCGTAGGCAAGGCGGTGTCCAAACCACTTTCTTAGTGATTTCCGTCCGATCTCTGGGCCGCCGATACGCCGGCAAAGGCTCGCTCTTCTTTCGCCTTCAAAGCCTGGAACTGCTCCACTTCGCGTGCAGCGTCGGCCGTGCGCGCGAGCTTGCGATATACCTGCGCCAGGGCGTAGTGGTTCTTGCTGCTGGCAGAATCCAGCTTGACGGCTGCTTCCAGTTCCTGCCGCGCCTCACGGATTCGGTCTTCGCGCAGCGCAAGTTTGCCAAGCTGATAGTGAGCCTCGGCCAGCGATCCATCTAGAGCAATCGCTTTTCGCAGGAGTTCGACGGCACGAGCTTCGCTGGCGGAGTTGTTCGCCCCTTCGCCCCAAAGCAGCATGCTCCCGTACGCCTGATAGAGAAGCGCCTCGCGCGGAAGCCGGTCAATCGCCTTCTTAAGAGTCTCCTCGGCCTCCGGCGCATTACCCTTGTCGAGCTGAGCTGTAGCCAGCCCGGTGATGGCCTGCGCATCGGCAGGGTTCAATTGCACGGCCTTCCGGTAGTGGCTCTCGGCGTCGTTGACTCGCCCCATTTTGATCTCGACCAGCGCCTTCAAGCGGTTTCCCCGGTACGAATCGGGCGCCACCTCCAGAGCTTTTTCGGCGGCGTCGAGCGCGCCTCCATAGATGTGATGCTCAAGCAGCATCATGGCGCCGTCCAGATAATTCATTTCTTCGGCCGGATCGAGCGCGATGGCCTTATCCAGCGCCGCAGCCGCGCCCTTGAAATCGTCTTGCTTATAGAGATTCCAGGCGAACAGATTGTAGATCTCGCTCGATTCGTGGCCCGCCGCGGTAATCCGGCGCAACGTCTCCACCCCCTGGGCAAACTGCCGCATGTGGTACTCGGCCAGCGCCAGGTTGTAGCCAAGCTTGGCGGTATCGGGATATGGTTCGTGGATCGAGCCGAACAGCGACGCGGCGGTCTCGAAATCATGCAACTCCGCCGCCACCTGGCCGCCCAGAAAGACTCCCTCGGGTCCGGCGGGATGCAGTTGAAGCTTCTTCAGGACTTCACGTGCGTTTTCCTGACGTCCCGTGTAGTAGTAGGCACGCGCCAGCGCGGCCATGGACTCGGGCCGTTGCCGCACCTGCTCCGGTATGGACTCCAGCAGCCGGACGGCCACACGATAGTCCTTCAATTCCTCGTTGACCATCCCCAACACCAGGATGGCTTGGGGGTCGCCCGGCTTCTGCTTGACCACGCGCTCCAGATTGGTTTTCGCCCGTGCCAACTGGCCGAGTTGAAACTGGTTCCACCCGAGATTGCGGCGAGTCGCGGAATCGGTGGGATCAAGGCGCAGCGCTTTTTCCAGATAGTCGTCGGATTCCTGGAGTTTTTGCTGCATGCCGAGCACGACGCCCAGCAGCGCGAGATATTCGGCGTCCTCCGGAGCCAGCCGAACAGCCTGGCGTAACTCCGCTTCGGCCGCGTTCACTTCTCCGCGGGCGAAGGCCTGCCGTCCTCGCTCAGCGTGAGCCTGGGCGGAGCCGCCCTGCGCCACACCGACAAGCGGCACGGCGATCAGCATCGCAAGGCAGCAAGAGAAGCTGGGCGGCCACTTCCACACTGCCCCTCAGCTTAGCTCAGAACACAAACCGTAAGCCGAGCTGGCCGTGCCTCGGACTGTTGTACTGGCCGTTGATTACGCCGAAGCCGTCACCGCCGAACGTGGTGTTGGGGTAGCCGAATCTGGGCGTGTTAAAGGCGTTGAAGAAGTCTGCGCGAATTTCCAGATAGCGAGTTTCGGTGAACTCCACTTTCTTGGCGATGCCGAGGTCAATATTGTGAATGCCCGGCGCGCGGCAGTCCGAAATGTAACGGCCCATGTTGCCCGGCGTCTGGTCCGCCGGATGTGAAAAGCTGGCGATGTTGAAGTAATTTGACGTTCCGTTCACCACGTCGTATACGTTAGCGCCGGAGCAGGCCTTCCCATTGATGTCGGGGCGCTGATTGGGGCTATCGGCGAGCGTCTGGTTGCTATCGGAGAACACCAGCGGCTGCCCGCTCTGGAACGTGACGAACGTATTCACCTGCCATCCGCCGAAGGCGCCGTTCAACACGCGATTCATATCTCTGCCCAGCGCTCTGCCCCTACCCACGGGCAGCTCGTAGATGGCGGCGAAAGCCAGCCGCTGCGGCGTGTCATTAGCGCTCACGCTCTTCTCTGCCCGCAGATTCGTCAGATCCTGGGGCGCGCCGGCAAACCCGATGTTGCCGATCCAGGCGTTGCCGCCCGAGTCGGAATCGTCGATGAACTTCGAAAAGGTGTAACTGCCGGTGATACTCAGCCCATGCGAGAGCCGCTTTTCAAACCGTACCTGTGCCGACTGGTAGGTGGAAGTCGCCACAAACTCCGGAAAACCGGCGAAGATTCCGGGGAACTGCGGATACGGGCGCAGCAGGTCGACCTGCGGAATAGTGGGGTCGTTGTAGATGGAATCCGCCTCGTTGAAGACGGGCGCCGGCCGGCCCGGCACCTGTGTAAACAGAAACTGGAACGGATTGGGCACCAGCGCCGCCAGACCCGCGGTACCGTAGGCCACGCGGTTGGCCGCCGAGATGTAGTTGCGGTTCTCGGTGGAGTAATTCCACGGCAGGTGCGTGCTGCGGTTAGCCGAGTAATTCACTTCGACCAGCACATCACCCGGCAACTCGCGTTGGATACCGAGATTCCACTGATAAATCTCGGCATTGCGGAAGGTATTGCTGCCGTGATTGTGATTGTTGTATCCGTACAACGTCAGCTCGCCATATTTGCCTTGTTGCGGGCCGACAAACCCCACCGGAAACGGGTTTTCGAACGTGGCGTACTGGTTGATGCCACTGTCCTTGGAGAAAATCACGTTGACGCCTTTGTTCCACCCGGTGCCCCCGTATTGCCAGTTCGTGGCGAAATTCATGCCGTAGTAGATTCCCGCGCCGCCGCGGACCACCGTTTTATTATCCAGCCGGTAAGCGAAACCCAGCCGGGGTGCGATGTTGTTGTAGTCCGGATTCGCATGGCGCCGGCTGGGAGTCGTCAAGATCGTGGTTCCGATCAGTTCGCCTACGCCGGGCACGTTGATGCCGCTGTCACAGGTGAAGCAAGTGAGCTGGTTGTGATTGTAGCGTTCCGAATAGGGTATGCTCCACTCGTATCGGAGCCCCAGGTTCAGCGTGAGCCTGCTGGTGATTCTCCAGTCGTCCTGGATGAAGAAAGCCCCCTCGCCTGACTTGTTGGCTACGTGAGGACGAGCCACCACCGAGCCGGAGTCGGCCCAGCCCATCAACAAAGACGCCATGCTGTTTCCCTGCGCAGAGTTGGGGTTGAAGACGCTCTGCTGCGTGATGGACCCGTTGAAGGAGAACTCGCCGCCGGTGTCGTCCGGTTGGAAGAAATTATTCAGAAAGATCCGCCGTTCTCCGCCAAACTTCAAGTTGTGCGAACGGATGATCTTGTTCATTACCGAATTGAATGACCACTGCGTGTCCGACTCGCGCGTCGTGGTGCAGCAGGCATTCGTAACCAGTCCCTGATAACCGTCGACACCAATGTCCGGGAAGGCCGGCTGCCGGAACCACGGGTTGTTGATCAAAATCTCAGGAAAGCCTACGCTGAGCGGGTCCACGGTGGGCTGGACGTCTTGCGGGAAATAGCCACGGTGAAACGTAATCCGGTTGGTCCATAGCGTCGTGGGGCTGATGGTCCAGTGGTCCTGAATCGTGACGTCGTGTGTCGTCCCGGCGGACAGATTGGGAGCCAGAAACGGATCGGGCCGCAAGTCCTTGTAGTGACTTTGGCTGAAACGGCCGTCGATGCGGTGATTGTCCGAAAAATTGTGATCCATACGGACGTCGAACTGATAGCTGGGGCTGGAGTCGACCAGCTTTTGGGTGAAATTGTTGAGCCCCGTAAAGGCGTCGCCCGCGTTGGTTGGCGACGGGTACAGTTTGATCAAGTTCGCCCCGACCGGATCCTGCAGGCCGGCCGGAATCTTGTTACCGGGGAACGGCGCGCGCTCACAATCCTGGCTGCTTCCCGAGCCCGTGCAGGTCACGCTCTTGGGGTTGAAAATCTGTTCCAGGCTGCCATCCGGGTTAAAGGTTTGGGAGAAATCGCCCTGCTTCTGGAGATCGGTGGGCACGCTGGTCGTGATGGTGAACGGCGAGTTGTTGCGCTGCCGCTCGTAATCGAAGAAAAAGAAGGTCTTGTTCTTCTTGATGGGCCCGCCGACCGATCCGCCGTACTGATCGTGCGCATACGGGCCGATGGGCTGCCCGGCCGCGTTGGAAAAGAAATCATTGGCGTCCAGCGATGGCCGCCGGAAGAACCACCAGCCGCTGCCGTGAAACTGGTTGGTCCCGGACTTGGTCACGATGCTGACCACTGTCCCGCCGTTGTTTCCGTATTCCGCCGAGAAGCTGTTGTTTTGCAGCTTGAACTCCTGAATGGCTTCCACCGAGGGTTTGTACTGAACGTTGCTACTGCCGCCCTCTCCGCCCTCGGGATTGCTCAACAGCGCGCCATCCAGCCGGAATTCGGCGGTGGCGAAGCGCTGTCCGTTCGACGCAAAAACCGTGCCCCCCTGACTCCCCACCGAAGCGTTGGAGACTTCGGTGACTCCCGGAGCCAGAAACGAGAGCGTGGAGATGTCGCGGTCGAGCAGCGGCATGGCCGTGATGTACTTGTTCGTGACCTCGGTCCCGAGCGCCCCGCTCACCGTGTTCAGCAGCGGCGCCTCGGCGCTTACTTCGACCTGCTGGCTGATCTCACCGACCTCCAGCTTGAGATCTAAATCGGTCTGCTGCCCGACGCGCAGCACGATGTTCTCGCGGATCAGAGTCTTGAACCCTGTGGCTTCGACCTTTGCCGTATACGCGGCCGGTTTGAGGTCCGTGAACACATAGCGGCCCGCCTGGTCCGTCGTACGTTTCTCCGTAATACCGGTGCCGACATTGGTCATGGTCACGGCGACGCTCGGAATCACGGCGCCGCTCGAATCCGTGACCGTGCCGCGCAGCATAGCGGTATCGCTCCCTTGTGCCAGTAACAATGATGGAGAAAAGGATGCTGTCAGAAGCACCAAAACACCACTCAGGTTTGAAAGCCCCGTCAGAAAACGTCGCATGGTCTACCTTTCGGTCGACATTGACCCCAAGAAGAACAAAAGCAACTGCGCTTTCCTTGTGGTCAAGGCAACCCCGTAATATCTAAGTACTAGGAAAATCAGCTTTTGGGAATCCTACATCCGGGAGGAATCGGCTGTCAAGGAAGCCTGGCGCGGACGATGGCGCAGGTACAGGTGATCGCCATTCTGCTTGACGCTCAGAAGCTCGAGCCAGGGCGCGTCGGCCGGCGGAAACTCGACACCTGCTATCATGCCGGGCCGCTTGCTGCCTGGATTTCTCCCCGCAAGCTGCGGAGCAATCGTAAGGAAAAATTCATCCACAAGGCCCAGGGAGACGAAGCTTCCGAACAAAGCAGGGCCGCCTTCATGTAGCAACAAGCGCACGCCATACTCGCGCCAGAGCAGGTCCAAAATCGCGGACGCGGGTAAGATCGAGCCTGGCGCAGGTATCACCCGAACCTCGGTGGACGCGAGCGCAGCAACGCCTTTATCGCACAGCCGCTCGCGGCCGGGTTCGGTGGTGATGATGACCGCGCGCAGGCCGGGCGTGTGAAAAGTCGCTCGCTCAAGATCGACGCTGCCATTTCCGCTGACAATAACGCTGATCGGATACGGCTGCTTTTGCAAGGCGCTCCCCCGGTAGCGGCGGTACGATTCCGCGGCAGGAGGATTCACGGACTCCGCCGCCAGCAAGTGCCGTTTGCCGGCTTCGGCGAGCGTGGCGGAGCCCACCATCACGGCATCGGCCGATGCACGGAGCAGCCCCATAATGAAGCGGTCGCCCTCGTTGAACCCGCTGACATCGCCACCGCCGGATTTCCCGGGGATCGAAAAGCTGACCACGCCATCCAACGTGCTCACGAAATTTCCAATAACGTAGGGGCGGCCGGTGGCAACCGGAAAGCGAAGGTCTCCTCCGTAGGCCAGGCGCAAGTCTCCCGGCAGCGCGGGCGGACCGGCCGGCTGCGGCCGCTCGAAAAGCGTACGAATCGGTTCCATCGCAGAACTCAGGATAACGCGGCATCTTGGGCGCAAGAGATGCGGGTGGGCGCCGCCCGCATTCTGAATCAGAGGTTCGGTGAAGAATTGCGGCAGCGTGTAGCGCGGGCCCCCGGCCTGCGGTGTCGGCACTCGTGCCAACACGTCCTTGATCGGAAAGGTCGAGACGAGTCTCGACCCGGCAGCCTGAGAGGCTGCGTCACCACATAGCATCCAAGCCACTTGGGTCACGGCGCCGGGTGTGCGCCCGGCTCAACTCCGCTCGGTTCCGCGTGGCGCGGCACTCAAGATCGCCAGGGCTTCCAGCAGCTTCCTCGGCTCAATCGGTTTGGTCACAAAACCATCCATGCCGCGGGCCAGACATTGCTCCCGCTGTCCGGCAAGGGCATGGGCAGTAAGCGCGCAGATGGGCATATGTCTACCGGTCTTCTTCTCGATCTCGCGAATGGCAGCGGTCACCTCGAAGCCGTCCATCTCCGGCATCTGGATATCGAGGATCATCAGGTCGAAAGTATCTTTTTCGAAAAGATTCAAGGCTTCGCGTCCGTTGACGGCGATGGTTACCCTCTGTCCCCAGCGTTCCAGCAATCGCGTCAGCAGTTTCAAACTGCTGAAGTTGTCTTCCGCGATCAGAATCTTGAGGGCGCCAAGGTGGTTCTTGGCTTCTGCTTCCAGTCCCGCATGAAGCATGGCCGCAGGCCGTGGCTGCGGAAGCCGGGCCGGTGCTGCCGGTACTCGTGCGAAGCGGGCCGTGAAATAGAACGTGCTTCCGCGGCCGACCTCGCTCTCCACCCAAATTTTCCCGCTCATCAGCTCGACCAGGTGCGCTGAGATGGTGAGGCCGAGCCCTGTGCCCCCATGCCTCCTGGTGGTGGTGCCATCGGCCTGGCAGAATGACTTGAAAATAAGCTCTTGCTTGTCACCCGCGATCCCCGGTCCGGTATCCCGGACTGCGAACCTGAGGCCGGCAGTTTTGTCGTCTTGCGACTCTAACTCCGCCTCTACCCTGACCGAGCCTGTCTCCGTGAACTTGATGGCGTTCCCGACCAGGTTCAACAACACTTGCCGCAATCGCAACGGGTCGGCTAACAAGTGCTCCGGAACGCCGGGCGCTATGTTCCACGCGAGTTCCAGCCTCTTCTGGGTAGCCGCAGTCTTCAGGAAGTGAGTGACTTCCTGGATCAGTTGCGCCATCGAGACCGGAACAGGGGCTAATTCCATGCGTCCGGCTTCGATCTTCGAAAGGTCCAGGATGTCGTTGAGCAAAGACAGCAGGGATTCGGCGGAGTTCATCACATCTCGCAGGTACTCCTGCTGCTCATCTCGTGAGGTACTCTCCAATGCAAACGCCGTCAGCCCCAGGATGGCGTTCATGGGCGTGCGAATTTCGTGACTCATATTGGCCAGAAACTCGCTCTTCAACTGCGTCGACTCCTCGGCGGCGTTCAGCGCCACGGCCAGCTCGTCGTTCTTTTTCCGCAATTGGGCGGTCTGTGAACGCACGCGGCGGCGTAACACCAATACCCAGGCCAGAGTCGAAAACGTCGCCAGCGCCGCAAATCCCAGCACCGACAAGGCGCGATCGCGCGTCCACCACGATGCCTTCTCAACGGCAACCACGTCCCCGGCTGAGCGCAAACGGATCTTGAACGATTGTGCCCTGCCGACCACGTCCCTCTCGAGGAGGCAGATTCCGGTCACTTGCAGCCGGCTGCCTTCGCGCAGATCGTCGCTCGCATCCGCGGGCCTTTCCAGTCCGAACGCGGTGAAAGTCGTGTTGCCCTGTTTGAGGATCAGCACCTCTTCTTTCGGCAGCACCGAGATTGCAGTCAGTTGTGCTTCCAAACTAACCAAGGCCGAATCATACTTCTCTCCGTCGAGCGCGCTATCCGCTTTGATGGTCACGGCCACAGGAGACGGCCCGACGCCGATCCGGCGGCAGATCGCATCTTTGAGGATCGGCCGGTAATCGACGAAGCCGGCAAAGCCGACTACTTCCACGCGATCGCCCGGCGCGAACTGATCCGTTCGGCTGGACTCGATGTAGACGCTGCCCGTCGCATCCGAAATGTAGAGCTTGCTTCCCTGAAACTGCGCTGTCACCGCGCCGGATACTTTCACCCGGTGTGTTGGCAGTCCGGTGAAAGTGAAAGTCTGCAATGCCCCAATAGACCGGCCGGCAATGGCAAATGGGTCGGTGGGACCTGCCTCGATGATCTTGATCTCCCGCATCGACGGCACGTAGATCGCGACGGCGATGATCTGGTTTTTCTGATTGAAGATCGCGCCGCAGACTCCGTGGATGCGTACCCGCGAATCCACCAGTCCTGGCGGGATGGCCTGCTGCTCAGGGATGCTGACTACGACGCGGCCGCCGGGTACTTCCACCACCAGGCGAAGACGGGGATCGTTCTGCGGCAGCTCGGCCGACCGTACGATACCCTCCACTTCCACCCACCGCGCGTCCACGCTGGTAGAAGCCATTTCCTCGAAAGTTACCGGCTTCGCAGGAGGCATGGGCGCCTGGCCCATTACTTTCCAGCGTGGTTTGGCGATGTCCGGAGCGAAGTCTACTTGAGTGCTGGTTCCCCATAACTCGATGAGCTGGCCCGGCTCCGCCTTGGGCAGATCGGGCGTCCAACCAACCCAGATGCCGCGCGTTGCATCCTGGAGAAAGAACTCGGGATCGGTGGTAGAACCATCGAAGTAGGTAACCACGGCCTTCAAATGCACGGGGTAGCTTTGGCGCGCCTGCTCGGGCGTTAGCCGGCGCACCTGCTCGATCTGCGTGAGAACCGGCAGGGTTGACGCCGCGGGCGAGGGCTGGCCCAATGCCACACCCGTGCCCAGAAGCAGGTAAAGAATCGTGGGCGGCAGGGCGTGAGATCTGACGCGCGGGCGGACTAGAGCTTGGGTTTCCATGAATGCAGGGAGCGGCTGCCGGCCGCCGGAATAGAATGACGGCATCGCCCCATGGGCAGCGACTCCTCGGTCTTAGAGCGTCTTGCTCCGTTCACAGGCGCGATAAGGCCTCGTCAAACCAGTCTGCTTGCAGGAGACGGGTAATTACAATACGCAAAGAGATAGCGCCCGGTGTCCGCCGGAGGTTAACACTGGCGGCCT
>JBGPKX010000065.1:0-20550 GCA_041486185.1 Bryobacteraceae bacterium | reverse complement strand
TCCGCGCGGCATCGGCGAATCCGCCACCGCTCAGCAAGGATGGCTGGCAGCGGTCAGTCTGCTGCTCAATGAAGATTTTGTACTCCAGCAGGGCGAAGATATCGCCCGCGTCATTCGCGCGTTTCCGAATAAACAAGTGGCGCTCTACGCACGCGGCGATAACGCCACTCTGGCCGCGGCTTTCGCGATGCCGCTCGCGCCAGATCTAACCTGGTACGTTCTGCGGGATGGGTTTCTGAGTTTCCGGCAGTTCCTCGAGCGGCCGGAGTCCCTCGAAGCTTCTTTCCGGCTCAAATACGATGATAAGGATCGGAACACTCCCTACGACCGCGAGATACCGTTCTCGTATGTACCGTTTAATGGTTTGTACGGGCCAGACATCGCACAAATGCTAACCGCTACGCGCGCCCAAGGCCTGATCCTCAATCCGATTGACGGCGACTGGCGCCGCATGCGAGCAGCCGATGCCCAGATGCTCACTTCCTGTCCGGTGATATCGAGCGACCGCTTTGATGAGCGCGTCCGCTCGTTCCTAAGCCGTTTTTGAACTGCGTTCTCAGCATGTCCTTTGCGCGGATACCGTGCCAGCTTCGAACGCATCCTGGGCCCCTCAACATCCAGGGAGAGAACGTCCAACCGTATTTCTTCACTGAGAAACATCTCTGTTGAAAGCGCTGAGCCAGAGACAGCAGGCCTAGGAATGGCGGGGCCTTTCCAGGCAACGGGCTTTCCCCTGCAAGGAGACAGGGGAAGAAAGCCAGCCCCGCCATCCACGTCATGCTGGAGTGCCACGATGCGTCGCTATCGCTTGAGTCTCAAAATATTTGACCGGCGTATTGGAGGGTCGCAATGAATTCGTCGGCATCGGAAAAAACGACTGCCGTTCGGGACGAGGCCACTGCTCACTTCACGGGGGGCGTGTACAAATTGGTCATCCTGAAACTGCGATAAGCAAGGTCTCCGGTGACCTGGAGATTGTAACCGATGGCGCCGTTCGGGGACACCTCGATCGATTGATTGAAGGAACCAGGGTTCATCAGATCCCCAGCCAGGAAATGGTAATCGCCATTTGTCAGCTGTTGGGCGCTGCCCAGGGCCAGGGAATAAACACCAAGGTCAGCCAGCAATGCTGGCGTAACCACCATGTTCGTCTCATCGACATTCAGCACATAACCGCGGCTGTGTTCGCCTGGATTCTGCGCGATGCGCGTGTTGCCGTTATCGAACAGCGACAGGACCGTGGTGCCGTTCTGCTCAAATCCTACGTCGTGCTGGTGGGAGAACCAGGGATAGAGATCGGTCGAGTTCATCGCAAAATCACCCCCTAACCCGAGCGTCCACAGGACGTTTCCGGTTCCAGCCCCGTTGTGGTAATCAATCTTGACCACGTGATCTTGATGGCGCAGAGACATCAGAACGTTGCCATCGGAAGGGATGTAATAGATGGCGTTTCCGTGCAACCAGTCGTTGGCAACACTCGCGAGAGTCACCGGAGGGCAACCACCTCCCCCGGGGGCTTTGCACGTCTCACCCAGCACGGCGGCCCGGTTCACATTCAGATGATCAAAGGCACGCCAGTACCAGGCAACCTGCCAATTTGGGTCGAGATCGACAATGAGATCGCCGATGATCTCCACAGGATTCGAAGGCGAGGAACCCTGTGTGCCGTCCGTAAATAGCTTTTCATCATCCGTCATCACCAGGGTATGCCCGTTCGGCAATCGGATCGCTTCGTGATGAAATGAGCCGACTATGCACTCGGTCGAACCGATCTGGCAAGATGATGGCAGGCCAGACAGCGCCACCACTTGTTCTGAAACCCGTGTTGCATTGGTCTCGTGCAATGTATTACCCGCCAGATCGATTTCTCTCAAGATCTGCTGGCTGGTCAAGCCTGAACCCGTGGAGTTCGTGCCTGTAGCGAGCATTAAGATAGTGCCACCCGCTACCGGCCGAGTGATCGTTGGGGTTATGCCCGAGGGGTCCGTATAGTACCAAACGGGGTTACCGTTCAGATCGACGGCCAGTGGGAAAGCCGGCGCCAATGTCGCAAGGAGAACGAAACGCTCAGCGAGGCTGTCCTGCGGCGTCGGGGGGGTCGGCAAGGTAATTGCCGGGAAGGTCACGGGTGGAGTACCCGTCGTGAAGGCGAGTATGGACCCGCCAGTTAGGGTGGTCCCGTTCCAGGTTTCGCTATGCATGTGATACAGCGTGCCGGCGCGCATTCCTGCGACCAGGAAATTCATGCTTAACAGCGGGTTGCAGGCTTTCCAGGATGTGTAAGTGGGATGAGTGTCGCCACCTCGGAGGAAGCTCACACGCATGACGCTGCCGCTCGCACAAGCCGGGGCGCTAAACAGAGCGACCAGTTGATTGGCCGTCGGCGTTACAACTGGGCTGCCGCCGGATACCAGCGTGCTAAAGCGGAATGGGGTGATCGTCTGGCTGGCAGTAGCCAGAGTGCTGTTGTTTCTGGCCGTGACTTTGAACTGGTAGAACTCCTCGTGAACGGTAGGCGTAAAATTAAATATGGTTGCCACACTATAGTCACGCACCATCTCCAATACGGCCTTCGAGGCAGAGCCAATCTCGAAGCGGTATGAAATGGTGCCGGGGTCTGTGTCGGTCGCGCTAACCGTCAGCGTGACGGTGGTTCCCAGGGGCTGAGGCGAGGTAAGCGATGCGGTGAGGTGAACCACGGGGATCGCCATCGCTTTGTCATTCAATGCTCCGCAAAGTGCAAGCCAGCCCACCAAAGTAAGAAGTCTTCTAAGGGAAAACGCCGCCATTTTTAGTCTCCAATCTGAGCGCTATGATGGGCAAGAACCAGCCCCACAACAGGATGATTCTTCCTCGCCCAAGCGAGTCATCCCTTTCTCTGCCTTCGGATCCGATTCCTTCTTTTCGTCACGTGAACGCGTCGGTTCCGCCCACTCCGGCCAACCTTCGCCCTTTGGCGTGGCCTTTGCAAGCAATTTTTGTTCCGATTCATATGTGCATTGGTTGCAAACGATCCTTAGGCCGGATGCGCGGAGGATGCGCCAAAATTCAGGATCGCTAGCGAAACTTTTGGAAGTCACGATTTCCGCACCACTTGTTGCAGAGCGGGCCGGGATCAAAACTGGGAATTCTTGTTTTGTGGTGGGTGGCTGTACCTGGCTGGGTCCGGCAGAGCACAAGGACCATTCCCGGCACGTCAAAACCAAGACGACCGCGATAGTTCCTGGGAAACGGTCAGAAGTATCGCGGCGGCGCGCACGGAAGCCCGTTCTGCGAACTACCGGGCACCCTCGGTCTTGTGCATGCTGTTTCTCAGCGTGCGCGGACTTAGACTACTCAGGGCCAACTGACCCCAGTCACAAAAACCTCGCCAGTGGCCGAGTCCAATAGGATGCTCTCCGAATCAGCGGTCTTCTCCCACGGCGAAGGACTTTCCTGCCAGTTCCGGGGATTTGATCCAGTTGAGCAGCGTGCTCAGGCTCACTTTGACTTCGATGACGGTCGCTTCATTGCGCTGGAAGGTCGCGAGCAGCATCCTGGTGGATCGGCCGACTTCTCCCGCGTAGATATAAGTCGATTCACCATCGCGCCGGGAGTGCACGCGCACCAGCGGATGCATGCCGCCGACAGACAGGTGGCTCATGAAGTGGTCGAGCTCGGCCTGGTCCCGGTATTCAGGCGAACCTTGGAGATTCTCGAACACCGCCAGTCTGAAATCGCTCGTGCCGGCCGGGCGGGCCACCTTGACGAAGAGATTCGCCACCCCCATGAAGGGAATGCGCGTCCGCGTGGTCCCGTAGTGGGATTCGATGGCTTGCACGATGTGGTCGAATTCCCTATCGGCGCCGAATGCGGCGCTGGACACCGCCAGCAGCACAACCAACCATCGCACTTTCATTTCGGCTCCTGCTCTTCGGACCGCGTGGCGAACGCGAGCTTGGGGATGTGGAACTGGCCGCCGAGATCAACGATTTTCTCGGGGTCTATCTTTCCCATAACATTCACGACAGTCAGCTCTCTTGCCTGCGCGGCAATGACCACGATGCCGCCCAATTGCCCGTCCGCGGCGTTCTTGAGGTATACGTCGACGTCCTCACCGCCGCGTTTCGACTTCACGCCGACGATGCGCGACCAGGCCGGCGCCGGGAGCTGAGCGCGAATAGCTTCCACATCCGCCTTGTCGTAGCCGCCCTCCTCGGCGAATTCGAAATTGCGGACGTAAACGCCCTCAAGGCCGGCCATCAGTTTCTTGGCCTTGGCTTGATCAGCGTCTTTGTCGGAGAGAAACCGGGTTGCAAGCCGCAGCATGGCGCCGTCCAGCGTCACGTCCACCGATTTCTCAGCCTTTTCAGAGAGCCTGTCCAGACTGGCCGGCAACTTGATTTCCTGTGACCATAGGGGCGTCAGGACTACCGCCAACGTCATCGCTGCGATCCTCATGATTTTTCCTCGCTTCACAAGAGGAATACGCACGACTACCGTTCGGGAAGGCAGTTTGTGGGGATCATTTTCAAAGACGGGAGCTGGCTTCGGCTGAGGACCGGCCGTCAGAGGTTTATTTCAAGTTCTTCTCAAAGAACGCGCCGACTTTTTCCAGGTAGGGTTGCGGCGACATGGTGTAGGCGCCGGTGTGGGCCGCGCCGGGCACCACCCACAGCTCGGCATCGGGCAAGGCAGATTTGAGCTGCGGACGGCGGTCGCTGTCCGCCGGCAATTCAAGAAGACCGTAGATGAGCAGGACAGGGCGAGGAGGGATTCGCTTCATGGCGTCCACGGGGCGGAGCGTATGCAGGTCGTAGCCGTAGAGAACGCGCTCCATCAGGCGGGCCGCGGAGAAGAAGACCTGGGGCGTGCCCGACGACCTGGTCCATCCTCGCTGAAGGCTTGCGTATTCATCCACGCCGGCGCCATCGGTGACCAGGGCGCTGATGTCCGGGTCTTCGGCGGTGGCGTATACGCAGGATGTTGCGCCCAGTGACGCTCCGAGCGCCCCGATGCTGGCGGGCGGAAATCCCTGGCTCTTGATCCAATCCACCGCGCCTTCGACATCACGCCGCTCAGCGATGCCCCAAGCCGATTCGGCGCCGCCGCTCAAGCCGTGCGCGCGCAGGTCGATCATCAGGACATTAAAGCCGCGGCCTTGAAAGGTATTGAGCGCGGCGGCCAGATCGAGGAAGTGGGAGTAGAACTCGGTGGTGCGATTTTCGCCGCGGCCATGCACCATGACGATGGCTTTAGCGCTGGCCGGACGAGGAATCCACCATCCGGATATCTCGATGTCACGGTCGCGTGACGGAATGCGGACGTCCTTGTATGGCAGATTGAATGAGGCCGGCGTTGCCAGCAGATATGTGTCGCGCCGCGGATGCGCCCAGGTGTTGGCGGCGCGCACGCCGATACCTATGTAGACGACGATCGCGAGTACTACTAAACCTGCTAAGACGGCCGAAAGCCGGGAACGGGAACCAGATTTCACTGTTGCATCCATTGGAGGGGGCCATTCTACCTCATGTGTTGCTGCTACGAAAATGCCAGACCACTTCCTTATGGTCGGGCTCAGTGACGCTCATTCCGAGCCACGCGCATCAGCAAGCGGTTTTCGTCGTTCGTGGTGCTCCGCGGGATTCATTCGTAACGCAGGGCGACCACCGGATCGAGCCGCGCGGCGCGCGTGGCCGGCCAGATGCCGAAGAACAGGCCGACGCCGACCGATACGGCGACGCCCAGCACCGCGGCCCACATCGGCACCGCCGTGGGCAAGCTGGGAAACACCAGCCGCGCGGCCAGCGAGACCAGCCAGCCGAAGAACATCCCGAGCATGCCACCGAGCACGGTAAGCACTACGGCTTCTGTGAGGAACTGCAGAATGATGTCGCCGCGGCGTGCGCCGATGGCTTTGCGGATGCCGATCTCGCGCGTGCGCTCGGTGACCGAGACCAACATGATATTCATGACGCCGATGCCGCCCACCAGCAGGCCGATAGAGCTGAGCACCACCACTACCAGGGCCACCATGGCGGTGACTTTGTGGAAATCCTCCACCATTTGCTCGGAGGTCGAGATGGAAAAACTATCCGGCTGGTTGGCGGGAACGCGCCGTTCGGTGCGCAGCGCCGTACGCACCTCATCCTCGGCCTGCGCCATCAGGCCTGGATAAGCGATCACGATAAGCATGTTCTCGCGGGCGCTGGGGAACAGCTTTTGCATGGTGAAATATGGAAACAGAATGCGCAGATCCTGGCTGCCGGGGAAGGATGCCGCGGGCCGCTCCATGGCGCCGATCACCTCGAACTGGTGGCCGTCCACTTCGATCCATTTGCCGACCGGGTCCTGGTTAGCGAAGAACGCCTTCTGCACGTCCTCGCCGATCACCACGACCGGCAGGTGGTGGCGGCTCTCCGTATCGGTAAAGAAGCGTCCGAATTTCATGACCGTGCCACCGGCGGCGTAGCCCTCCTCGGTGCCTCCGAGATCGACGCGATAGATGTCGTTGCCTTTGTATCGCGCCCGGTGGAGCGTGTGCCAGTCGGGAAACAGGTAGGGGCTCACGTGCTGCACCGAGGGGCAGCGCTCCGCGATGGCGCGGGCATTTGGGTAGCTCAGCGGCTTACGCCGCATTTCCTCGGGCGTGAGGTCGCCGGTGCGCACGCCGATCTTGAATTTGAAGACGACCAGGGTGTTGGGACCGAAGCTTTTCAGGATATTCGTGATGGCGCCGTCGAGGCCGGCGAGAATCGAGCCCACGCCAATCACCGCGCCCGTACCGATAATCACGCCCAGCACCGTAAGGACGGCCCGCATCTTGTGGCCGCGAATGGTGTCGAGGGCCATACCGATACCGGAGAATAAACTGGCTTGCGTCATTTTTCCGCCCGCAGCGCTTCGATGGGATCGAGTTTCGCCGCCCGCTGCGCTGGATAAATACCGAAGAACAGGCCCACGCTAGCCGAAAGCGTGACGCTGATCAGCACCGCCGAGAGAGGCACCGCCATGGGGACCGGCGTGACGGCGCGCACAAACAACGCCACCATCCACGCCAGGCACACGCCGATCAATCCGCCGCTTGCCGCTAGCATGGAAGACTCCACCAGGAACTGGCGCAGAATGTCCACGCGCCGCGCACCGATGGCTTTGCGGATGCCGATCTCGTGCGTCCGCTCGGTCACGACCGCCAGCATGATGTTCATGACGACTACGCCGCCCACCACCATAAAGACCGAGACCACCGCCACGGCCGTCGCGGCGATGGATCCGGTGATGCGATCCCAGGCGGAAACCAGCGAATCGGAAGAGAAGATGGCGAAGGTGTCATCCTGGTTCGGCCGGAGATGGCGGAAGGAGCGCAGCAGCATGCGGACTTCGTCTTGCGCGCGGAACACATATGTGGGGCTGATCGCCCGCGCGCGGTAACCAAGGCCTCTGCGGGCGCCATAAATCTTGAAGTAGGTCTCGACCGGAATCATGACGAAGTTATCCTGCGACTCGCCGAACACGCTGCCCTTCGCCTTGGCCACGCCCACGATATCGAACGGCCGCCCTTCGATCGAGAGCGTCTTCCCCAGTGGATTTCCTCCGGGGAAAAAGCGCGTCCGAATGTCGTTGCCAATGAATGCAACTTGCTGGCGGCGCTGGTTCTCGCTATCGCTGAAGAACCGGCCGAGCGTAACCTCGACATTGGCCAGGGTGTTCATGTTCGGGCTGACCCCGTCGATTTCGACCCCATCCACCTGCTCGGAACCGTAGTGCACTTTCGTCTGGCGATCGGATTCCATGCCGATGTCCTGCAGCATCGTGGCGTGACTTTTCAAAAAGTCGAATTCCTCGCGGCTCAGCTCGGGATTGCGGCGCTGCATCTCCAGGTACTTCTTGGGATCGAACTGGCCGATCATGACCATGCGCTGCACACGGAAGCCGTCGGCGCCCATGTCGGATACGTTCTCCGCAATGTAGTGGTTCATGCCGTTGATGACGGCCATGACCGCGATAAGAGTCGTCGTAGCCAGGATGATACCCAACAGCGTCAGGAAGCTGCGCAGCTTGCTCGACCGGAGCGAAGCGGCGGCGCCGAGCACCGCTTCCCAAAATGAGGCGTTGGATTGCATCTAGTTACAGGACGCAAGCGGCGCGGCGATTGTTCCCACGCGTTTGGCGCTGCTCTCAGCATTTCACCCAGCCTCCGGGCGTGTCAAACTGGTGGTCCCGATTCAAGCAAGACGCGTGAAGCCAGTGAGGCCATTCAGGGGAGCGGATGGCAGAATAGTACTGGGGCGGCGGGGCGTCGCAGATCACATGAAGCTGTTCTCTGACCGGCTGGTGGAATCGATTCGCAAAGCGGGGAATCCGTGTGTCGTGGGCCTTGATCCGCGGATCGACCTTATGCCGGCGTTCGTGAAGTCGGGCCGAGGGCGGCCTACGAAGAAAGTTGTGCGATCTGTCATTAGTGACTTTCACGAGTTGGTGCTCGATGCGGTTGTAGAGTTAGTACCCGCCGTGAAACCGCAATTGGCGTTCTTCGAGCAGTATGGATCGGCCGGCATACAGGCGTTTGAAGACGCGGTGCAGGCCGGCAAAGAAAGAGGTCTGCTGGTGATCGCGGATGGCAAGCGCAATGACATTGCCACTACCGCGGAAGCCTATGCGGCGGCGTTCCTGGGCGAGACAGACGTCATGGGTGAGAAGCAAAAGGCGTTTGACGCGGATAGCATGACGGTCACGCCCTACCTCGGCCGGGATAGCCTGCTTCCCTTTGTAGAGGTATGCAGAACTCAAGGCAAGGGGATGTTCGTCGTACTTAAGACGTCGAATCGGGGATCGACGGACTATCAGGATCAACCATTGCAAGCCACTGGGCGCCCGCTCTATGAGACCATTGCCACAACGGTGAATGACCTTGGCAAACCGCTGATTGGAAGATCCTCCTATAGCTCAATAGGGGCGGTGGTTGGAGCAACATTTCCAGATGCTGCCCGGCGATTACGCTCTCTCATGCCGCACGCTTTCATTCTGGTAACGGGTTATGGAGCACAGGGAGCCGGCAGCCAAAATGCCGCTGTCTGTTTCAACGAGGATGGGTCGGGAGCCATCGTGAGTTCCTCGCGCGCGATCACCTACGCATACCCATATGAGAACGTGACGAGTAAATCATTCACGAACTGCGTCCGGGAAAATACATCACGTATGATCGACGACATTATGCAGGCCCTGAGGGCGGTGGCACGCGCCGTTTGAACCACATGCCTGACCCACAGCCTCCGCCAGCCAACCAGCCGGCTTACAAAACAAGCGAAGCGCCTATGCCGGGAACTGTGGGAAACCTGCGCGTCTTTGGAATTCCCATACGGCTGCATTTCACGTTTCTTCTGCTGCTGGTCTTCCTGATTTTTATCGGCATCGGCGGCAAGCAGTCCGGCCTGAACACGGCGGTCTATATTGTGGCGCTATTCGCGTCGGTATTGCTGCACGAGATCGGACATGCGCTGGTGGCGCGGGCGTATGGGCTGCGCACGCGGGAGATCGTGATGTACCCCATTGGCGGGGTATCGCGTCTCGAGAGCCAGCCCAAGGCGCGGCAGGAGCCACTCATCGCCCTGGCGGGGCCGGCGGTGAATCTGATCATCGGGATAGTGCTGCTGGCTTCGCAGCACGATTTTCTGCCGCTCGAAACATTGAGTGTCCCCACCGACGCCAATTTGCTCGAGCGCATCGGAGTGGGCAATCTGCTGCTGGGGTTGTTCAACCTGCTGCCGGCTTACCCCATGGACGGCGGACGCATCCTGCGGGCATTGATCGCGCTGCGGAAATCGGAGGACGAAGCCACGCAGATCGCCGCCAGCATGAGCCGATTCCTGGCGGTGGCCATGGGTATGTTCGGGCTGCTCTCGGCAAATTACCTGCTGGTTTTCGTGGCCCTGTTTGTCTACCTGGGAGCGTCGCAGGAAGGCGCGGCAGCGCGCGGGCGTTCCCTGACCAGTGGGTACCCGGTACGCGCCGCCATGATCAGCGATTTCCGCACGCTCTCACACGGGAACACCATACGCGAAGCCGGCGATCTGCTGCTGGCGACATCGCAACAGGACTTCCCGGTCATGCTCGGTGACGAAGTCATCGGGGTGCTCAGCCGCTCGGCCCTTCTGCGCGCCATGCTGCGCGAAGGGCCCGATGCCTATGTCGCCGGAGGCATGGACCGCAACTTCGTGCGCCTTCCGCCGGACACGGATCTCGCCACCGCCCTGCCGCAACTGTCAGCCCCGGGGGCGGTCGCGCTGGTGATGGATGGCGATCGTTTGCTGGGGATGCTGACGGCCGAAAATTTGTACGAATTCATCCTCCTGAGGCAGGTGAGCCTGGCACAGGCGCGGATGAGCCATCACGAATCGTGACGCCGGCCTCACCCTCAAGGCAAAAGACGAAAGTGACTGCGATGGCGCATCGGGTGGTGATTATCGGAGGGGGTTTCGGTGGACTCTACGCCGCCAAGGCGCTGCGTCGCGCGCCCGTGCACGTGACGCTGATCGACCGCCGCAACTTTCATCTGTTTCAGCCGCTGCTCTATCAGGTGGCAACGGGCGGCTTATCTCCCGGCGAGATTGCGTCGCCGCTGCGCTTCGTTCTGCGGCGCAGCCAGAACACCGAGGTGCTGCTCGGAGAAGTGATCGATCTGGACACGGCCAACCGCCGGGTCATTCTGAGCGATGGCGAGGCGGGTTACGATACCCTCATCGTTGCGACGGGGTCCAGCCACCATTATTTCGGCAACGATCAATGGGAGCCGCTGGCGCCGGGCCTGAAGACCATCGAAGACGCCACCGAGATTCGCCGCCGGATTCTGCTGGCGTTTGAAAAGGCCGAGCGGGAACCGGATACCGAGGCGCGCGCCGCGTGGCTCACGTTTGTCGTGGTAGGCGCGGGGCCGACCGGGGTGGAACTGGCGGGCGCGCTCGGCGAGATCGCCAACGACACGCTGCGGCACGATTTCCGGCACATCGTGCCAGCCGAATCGCGCATTTTGCTACTGGAAGGAGGCGGCCGCGTACTGCCGACTTATCCGTCCGATCTTTCGGCCCAGGCCGAGGAATCGCTGATCCACCTGGGCGTGCGGCCCATCACGGGCGCGGTGGTTACAGACATCGATGAAGGCGGGGTAACGGTGCGCCGCGGCGTTGAGACGGAGTGTATCGCGTCGCGCACGGTGCTGTGGGCCGCGGGTGTGCAGGCATCGCCCCTGGGACCCGTACTTACCAAACGCACCGGAGCGGTGCTCGATCGCGTGGGCCGGGTGGTGGTGGAACCGGATCTGACCATCGCCGGCCATCCCGAGATACTGGTGATCGGCGACTTAGCGAATTTCAGCCACCAGACCGGAAAGGCGCTGCCGGGAGTTGCGCCGGTCGCCATGCAGGAGGGGCGTTACGCGGCCGACTTAGTGCGGAGGCGGCTGGCCGGCAAGACTGTTCCGCCATTCCATTATCACGACAAAGGAAGCCTCGCGACGATTGGGCGGGCAGCCGCCGTGGCGGATTTCGGCCGCATTCACATCCACGGCATGGCGGCCTGGCTCGCGTGGCTGTTTATCCACTTGCTGTATCTGGTGGAGTTCGATAACCGGCTGCTGGTGCTGATTCAGTGGGCATATAACTATGTCACGCGGAATCGCGGGGCGCGGTTGATCACGGGACGACAGTAACGCCCGGGGGAAACACGATATTCCAACGTCAGGCGCGCGGGCGATAACCGGGACGCGAGCGGACGCGGTACTTCTTCCCAATGTCGGGCAAAATCTCGACACTGATTTTTCGGAATCCTTCATTCGGGTTGGGCGCCGGATAGTAAGTCACGGTGTAACTGTTGCCCAAGTCTTCACGAATGGACTCGAAAGCCTCGACTTGCTTCTGCCAGGTCTTGGCCCAATAGGCTTTGCCGCCGGTGCGCGCCGTGATGCGACGGAAAACGTTGCTCGATATGGGGTCCTTGTTCACTTCGTTGGTGGAGATGACGTAGATGGGGATACCTTCGTCTTCGGCCACAGCACGGACATCATCGGGCGCCACCATGCTGGCGTTGTCGGGTCCGTTCGAAAAGACGATCACCACTTTCCGGCCGGGAACCTTGCCGGCGTCGCGCAGCGTGAGCAGCAGCGCGTTGTAGAGCGCGGTTTCATCGCCGGCGACGGTTTTACGCAAGCCGAAGATGGCGTCGCCGCGGTCGCGCGTCAGCGAGGAGGCGCGAGAGAGATTGCGGCTGAACGAATATACGGCGACCGAATCGGCGCGATCCAGGCCGCGCACGAAATCCGCGATGGCATCTTCGGCGTACACGAAACCGCGGTACATGAAATTACTCGAGTCAAAAAGAACAAAGACGTTGGTGCCCACGAACGCATCCGAGCGCGGATCGATACCCGGCTTGGAAGACTCTGCACCTGAAGCGATGAGCGGCCGCACACTCCCATCGTCATTGACCTGCACGGCGGGTTTGTTGCCCTCGGCGAAGGTCGAAATCTTCTCGAGGATGCCGTCCTCCAGAATGCGGAAGTCGCTAGGTTTCAGACCATTTATGTAGTGGCCCTTGTTGTCGGTAATGGTGAAGCTGAGCACCACCAAGTCGACCTTGGTGCGGAAAACAGGATTCTTGGATTCCTGGCCAAACAGCCACAGGGCGCCGCCCGCCAGGAACACTGCGCTCGATAAGATAATTGCCTTCGATGGACTCGTCACAAAGTTCTCCCCGAGGTTACTGCAAAGCCACCTTTTGCTCGCCCGCCTGGAGCTTGGCCTTGGCGCGAATATCGTCGCCCACCGTGCGTAGCGAGCGCAGCAAGGCCGGCCAGTCCTCCAGGTGCGAAGCGAAAATGCGTTCCACGACTTTCTGGGTCCACTCTGGTATGAGCACGTTAAGCTGCGAAGGCGTGGCATGCAGTTCGTCCGCCAGAGAGGCCCAGAAAAGGGTGTTCGATTCCCAGCTCTCGGCCATAATGCGGCTCGAATAACCCATCAGTGTGGGGAACGTGCGCAGGTTCAGCAGCTCGGGACGGTAGGAATTGGTCAGAGTCGGCTTGGGCGTACCAAACGCGCGCGAAACCACGGCTGCGGTGATTTCGGAGGGGTGCGCGGAGCGCAATTGACGGATCTCCGCCACGACCGGGCCATCTGCGCCCTTCCGCCGCGGTTCCATTTCCGACGCCAGGACAAACATCTCGGAGGGCGTGACTCTCTCGAGAGCGGCTCTTACATCGCCCTCCTCGAGCAGCCGGGCGACGAGCATCGAGCGCGCGGGAGCGGCGAGCGAACCCAGAATCTCCACCACCTGCTTTCGCAGCTCGGGATCGACTGCGGCCTGCGCCATCAAGCCACGTGCGCAGCGCATGTGCAGGCCAACCCAGTGCACCTGCGCCGGCGTGACGTTCCACCACCGCGGAATTTTGGCGCTCAAGATCATCTGGGGCACGAGATCGCCCCAGATCAACGCCTGCGTTTGCGTGGGAACCAGAAAATTCTGCTCGGCTTCGGCCAAGGCGTATGGCAGGCCGGCGAGTGAACCTACCAGCCGTCCGCCACCGTTCGAAGGCCAGCCCGTGCCAAACAGCTCGGTCGACTTCCAGGTGTGGTTGGCGCCTTGCACGCCGATGAAGTCATGACCGCGCACGAAGAGGGGGTTCGTGTACAGAACCTGGGCGCCCGGCGGAGCATAGTGAGCATAGCTATGCGCCACCACGGTGTCGCGCAGAAATGGCGTGAGCAGCCCGCGAATGTCCTTCATCTTTTCAGCGTCTGTCCCCGCCCGGTCAATAGCCGCGCGCAGATTCAGTTTGCGCTCTCCCTCAACGTGTCTCTCGGTCCAATAGCCGAAGGCAAAGGCATTTCTCTCAACCGTAGTGAGCGAGGAGCGCGGAAGCTGAATCTCCGATACACGCGACGCGAGTCTGTTGACCAGCGCCGTGTCGAGCTTGCCGCCGCGCGAGAGGCTTTGGAGATTGTCGTCCAACTGGAATAGAGTGGTCAGCGAAATGATCCGCTGGGCCTCCAGAATGCGGCTCATTTCCTGCACTACTTGCGCATGCGCGTCCGAATCGGCGGGACTGGCGGAGCCGGCCAGTAATTCGAGCAAGCGGTCCTGCGGCGCGGAAATATCGCTCGACCCGGTGGCCTTCAACAACAGAGTGATGCCATTCTTTCCGGCGTCAAAGACGTCTCGGTCGCGATGAACTTGCGCAAATGGCGCGAGCAGGCCCGCCAGGGTTGTGTCGGCCTGATCGGCAGCGATACTTCCCTGGCGGCAGAAGATCTGCCAAAGTCCTACCAGCGCCTGCATTGTTCCGGCCGTATCCGCGCGAAGTCCCTGATCTTTCATGCGGGTGATCGCCTCGGCTGTGTCCAGAAACTGGAGGACAGTCTTATCGGTCACAGAAGGAGCATCGTTAAACAGGGCATACTGCAGGCCATAGATATGGTATTCGCGCGCCAGCCGGTCGACGGTCGCGGGCTCGAACGGCTTTGCCCGAGAACGATCCAGGTCGCTGACGGCCATGAAGATCTTGAGCGGCTCGTTCTCGACGGCCTTGCGGCACAGCGCAAACAGCGCTTCGAGCACGTCATCGGGGTCCTTCCAGCCGGCAGCAGCCTTGGTGAGCTTACCATCGTACTTTCCGTGCGGATGCGTGACGAAGAGGTTTTTCCAGACGTCGATGCTGCCGGGAATGACCGGGCGGCCGCTCGCGTCCATGCGCAAACGCGTGGTGAGCAGCATCATGTCGGCGTTTGAACGGAAGACCGGGCGCGCGGGTCCGGGGCTGGTTACGCGACCGCGCACCGCCATATAGAAGCGCTTCATGCGAGCGGGGTCGGTGAGGTATTCCTTCACCGGTCCGTTGATGCGGGCCAGCGCGTCAAACAAGCTGGCCAGCCAGCCATCGTCCTTGGCCAACAGCTTGTCGAAGAAGGCCGCACCCTGATCGGGCGAGACGCCCACCAGTTCGGTCCAGGCAGCGTCGGAACGCGAGCCGCCCGGAACGACGGCTTTGCCGTTACGGATCTCGAACATCCCACCAAAGAAATCCAGCACGTGCGCATAGGCCTTGAGACGCGGCATGGGAACGGCTTTGCGCAACTCGTCGGCCGTCTGCCGGTCCAGCTTGGACATCCCCAGATAAAGCCGGCAGAGGGAGGGATCGCCGAGAAACGCCTCCAGAAAATCGCCGCTCTCTTTCTCCTTGGCGGAAAGCCAATAGTCGGCGCCATAGAGCACGGGCACGGGAGCGGCATGGAAATCGTAAACAAAGGGGCGATTGGTACGTAGCGCCTGTTCAAGCTCGGCCAGCGGAAAGCCGGAATCCGATGTCAGAAATGCGCGCGTGGCATTTACCGTTTCGAGCACCACTTCACTGCCGCAGCCGCCACGCATGCGATATCCGATGATGCGGAGGAGTTCGCCCGCGTTGGCGGAATCGCAGGTCTCGATACGAATCACTTTGTCGGCGCCGGCCAGAGTTTCGAGCTCGCGCGCTTGCGAGAGGTAACGATGCACCAGCTTCAAATACTCGGTTTGTTCCAGAGCTTCGTTACTGTGTGAGGCCTGATAGCCGTTGGTCACGACGTTGCGCGCGAGCGCAGGCAGCACATCGTCGGAGTTGATGTCGCTGGAAATGGCCGCCATGCGGCCAAAGGAGCGCAGCGGACCGGGCACGTTGACCAACTGTTTGGGCTCATTCTGAGCCTCCGCAGCTTTCCAGTTCGGGGAGCTTGGCCAGTCCTTGCCACCCGCCGTGTGGTATGCCTCCAGATGCTGCAAGGCGGCGGTGCGATCTCCCGCAATCAGGTCGAGAACGCTCAACTCGCGCGCGAGCACGGCTAGCTTTGAGCGATTGCCCGATTTCTCGACAGCCTCCAGGGCCTTCGCGTAGGCCGCGCGGGCATCCGGGTCGCCATAACGGACCAGAAATTCAGCGTATTCCGTGAGAGCGTCTACGTCGCCGGGCTCACGCTGCACAGCCGTGCTGAGGGCAGTACGCGCCCCCAATACATCACCCGCCTTCTCGAGCTGCCGCGCTTTGTCCAGCGCATCATTGGCTTCAAGCGAGGTCAGGAAAAGCAAGGCCAGGACTAGCGAGGGCGCCTTCATTTTTGGACACTCCGGGTGTTGGTAACCCAATTTACCATGACTATCACCAGCTTGGGGATTCTACGTAACTCTACCTGAAAAGACAACCATGCGGATGTAAATTCGCGCACAACGGTTGAAAAGGAACGCGCCGAGGCGCTCGACCTTAGGTGCTTCGGGATGGACGTCGCCGCATTGAAATCGGCTACGACGGTTCCTCTGCTGGATTTCTAGCCTGCCTTGCGGGAGAGTAGCGGCTCCAAAGCCTCCATCACGTTTTTCGCCACAATGCTATTCCCTTCGCCCGTGGGGTGAATTCCATCACGCTGCATCAGGGCCGGATTGCCCCCAACGCCGCGCAGCAGAAACGGAATGAGCGGCAGGCGGTACTGTTTTGCGAGATCTTTGTATACCGCCTCGAAGGACCGGATGTACTCCGGTCCATAATTCGGGGGCAGTGTCATGCCCGCCAGCAAGACCTTTGCGCCCGCCTTTTGCAGCGCCACAATCATCTGCTCCAGGTTGGCCCGCGTCGTGGCGACGGGCAAGCCGCGCAGGCCGTCGTTGCCGCCGAATTCCAGGATGGCAACCGCCGGGCGCAGCGCGGTCACCGTATTGACACGCTCCAGTCCGTCGGTAGTGGTATCGCCGCTGATGCCGACGTTGGCTACACGATACACATATCCCCGCTGGTCCAGCTCTCTCTGCAAGAAATCCGGATAGCTCTTGCCGGGATCGGCCCCGAAACCCGCCGAAAGGCTGTCGCCGAAGGCCACAATCACCGGGCGTTTGTCCGGAGTCTTCGGGGACGCTATGCGCGGGGTCTCGCCAGCCGGCGCAGGTTCCTTCTCCACGCCCTTTTGCTCGCGACTGCAACCTGCCATCAGCAGGCACGTCAGGATCAGGTAGATGTTCTTCACTCAATGCCATAATAAAAAATTGCCGCAGCAGGAATCGAATTCCCGTTCCATGGTCCAGGTGTTTGGCCTCACCAAGACCATCGTTACGCCCACACATCGCGTTGATATTCTCAAGGGCATCGACCTGGAGATTCCGCGCGGCCAATTCGCCGCTATCATGGGGCCGTCGGGTAGCGGCAAGAGCACTCTGCTCGGGCTTCTGGCGGGTCTGGATGCGCCGACCTCCGGCCGTATCGTGCTGGATGGCGAGGATATCACCGGGCTCGAAGAAGACGAACTGGCGCTGCTGCGCGGGCGCAAGATTGGGTTCGTTTTCCAGTCGTATCACCTCATTCCCACGCTCACCGCCGAGGAAAATGTGATGCTGCCGCTCGAGCTTTCAGGCAACGCGAGCGACGGCGCCGAGCGAGCGCGCGAGCTGCTGGACAGCGTGGGATTGCTGGATCGCCGCGATCACTATCCGGTGCAGCTCTCGGGCGGCGAGCAGCAGCGCGTGGCGCTGGCGCGGGCGTTCGTGGTGCGGCCACCCATCCTGCTGGCCGATGAGCCGACGGGCAACCTCGACACCGCCAACGGCAGCCACGTTCTGGATCTGCTCGTGGCTTTGAACCGCCGCGAGCATACTACGCTTGTGCTGGTCACACACGATCAACAGGTCTCGGAGCAGGCCGATCGCCGTATCACACTACGCGACGGCCGGATTGTTAGTGATGAATCCTCACGCGCCGGGTAACCGCCTGCCGTGGCGCACGGCGTTTAAGATCGCCTGGCGCGAGGCGCACGCGTCATCGGCCAAATTTCTGTTCGTGATTGCCGCGGTGGCCATTGGAGTGGGCTCACTGGCCGGCGTCCGCGGATTCAGCCGCGCTTTTTACGGCATGCTGCTGCGCGAGGCCAGGACGCTGATGGCCGCCGATCTCTCGGTGCGGGTGTTCGCTCTTCCGGATACTGCGCAGTCCGCCGTCATGGAACAACTTTCCCAGCGGGGCGTGCGGCGCACCTGGGTTACGGAGACGCTCTCCATGGTGTCCTCGGGCACGGTTGCGAATCCAGTGCTGGTTTCGATCAAAGCCGTCGATCCGCACGTGTATCCGTTTTACGGCGCCGTCAAGCTCGATCCGACGGGCTCACTGCCGCAGAAACTGACGGCCGATACGGTGGCCGTTTCCCAAGATCTGCTGCTTCGATTGAAAGTAGGCGTGGGGGATACGGTACGACTGGGTGGCCAGCCGTTCCACATCACCGGCGTGGTGGCGTCTGAGCCCGATCGCATGTCCGGCAGCCTGAACGTTGGCCCGCGTGTGCTGATCAGCCGCGAGGGCCTGGATCGCACCGGGCTCATCGGCATCGGAAGCCGCGCCGCCGAGCGATATTTGTTCCGGCTCACGCCTGGTTCTCCCGGCATCGAAGAAGTACGTCAGACATTGCAGAAAGCTTTTCCGGACGCGCTCATCGCGGATTTCCGCCAGACGCATCCGATCATCACGCAGGGACTCAACCGCGCGACAACATTCCTCAGCCTGGTCAGCCTCATCGCGCTCATTGTGGGCGCCCTGGGCGTGGCCACTGCTATGGCCGCGCACTTGCAACAGAAGATGGATTCGATCGCCATCATGAAATGCATCGGCGCGCGCACGCGGGAAATCATGCAGATTTATCTGTTGCAAACCATCGGGCTGGGCCTGGCGGGCGGCCTGGTCGGGATCGCTTTCGGAACCGCGGTCGAGGCGGCATTTCCCCCTCTCATCGCGCGATATTTCCATCTGCGTCCCGAACAGCACTGGGATCCCACGACGGCAATTCAGGGACTGGCCATAGGTATTTTGACGACTTTGCTGTTTACCTTGCCGACGCTGCTGGGGATCCGGCGCATCCGGCCCGGCGTGATCTTCCGCCGGGAGATGGCGGAGGTGCGGCCCGGATGGAGACAACGGCTGCGCGACTCGCGCGCATCGCTGGTCGCGGGTGCTGCGATTCTCTTGGGAATCGGCGGCGTCGCGGGGTGGCTGCAAATCGGCACGGTGCGCGAATCGGTGAGCACGGGCGCGTTCTTCGTGGCCGCGCTGGTAGTGAGCCTGCTGGTGCTCTCGGGCATCGCGTGGGTGTTGCTGCGATCGGTAAACGCGTTCGTGCGGCGGTCGCCACGGAGGCTTCCCGCCTCGCTGCGGCACGGCGTCGCCAACCTGTACCGGCCGGGGAATCATGCGCAGGCAGCGCTTGTAGCTCTGGGCATCGGCGTGATGTTTACACTTACGGTCTTCCTTGTCCAGCGAGGCATGATGGCCGAAATGTTCAAGAGCGCGCCACCGGGCATGCCGAACGTCTTTTTGCTGGACATCACCGCCAAGGAGCGCGACCCGATCGTCGCACTCATTCGCGCACAGCGCGGCATTGAGGGCGCGCCGGATGTCGTGGGCACCGTGGCCGCCAAGATTGTCAACATCGACGGGAAATCGCTGGATACTTTAGACCTGAAAGCGTGGGGCCGCCGTTTCCAGCGCGCGCGGGCGGTGGCTCAAGCTGCGGACAAGCCCAAATACACGGACATTCTTCGCGGCGCGTGGTGGAATCCCAAGGCGCCTCAGGCTGAGCCGCAAATTTCCGTGGCCGACGAGGCCGCCCGCATCCTGCGCGTGCATCCGGGATCGCACATGGAATGGGAAGCCGCCGGACGCACCATTCGCGCGCGCGTGGCCGCTGTGCACCGCATTGACGAGATTCACATGTACGGCCGCATCGAGTTCATCTTTAACGCCGGAACGCTGGATGGCTTGCCCATCATTTACTATGGCGGCGTGCGCGTAGAGCCACGCGCCGTTGCGGAATTGCAGCGCGCGACGTACGAAAAGTTTCCCACGGTGACGGTGGTGAATGTGGCCGATGTGCTTGAAATCGTGCAGCAGGTGGTGGATCAGATTGCCCTGGTGGTGCGGTTCATTTCGATGTTCGCCATCCTGGCGGGCGTGGTGATCCTGGCCTCGAGCGTGGCGGGCACGCGCTTTCGGCGCATTCGCGAGGTCGTGATTCTCAAGACGCTGGGTGCGACACGCAAGCGCGTGGCCGGAATTTTCTCGGTCGAGTTCCTGGTGCTCGGCGCGGTGGCAGGTTTGATGGGCAGCCTGCTGGCTACGGCCTTTTCGGCTCTTCTACTCAAGCGCTGGCTGGACGCTGATTTTCGCATCGACCTGGCGCCCAACCTGATCTGCATCGTGCTGACGGCGCTGGTGGCCAATGCCGCGGGGTGGATGGCGAGCTTCCGGATTCTCGGACAGAAACCGCTGGATGTGCTGCGGGCGGAGTGAAGGATAGGAACTCGCTGTCCACCGGTAGACCAGCGTAATCTCGAACGAGATGCGCGAGCTTAGCCAACTGCCCAGCTGGATCATGTAGCGCAAGGCCACGCATGGCTTTGGCGGGGAGCTGCGGCTTTTCCCTATGCGTGAACAATAGGCCGCAGGTCTCCCGCAAACGGCGCGGTAGCCCTGCGCTACAGTTTTCGTTGCCGCGCCGGAACTCGCTGTCTACCGGTAGATCAGCG
>JBGPKX010000064.1:0-20643 GCA_041486185.1 Bryobacteraceae bacterium | reverse complement strand
TGGAAAATCGACGCGCGCTACAACGCGAAAGAACTGGTCTATCGCGTAGAGTCCATCGCCCGAATGAGCAATCGCATAAAGCTGACGCGGAAGGATGCCCTCAAATTCCTGAAGGAGGGTGTGTCGCGCTGGCCGGAACAGACTCTGATTTATCTCGACCCGCCTTACTACGCGAAAGGCCGCGACCTCTATTACGACTTCTATGAATATAAGGACCATGCAAGCGTTGCGGAATTCGTGACCAACGATCTCACGCGGCAACGGTGGATTGTGTCTTACGATAACGTTCAGCCTATTCGCACCTTATATAAGGGTTCGCGCCACGTCGTTTACAACATTGGCTACAGCGCTCGATCAGCGTCACGAGGGTCCGAGGTGATGTTCTTTTGCGCCGGCTTAAAAGTGCCGCCGCTCATCGGTCCAATTAAGGTTACTGAAAGTCACCCCGGATTGTTTCGACGGCTGGCTTAGTGCCGTGATGGGTTGACACGCCACTGCCGAGGCATGGAGCGAGGCTAGCGCCGGGCTAATCCGGCATTGAAGCACCACGTCGTTCCTATGCGAGCGTCTGCCGATCTCAAGACTTTCGCCCACACGCGCGAGTAATGGCTCGTAGACTAAGCAGCCGTGGATCGGTTTGCGGGGGATAGGGACTGGGAAGTCGGCTTCGGGCCGCTGATCCGCGTGGTCACAGCCAATCGGCCGGGAGACGTCCGTGGCGTACAATTGGCCGACGCGGATGGAGAAAGGATCGTCGACTTGCTGTTCAACCGCATCACGGGCACGCGCCGCGTCCAGGCGTTGTCATAATGGAATAGAAACATGGGAAGACCCGTTACGAAATGGCATCATGACGATCAGGCTCACAATCGATAAATCCCTCGGCGCCGGAGGTCCGCCTGCGCACGCTGAATCTGGCGCGGGCGTTGCAGATCACTGGGCATGTGCCAGAGGCGTTGGAGGCGCGGGTCGGAATCGAACCGACGAATAAAGGTTTTGCAGACCTTAGCCTTACCACTTGGCTACCGCGCCTGGTGGCAGGTCGTACTATCTGGAACATAGCGCGGCTCGGCGCTCGAAGTCAATTCGCATTCGAGACCCGCCGCGCGTTTGCGCTCAGTTCGGGATCACAGGCAGAACGATGCGCGATGGGTGATCGCGATCGTGATAGATGGTCTGCGACGCTTTGCGCAGTACGGTTTCGTCGGCGATCGGCCGGCCGGTATTGGGGTTGCGGTCAAAGCGTGGAAAATTACTGCTCGAAATTTCGACCCGTAGGCGATGGCCCTTCAGGAACACGTTGCTGGTGACGCCGCCGTCGATGGTCAGCTTGTAGATCTCCCCGGAATGCGCCAGCTCCGCCTTCTCGAGTGAGTTGCGGTACCGCAGCCGCAAAATACCGTCCGTCAGACTGCGCGCTTCGCCATTGGGAAACACATCCACCAGCTTGGCAGTAAAGTCGGTGTCGGGCGCCGATGTGGCGGCGTAGAGCACCACGCGCACCGCACCGGTCACCTCCAGGCTTTGCGTCAAGGGCGGCGTAGTAAATACCAGGACATCCGGCCGGCGCTCTACGGCGCGCTGGTCCATGGGTCCCCACGGGAAAACTTTCGGATTGCAGCAAACCGCTCCCCCGGAGGTGGGCGCCGGGTTTCGCGGATCGAACTCGAAACGATCGGGCGGGGTCTTGCGCGGCGGCCGGGCGTTCAGCGTGCCATCGCCATTGAGGGTGTTCGCTCTTCCCTTCCCGGCAAAATAGAATGACGTCATCCGCGCGCGCGCCAGCGGCCATTCGTGTTCGTCGCGCCAGGTGTTCACGCCCATCACGAAAACGCGCACCGGCGGGCGAGACATCAGGGGCGTATCCTTCGATTTCAACCACTGGTCGAACCACTCGAGCTGCATGCGGCGGATGGGTGCGCCCGAGTCCCGGCCGAAATCGACATTGGCGAACTGGATCGACATGTTGTGGGGCCACGGGCCGATCACGATGCGGTGTACGCCGGAGCTGCGCCGCAGCGCGCTGAACGCCGCCAGGTCGCTTTCGACAAAATTGTCATACCAGCCGCCGACCGAAAACACGGGCACGTGAATCTGATCGAGGTGCGCGCGCGTACTGGTGGTGCGCCAGAAGGCATCGTACATAGGGTGATCGAGCGCCTTCTGAAAAATGTCGCGCCGCTGGCCGGTGGCGGCACGATCCGCGCTGCGCAGCGGCAGAATGCGCACGAAGTTGCCGAAATCCGGGGGAATGAAACCTGGGGTATGCAGATTCTCCGACATCCACAGCAGACGGTGCCCAAGCTGGAACGCTCCGCCGGTCGAATAGAAACGGTCCATGTAATCGTCATAGCCCGAAACCACCGGCGCAATGGCCTTCAAATGCGGATTATTCAGCCACGCCGCTTTCCACTGCGCGATGCCCAGGTAAGAACCGCCCAGCATGCCGATTTTGCCATCCGACCAGGGCTGCCGCGCAATCCAGTTCAGCGTGTCGTCGCCATCTCCCGGTTCCTGCGTGAACAAATCGAAGGTGCCCTCAGACTCGAACCGCCCACGAACGTCCTGGACCACCATGGCGTAACCATGGTCCACGAAAAAGCGGTAACCCGGCAGCAAATCATCGCCCTTGTTGTAAGGCGTGCGCACCAGGATAACCGGAAAATGCGCGGAGTCCGAAGGAAGGAAAATGTTGGCGGCAAGGCGCACGCCGTCCCGCATGGGAATACTCACGTGCAGGCGTTTAACGATCTCCGGCGTGGATGCGCGCGCGGCAAAACTACACCACGCCAGCAGGATTAGTGTCCGTAGTCGCACAACGTTTCCCAATACCGTTCCGCGACACGATCCAGTGAATGAGACGAACGAATGTGCCCGGCTCCCCTTGCGCCGATCTCACGCGAGGTCTGCGGAAGTGACGCAGCTAAAACACTATGTTCTATCAAACTCGCCTTTTCGGCAACACCGGGCGCGATGCGGAAGCACGCGTTCTCGGGAAAGCGCGACGTCTCTTCGCTCGCGGTGACCATGACCGGTTTCCCGATGCCCATCAGGCGCACTGAAATGAAGGACGTTTCCCCGGCAGCGGGATAGCGCAGGTTGATGCAAGCGTCCACGGCCGATGCCGCAATCCAGAACTCCCGCTCCGGCAAATAAGGCAGGCGTAGAATTCCGGGCCGCTGGAGAAACGGCTCGACGGCGCGCGCGAGATCGCTGGACACGAATTCACCCGCCAACAGCAGCATCGTCTGCGGCGCCGCGCGGTGAATCGCATCAAACGACCGCAAAATATTCATGATGCGCTTGGATTCGCGTAGGTAGCCGAAAACGCCGAAGACGAAATGGCGTGCGGAAAGGTTCCGCGTCTGGCGGAATCTCAGGACTTCCGAGCCGGAGAGCGGTGGTGGAGGCGCAAACAGGAGCGGGATCTCGACCACGCGGGCGTTCGGTGCATGTTCCCGCACGATGCGAGCTGCCGCGGGGTTATGGACGACGATGGCGTGTGAAACCTCGGCGATTCGCCGCAGCATGGGGCGCGCATAGTAGCGGTCGTTCGTGGCCGAACTGGAGCGGCCGCGCCAGAGGTCCTGTGCCACCCCGCGCTGCCATTCGCCGTAGTTGTGCACGAACTCGTCAACGTATTCTTGTTCGCTCAGTGAACCGAGGAAAAAGTGCTGCAGCACGGCGTCGTGGAGGACCACCACGCCCGGCCGCGTGAGAGCGCGGCGGTACGTCTCGCGATGCAGCTGATTGTTGCCCAGATGGTAAAGCCACACGTCGGCCCGCGCCGGGTTCGTTTCTACCGTTCCGTGACGTCGCAGTGCGCCGATGAGTGCTGCGGAATAGTCGGCCACGCCGGTGTGCGCCGGAGGCAGCGGCGAATCGAAACCGACGATCACGGCTTTCTGCGCTTTCCAAACAGCGCCGTTCCTACGCGAATGAAAGTCGCGCCTTCCTCGATGGCCACTTCGAAATCGTGCGACATGCCCATCGAAAGATGCGGCAACGCGAACTGCGACGCCACCTCGCGCAGACGCCGGAAATAGGGGCGGGAGGGTTCGGCATCGTCCGACCAGGGCGGCATGGTCATGAGCCCCAGCAAGCGCAGATTCTTCGACCCGCGCACGGCGTCGATGAGACCAGGCAGCTCGGCGGGGTCGGCGCCGCTCTTGGCTTCCTCGGACGAAAGCTTCACTTCGAGCATGATGTCCAGCGGCCGGCCCGCCTCATCCAGACGCCGTGCCAGCTTTGCGGAATCCACCGTCTGGATCACGGAAAACAATTCGGCCGCCTTCCTGGCCTTGTTGGATTGCAGATGCCCGATCAAGTGAAAACGCGCGCCCGTGACGTCGCCGATTTCGGGCGCTTTCAATTCGAACTCCTGCACGTAATTTTCGCCGAAATCCCGCAGGCCGGCCTCGTAGGCTTCGCAAATCGCGCTTGCGGGAAACACTTTGGTTACCGCCACCAGCGTAATGGAAGAAGGATCGCGCCCGGCACGCGCTGCTGCGCGCTCGATGCGGTCTCGCACCTCCGCCAATCGCTCGCGTAAGCTCACGGCGGTCTATTGCGCGGGCGCCGCTTTCCAATCGCCTTGGTCTACCGCGGAGCCGCCATCCAGCGCTTTGGTTTGATATTTCCCCTCGAGCGTGCTCCCCTTCCGCTCGCCATGAATCGTGGATTGCAGACGGTTGCCGCCCAGATCGAAATCGTACTGCGCCTCGATTTTCGGTCCCTCGACCTTGCAGAGCGTGACGTTGGTTGCGACTTCCTGGCCCGCGTATTCGAAGCTGACAGTGCACTTCGGCTTGCCGCTTTCCGGCGCAACCGACAGTTTGAACTTGCCGCCTGCGCCGGAAGCGCCGCTCCAGTCACCCACATAACTGCCTTGGACGGCGTCATCCGCAAAAGCGCCCACGGAGAGAATCAGGAGAAACAGGCTGGCAAAGACGAGGCGTCGCACCATGCCGTCAAAATAGCAGCCGGTCGCATCGCGCGCAAGCCTCTGGCGATTCAGAACTCCGTTGAAGATGGGATGTGGCGCAGATTCTCAGGCTGCTGGGTCGAGACTCGTCTCGACCTTTTCCGATCAAAGACGTGTCGGCACGAGTGCCGACACCGAAGGCCCAGGGCCCGCGCCACGGGCTGCCGAGGGTGGCACTGGCCCCAAGCCAATGCCACCCAGGCGGCAAACAGCGGACGTCAGAACGTGTAGCGAAGCGAGAGCTGAACCAGGCGCGGGTCACGCGCGAGCGTCACCTGGCCGAACGACGGCGAATCGATGAAATTCTGGCTCGCCCCGTTCCCCGGACTGAAGAACTGCGTGTGGTTGAAGAAATTGAATGCTTCGGCGCGGAACGTGAGCGTTTGCCTTTCGGTGATGCGCGTTCGCTTCGAAATCGAAAGGTCGGTATTGAGAACTCCAGGCCCATGGAACACGTTGCGGCCGAAGTTTCCATACCGGCCCGCGCCATTCTCGGCCGAGCCCCCGCTGCCCACGCGGCGGAAGTAGGGGTTACCGGCGCCGTCGGGCGTTCCCCCTCCAGTGCCGTCGAAATACGAATTAGCTTTGCCGAACTGATTGGTGCGCGGATCGACGAACTTGACGTCGCCGCCAATGTAATCCGGGCGATCGTCGCCGGCCCCGGTCAGTGAGCGGTCGCCGCCGTCGACGATGTCGAACGGCAGCCCGGTCTGGAGAGCAATCACGCTGGCGATATTAAAGCCGCCAAGCAGATGGCCGAGGAACCCATGCTGGTCGCGGTAGAACGGAAGCTCGTAGATCACGCTGCCGACATATCGATGGTGGACGTCGGTGTCGCAGTTGCCGCGATCCGCCATGGCGTTGAACGGGTTTGAATTCGCGCGCAACCCCGAACCGGTATCGATGCAATGCGCCCAGGTGTATGCGTTGGTGAACGTCAGCCCATGCGAGGTGCGTTTTTCCAGACTAAGCTGCAGGCTGCTGTAGGTCGAAGTGGCATCCGTGAGCTGGTCCGTGATGGTGCCGAAGACCGCGCCGAAGTAGGCGTCGTTCTGCGGGTTATTAAGGTTGTACACGCCCCGGGCCTGATCGTCAAAGACCGTCGCCGTGGATGTATACAGCCCCGGGTTGATGTCGCGGCGGTTCTCCAGCTTTCGTCCCTGGCTGCCCACAAAGGCTGCATCCACCAGCCAGTCGCGCGCCACCTGATACTGGACTTGGAAATCGTACTGGAACGCGTAGGGCGTGGCGAACTTCGGGTCCATCATGGTCAGGCCCACCGGCGCCACGGACGTGAAATCAAACGTGTCTCCGGGTTTGGCAACCTTGAACGGGAACGGGTTCTGCGCGAGTGGCGCCACCGACGTCTGGTAGGGATTGGTCATGTCAGTGGATCCAACGGCGACTACTTGAGCCCCGAAGGGCGCGGCTGCCAGGAACTGCAGGGCTAACTCCGACTCGACCGTGTTGAAGAAAACTCCAAATCCGGAGCGAATGCTGAGCTTGCCGGTGCCGGTCGGGTCCCAGGCGAAGCCGATTCGCGGGCCAAAGTTGTTCCGGTCGGGGTTGATGGTCGACGCGCTGATCCCTTTGTCACCCGGGAATACCAGTCCGACGGGAGCCGTGGGAAAGACCGTGGATTGCTGGCCCGGCCGGAAGCTGTTGACGCGATTCAGAATTTCGGTGAGCGGGGAGCCGTACTCGTACCGCACGCCGATGTTCATCGTAAAGTTGCGCGTGATCTTGAAATCGTCTTGCGCATAAGCGCCGAAGAACTTGGCGCGGAGGCCCTGCTTGTTGGCGTTGGACTGATCGTAGAACCCCGAAATAAATCCTTTCGCGAAATCGTTGATGGCCGACGCGTTGGGGTCGCCCTCCAAGCCGGGAATCATGGTGATGAGGCCGTTGTTGGTGGCGTCGCCCGTGAAATCGAGGTAACCATTGTTGATGAAGTCGAAGATCTGGTTCTGCTCGAAAGCCTTGTAGTCCGCGCCGAATTTCAGCGAATGCCGCCCGTGATTCCAACTGAGGTTGTCCCCATACTGCCACGTGTTATCGCGCCGCGCCTGGGGTCCCTGATAGGTGTTGCCGATGTTGATGGTGTTGATCAGGATAAATGGCGGGCCGGCTGCGGCGGGATCGTCGGGAATGATTCCTGTAAAGCCCAGGCTCGCCGGTGTGGTGGTGTTCGCCGGGAATACGCCGGGCTGATCGCGGCGATGGAAGGAGGCTATCGCCTGGTTCACCACATTTGGACTGAAGGTATGCGTATCGTGCAGCGCGACATTGTGGTAGGTGACCAGGTCGAGTTCGCCAAAGCCTGGGATGGTCGGCCCGCCGAACGAAAAAGGGCTGTTGTCCGTGGATCGCTCGGTGAAATACGAAACCGAAAAGTTGTTCGCGTTGGAGATCCGGTGATCTATCTTGAACACCCCTTGGTCGCGGTTCAGCGAATCCTTGGGCGCGCTGAATAGCGTGTCTCCCTGGGACGCCGGCGGCGTGATGTTGACGATGGCCTGCGCGGCAGGCACGCCGTGCGCCAGGATGGCGGCCCGTTCCTGATCCGTGAAAACCGTGCCCGAGTTCGTCACCCCAAAGACGCGCCGGAAGCCCAGGTACGAAGCGAAGAAGAAGGTTCGGTTCTTGATCACCGGACCGCCGACGTTCGCGTCGAAATCGTTCAGGTTGAACGGAGGCCTGGGGTTGGATGACGCGTTCTGGAAGAAGTTGTTGGCGTTGAGGACCTTGTTCCGGAAGATCTCCGTCGCCCCGCCGTGGAAGGAGTTGGTGCCGGACTTGATCGTAGTTTCGATCACCGCGCCGGAGTTCCGCCCGTACTCGGCCTTCATAGCGCCCGTGACCACGCGAAACTCGCCCAAGGCATTCGGCGAGATCACATCGACGGCGTCCGGAATATTGATCGCCAGATCGTTGGCGTCGGCGCCATCCAGAATGAAATTGTTGGCCTGCGATCGCTGGCCGTTGACTTCGAAGTCGCCAACCACGTTGCCTGCGACCTGGGCCGCAGTTCCAGGGGTTAGGGTGACGCCGGGCTGCAAACCGATGAGCGACAGCGCGTTCCGGCCTCCGTTGCCCGCCAAAATGGGCAGATCCGGAATCACCGTCAGGGACCGGCCAAGTTGCGCATCGTCGGCGTTCACTTGCGGCGCTGCCGTATCCACCGTCACGCTTTCGGTGATGGCGCCCACCTGAAGAGTAACGTCCAAATGCAGGTTGCTGGCGACGATCAGCCGCTGTGCGGAAAGAGTGGTCTTGGTGAATCCGGTGGCTTCGACGGTGATGCTATACATTCCCGGCGGCAATTCCACCAGGCTATACGAACCGGTGGCGCCGGTTGTCGTCTTCTTCTCTGCTCCGGTTCCGGTATTCGCGGCGGTTACCGCGGCCCCCGCCACCAACGCGCCACTAGGATCAGTAACTGTTCCGGTTATGGTTCCGCTGGATCCTTGACCCCATGCCGCAACTGCGAAAAGCAGAGCGGCCGCGCCGAGGACGAAAATCTTCTTCATCCCTGCGATGCCGGCCTGCCCCCCGAGCGTGGTAATGCCCGGGACTGCCGGTGCGGAAAAGAGACTCATCCGATAGTGAAATCGCCGATTCATGGAATCCTCCCTTGTGCTGGACCGCGATGTGTTCCTTAGGATAACGTGAAAAACGATCCGAGTACCTCCCTGCCGAAGTCCAGGACAGTTCCGCCTGGAACCTGAGCACACTGGCAAGAGGTATCAAACAAACAGCCTCTCGATCCCCTTTCGGGAACCCAAAGCAACTGATTTGAAATATACGCCAAGAGCCGCCCCAAATTCCAGCAATTCGTGAGAGTTTAACTTTTTTTACAGGGGCAAATGGGATTTCCAAAGGGGCGAAACGCAAGACTGGAGCAATATTCACGCGGGTGAACCGTCCCACACGGGCCACCGGATGCCCGGATCAACGACAAAACTGTCAACGCCGGCACGAGCGGGGATTCGACGTTGCCGCTGCATCCGGCGACGCAGGAGAGCCGCCCCACTCGAAATATCCCGGCTGCAATATCATGGTTCGGTGATCCATCGCCTTGGTTGCTCTCTCCTCGTTGGCGCAGCGCTGTGCGCCTCTGGCCACGCGCAAGACTCCGTCCGCTACCTGGCGGACAAGAAGCTCTGGGTGCTCGATACAAATAACTCCAGTTATGTTTTTGGCATAAACGAGCGCAATCAGCTGCAGCACGTTTACTGGGGCAAGAAGTTGTGGCGCGACGCCGACCTGGCGGCGGTCCACTCTTCCAGCGAATGGGCTTCCTTCGACGGCCCCGCCAGCACCACGCCCGGCGAGTACGCCGGCTGGGGAAGCAATATGTATACCGAGCCGTGCCTCAAAGTGACGCTCGATGACGGCAACCGCGACCTGGTACTGCGCTATATCAGCCACGAAATTCACGGCGACACGCTCGCCGTCGTGACCAAGGACATCCAGTACGATCTGATCGCCAACCTCTACTACCGCGTGTATGCCGGCGCCGGCATCATCGAGAAGCACGCCGTCATCGAGAACAAGACCTCGCAACCCATCACCATCGAGAGCGCGCAGGCCGGTGTTTGGTATCTGCCGCCGGGCGATGGCTACCGTCTGAGTTATTTGAAGGGGCGCTGGGCGGGTGAGACGCAACTGGTGCGGGAGGAAATCCATCCCGGAGTAAAAGTGCTGGAGAGCCGGCGCGGCACCACCAGCCATCAAACCAATCCGTGGTTCGCCATTAATGCGCCCGAGGGTGATACGTCCGAGGGTGATACGCCCCAAGCCAACGGCGCTCGCGCCGATCAGGGCCACGGCAGAGTGTGGTTCGGCGCTCTCGGCTGGAGCGGGTCGTGGAAGTTCTCGGTCGAGCAGACCCCGCATCAACAGGTGCGTGTCACCGGAGGCTATAACACCTTCGATTTCGCCTACCGGCTGAATCCCGGCGAGCAGCTCAACTCCCCGCCCTTCTACGGCGGCTTCACCGACCGCGGCTTCGGCCAAGCCTCGCGCATGCTGCACCGCTTCACGCGCGAGTTCATCCTGCCCGGCGGCATTACGGCCAAGCCCCGGCCAGTCCTCTACAACTCCTGGGAAGCCACCACATTCGGCGTGGACGAGCCGGGACAAAAAGCGCTGGCCGAGAAAGCCGCCAAAATCGGCGTCGAGCGATTCGTCATGGACGATGGCTGGTTCGGCGCGCGCAACGACGATCACGCAGGCCTGGGCGATTGGTACGTGAACCCGAAGAAATTTCCGAACGGCCTGCAGCCGCTCATCCAGTACGTGAACAGCCTGGGCATGGATTTCGGCATCTGGGTCGAGCCGGAGATGGTGAACCCGGATAGCGACCTCTATCGCAAACACCCCGACTGGGTGATGAATTTCCCCGGGCGTGCGCGCACCGAGGCGCGCAATCAGTTGATCCTCAACATGGCGCGGGAAGACGTGAAAGAGTATACCTTCGCATGGCTCGACAAGCTCGTCTCGGAAAACAACATCGCTTTCTTGAAATGGGACATGAACCGCAATTTCTCCGAGCCGGGCTGGCCCGAAGCGGGTCCGGCGAACGAGAAGAAAATTTGGGTGAAATACACGACCAATGTCTACGAGATCATGGACCGGCTCCGCGTCCGGCATCCGAAACTGGAAATCGAATCCTGCTCGGGCGGCGGAGGGCGCGTCGATCTGGGCATCATGAAAAGAACCGACGAGGTCTGGACCTCCGATAATACCGAAGCCTTCGACCGGCTGCGTATTCAAGAGGGCTTCAGTTACGCCTACCCCGCGCAGGCGATGATGGCCTGGGTAACCGACGTACCCAATACCAATGGACGGACGACGTCCCTGCAATATAGATTCCTTGTCGCCATGATGGGTTCGCTCGGCATCGGCAACAATCTGAACAAATGGACCAGCGACGACTTCGCGCTAGCCACGAAAATGATCGCCTACTACAAGACCATTCGCTCGACCGTGCAACAGGGCAGGCTCTACCGCCTGTTCTCGCCGCGCGAAGGAGAGCTTACGGCCAATCAGTACGTTTCGGAAGACGGGAAACAGTCGGTGCTGTTCGCTTTCCTGCACTCGCAGCAGTACGAACGGCCGGCGCCGGCGGTCCGGTTGCGCGGACTGGACGAGCGTGGCGTATATCGGGTCAGGGCGCTCGATGGCCGCAAGCTGGTGGACAAACTCGACACGGCGAGCGGAGCTTACTTGCAGAACCACGGCCTGAACCTGCACCTGACGGGCGACTTCGACAGCACGTCGGTTCTTTTGGAGCGGGTGGAGTAGAGATCGCGGGTCTTGCCTGCCACTCTCAGCCGCGCCGGCCTTCGCGTACGAGGCCCTCGCGCACGAGCATTTTTAGCCGCGTCTGGTATCCAATGCCCCTGCGGCCTGCGATCTTGCGGGCCTGCGCGAGGTCGCCTTCAGGCGGCCGAATAGCGATCTGCACGCTGCTCTTCTTATTTAGTTTCGCAACCAGGCTCGATCCCACGGACCTGGTTCCTTTCGATTTGACCGCGGCCGATTTCTGCTTCACATAAGTACGCCCCGCCGAGCTGGCCCACCAATCCGCCTCCTCGCTCTCGCTCTTGAACTTTGGCATCTGTACCGCTTTCATATTCATGGCTTCACTCTCCTTGCGCCCGTCTCTCGAGATAATCACGCCTTTGTCCGGCGTCGAGATCGTAGGCTGCCGAGGTTGTTCCGGTCCCACTCGAACATCGTTCTTTTTCGTTGTATATGCAATGCATATGCAGTTGAACGGCGCCGACGGCCGGCGTATGATCCTCTGCATGCCGCATACCAGCCAAGCGAAACGCAAATCGCTCTACGGCGTCCATCCCGGCGTGCTGGCGACGCAAAAATGGGTCGCGACCCTTTCGGAAAAAACGGGCAAATCACTCGACGAGTGGATTCAACTGGTCAGGAAGTCCGGGCCGCGCACGGAAAAAGATCGCCGCGAGTGGCTCAAGACCAGCCACAAGCTCGGCACAAACTCCGCCTGGTGGATTGCGGAAAGGGCCGAGGGCAAAGGAACCGAGACCGACGATCGCCAGGCCTATCTCGAAGCCGCGGAAAAGTATGTTGCGGAGATGTTCAGCGGCGTAAAGGCCGCGCTGCGCCCCCTCTACGACCAGCTATTGCAGCTTGGCCTGAAACAGGGAAAGGACGTGAAGGCGTGCCCGTGCCAGACTATCGTCCCGTTGTATCGCAACCACGTGTTTGCGCAGATCAAACCTACTACGAACACGCGTATCGATTTCGGTCTTGCCCTCAAGGACACCAAGCCCACCGGCCGTCTCATCGACACTGGCGGCTTTGCCAAAAAGGACCGCATCACCCATCGCGTCCCAATCACGTCTGCCGCGGATATTGATGACGACGTGAAGACATGGCTCAGATTGGCGTATGAGATGGATGCGTAAGGTGAAAATTCAACCGGGTGCCTGAAAAGGCTCGTTCGGGGGCGGCTCCGGCTAGGCAAACCGATGGTCCTCCGAGACTGGCTCCGGAAGGCTTGCCGTTGCCGCCCTTTTCACGTTTCACACATTCGGATAATTCCTAACAATCAGGAAAATACCCGGTTTTCGCTGATAGCTTTAGTTAACACTCCCTCTTGATCACAGGTGTCGTTGTCAATCCAAGATTTCATCTAACGCACTTGTTTTATGGCACTTACCTCATGAAGAGTTCGTTTGGGGAGCAGTTTCCTGGCGGCCCGCTCAAAGCGTGCCTGTGAGACGTCCACTACGCCGTGCCGGATTCTCACTTGGCATTCCGGCTTGCGCGACCTGACAAGAAGCTCTGATCATTCGGGCGAACTGAAAGCGGCCAGTCGAACGAAGGAGTGCGGCCAGCCGTATCGAAGGGATGCGTGCAGCTCTGCGAGGAAACGTCGACACTATCCTGGCCTCCATTGCGACATCCGGTAAAGACCCTAGGACCTAGGTCTAGTAGGCCCCACAGGTCGAGCACCGTATTCTTGTGTTGTCAGGCAAAACGGACCAGAGCGCGCGGCACTGGAATTACACCTTCATGAACAACTGGACGATGCTTGGCGCGTGTACGAGCAATCAGATCAGATCCCGTGCATAGATACGCCAAAAACAACCGGCTGCGTCAACTCTCGCGATCAAAAAGTGACTTATGGATTTGAAGAAAATCATTTCCGACTTACGACATCAGTTCAACGAGATAAACGAGGTAATTCTTGCGCTCGAGCGCTTGTCAGCCGTCCAGACTCCCAGGCGAGGTAGGCCGCCGAAAAGCGCAACGCTTTTAACCCCCAATCGCGTGGCGGCGCCCCAACCTGTAAGGAAAGGGATACAGGCTAAGAAGGAGACGGTCTCACCGGTGCCGTTCTTGAAAGAGCGCAGGCACTTTCGGACGCTGAGCTATGCCGCCGGCGCCGACGAGCCACAAGCCATTGCGCTGGAGCTCGATAAAGAGATCGTGAAAACCGCGTTAGCCAGTCTCGAAGCGCGCGCCGGTGGTGAAAGTGAGTAGCAGCAGGACGACGAAACCCCGTATGACCCCTCCGGCCGCCTCCTGCCGTGCCTGATCGAGAATCTCCTGCCGTTCCGCGCAGTCGATCAAATGTCAGAATCAAGTTGACTTGTACACGTAAGGGCCATGGCCCTTGGGCAGATCCTAAACTCAAACCAATTTTCAGTCCCGGCGGTTGCGCGAAGATATAACACTTGCACACGTAAACTCTGGGCGCCAAATCTTGCACGTCCCACGAAATTGCCGAAAAATGGGAAGCGTGAAATCCATTCGGCTGTTTACATTTATTGCAATTTCTATAAGAATTGCTGCGGCGCAGACGCCGGCGGAAGTTTCCAACGAGCCTCAGTCGATTCGCTCCATCTTCGACAGCGCCCTGGCTTCCCAGCCCGCCGCGGCCAGCACCACGACGGTCTCGCATGCATACACCATTGCCCACTTTCCCTTCGGTGGCGGATATAGCACACGGATTGTGCTGGCAAACAGCGGCACGAGCGATGCGACGGTGGACATTGCATTCTTCTCGCAGACCGGCGTGCCTGCTTTGGTGCCTTTGGAAGGCCAGCAGGGGCTGCAAGATACGCAGCATCTCCAAATCAAGAAGAACCAGGTCCAGGTTATCGATTCCGACCCTAGTCAACGAAATTCCGGCCCTACGACCGTGACCTGGGCGACTGCAAAATCGACCGCTCCTCTAAATGTCTTCAGCCTATTTGACTATGCTCCCTCGACCAAACCCACGACACAACCGGCCACCGCAATCAGGGGCGCGGTGGGCGCACAATCGACCGCGGCCGCCAAAACCTTCCGCTTTCCAGTTTCGCTAAACGGCCCTCTAGGGTACAACGCCGGTATCGCAGTCGCCAATCCCAATAGCAGCAATACGACGGTGACGATGAAGCTATTGGAGTCCGACGGTACGATCAAGAGCACCGTCACGAAAACTTTGCCGCCCAAGGGTCAAGAATCCTTCGTGGTGACCGACCCTGCGATATTCGGACACGACATCGATTCTTCGAAGATCTTCAATGGGTCGCTTGCCGTTTGCGCAAATCAAGCGGTGGGATTTGTCACCATCGGAGTTGAAGGCGGAGCCTTCTTCACCATCTCCGTTACCAACGATCCGTGCCCATAGCGATTGTGGAGCATACAGCTTCTTCCCACGCACCGTGTCATTCACAGCGCAGGGCGACAATGGGATCGACCTTCGTGGCACGGCGCGCCGGGAGATAACTCGCCAGGACGCCGACCAAGACCAGCAGGGCTGAGACTGTCAGGTAACTGAGCGGATCGGTGGCGCCCACGCCGAAGAGCAGGCTCGATAGGGAGCGCGTCAGCACCGCCGCCCCCGCCAGCCCCGCGAATAAGCCGATCGCGATCAGCGTGAAACTTTGTTTGAGGACAAGTCTCAATACATCCGCGCGTCGCGCACCGAGCGCCATGCGGGTACCGATCTCGCTCGTTCGCCGCGCAACAGAGAACGACAGTAGCCCGTAGATGCCAACCGCGGTGAGCAGAAGCGCCAGGCCGGCGAACCCGCCGAACAGCCAGGCATCAAAACGCGAATCGGCGGTCACCGAGGTGACAATCTGCTCCATGGTCCGCATGCGCTCCACGCGTTGTTGGGGGTCGATTTCGGCGATCACCTGCCGCAACTGTTCGGCCACCCCCTTGACGACACCGGCTCGTACCACCCAAGTCATGCCATCGGTCATCCAGGGGGCCTGCGCCGAGGGAATGTAGACGGTCGCACGCGGCGGCGCCTTCAGGTATACCGCTTTGGTGTCGGCGACAACACCCACAACTTCGCGTGGCGAGTCCGGTACGTCCCCCAGATCCTGGCCGTGATACCGGCCGATGCGTATCCGGTCGCCGAGCGGATTGCCCTCTGACCACCACTGGCGAGCCAGGGTCTCATTCACCAGAACTACCGGCAGAGCGGCGCTTGTGTCGGCGCCGGTGAACGGTCGGCCGCGGCGGAGCGGGATTCCCATGACCTCGAAGTATTCCGGGGTGATGATGCGAATCTCCATCCCGCCTATGCTCTGCTCCGGATGTCCCTCACGTTGTGTCGGGAAATTATTCTGATTAGTAAGCGGGAGAACGTTCACGGCAGCCACACCGCGAACGCCTGGCATTGCGCGTAGCCGTTCCAGCAGCCTGGCCTCAAAATTCCGGAGCTCGACGGCTTTGCCGCGCCGTTCAGGCGAGGGCGGCGTCCAAAAAGTGATCAGCCCCCGGGGCGAGAATCCGAGCGGCTCCCGATGCAGGCGATATAGGCTTTGGATCAATAGCGCGGCGCCCACCAGAAGAGTCACCGACAAGGCTACTTCGCTCACCACCAGGAAACTGCGCGTGCGCTGGCGAGTGCCGCCGGCTCCGGAAGAACGTCCGGCTGCGCGGAGTGTTTCCTGGATATCGAGCCGCGCCGCAGCCACAAGCGGCGCCAGGCTGAAAACCAATCCCGTCCCCAGCGCAATCGCAAACGTGAAGGCCAGCACGGGCAAATCCAGGCGTATAGGAACGGATGCCGGAAGTTGGAACGGCATTAGCGCGACCAGCCCGTCCAATAGCCAGTACGCGCCAAGAAGTCCGGTCAGACCGCCGGCCACGCCCAGGAGGATATTCTCCACCAGGAATTGCCGAAGCAGCCGGCCCGAGCCGCTTCCCAACGCCATACGAACGGCGATCTCCTTTTGCCGGGCAGCCAGACGCGCCACCAGAAGGCTGGCCACATTCGAGCACGCAATCAGAAGCAGCAAAACGACCGCGCCGAACAACAACAGCAGCTTCAGCCGGACATCGCCCGTGAGCCACTCCTGATAAGGGATCAACGTCAGGCCGCGATAATCCGCCAGGACATCGCCGGCCATCGCGCGGCGGAAGCTCTCTGTTACGGTCGCCATCGAAGCCTCGGCCTGCCGAAGGCTGACGCCCGGCTTGAGGCGCGCGATCATCTCCGTGTTGGCGCCCTTATCGGAGACGCCTCCAGCCGGTCGCAGCGGCACAAACACATCGGCGCTTTGCGGAAACCAGAAGCCGCGCGGCAACACGCCCACCACGGTGTAATTTGTATTCTCGAGAGTGATCACCCGCCCCAACACGCCGGGATCGGCGTCGAAGGCGCGCCGCCACAGGTTGTCGCTGAAGATGATTGCCTGCGGTCCATTCGGGCGGGTTTCTTCAGGATGGAACTCACGGCCCAAGGTGGGGCTGACGCCCAAGGTGCGGAAGAAGTCGGCCGTCACTACCATGACCTGAACCCATTCCCGCTTCGTTCCAGAAACGAGGCTCCCATCGCCGCCGCCGCGATAACCAGCCGCAGTGGCGAAGGCAGACGCGTGTTCTTTCCAGAACTCATACTGGGGAATGCTGACATCGCCCTGAGTGACGGATGCCACACGAACCAGCCGGCCCGGTTCCGGGTACGGCAGTGAACGCAACAAGACCGCGTGGACCAAGCTGAAAATGGCGGTATTGGCGCCGATTCCTAGCGCGAGCGTCGCAATTGCCGTGATTGCGAATCCGGGAGTCCGCCGCAGCGAGCGAAAGGCGTAACGAAAGTCCCGCAGCAGGTCAGCGAGCCATTCGAGAGGCCTCTGGTCGCGACATTCGTCTTTCGCCCACGCCAGCGTTCCGAATTCGCGACGGGCCCGCAACTCCGCTTCCTCTCGGCTGAGACCTTGGCCGATATAGTCTTCGGTCTGGCTCTCCAAATGGAATCGAAACTCGGCATTCATCCGCTGTTCCCACCGGCGCCGCTTGAACCACGAATTCCACCTCATCCCGAATCCCTCATTCCGCGGTCTCGAGAATCAAGGAGATCGCCTGACACAGACGCTTCCACCCGGCCGTCTCCTGATCGAGTTGCCGCCGTCCCGCCCTGGTCAAACTGTAGTATTTGGCTTCGCGGCCGCCTTCGGTCGTTTTCCATTCGGCTTTCAACCACCCGCGGTTTTCCAGCCGGTAAAGTGCGGGATAAAGCGAGCCCTGACGGATCTGTAACGCGTCTCGTGAGATCTGCTGCAGTCGCTGGACCATCGCATATCCATGAATGGGCCGTAGGGCGGCGATCTTCAGGATCAACATGTCGAGCGTCCCCTGCAGCAGCTCGGCATCCCCGCGAGTTGTTTCGTCATGCCTAGACATTCGAGACTAGAATAGGGCTGGATGCCTAGAATGTCAAGGCATCGTCGATTGGTCTTGTGTGTTACGCTAACTACCGGTAAAATGTATGGCCGCCGTCATGATGCACGACGGTAGGAGGTTCGATTGAGTAAACTGCAAATTGTTTTTGGCACGATCCTGCTTGCTGTCCTCGGCTCACACCTGCTGCGCGCGCAGAACACCATGAGTTTCTTCATCACGAGCAAAGGGCCCGGCGATGGAGCTAATCTCGGTGGCTTGACCGGAGCTGACAAGCATTGTCAAACCTTGGCCGCGGCCGCCGGAGCGGGCAACCGTACCTGGCACGCCTACCTCAGCGCCACCGCCTCCGGCGGTCAGCCGGCCGTCAATGCGCGCGACCGCATTGGCGAGGGCCCGTGGTACAACGCCAAAGGCGTCCGCGTAGCCGAGAACGTGGCTGATCTGCACAGTGACAAGAACAACCTCGGCAAACAGACCTCGCTTACGGAAAAGGGAGAGGTGGTCAACGGACGGGGAGACAATCCCAACCGCCACGATATCCTGACCGGCTCGCAGTTGGACGGCACGGCATTGACAGGTGACCCCGTCAAGACGACGTGCGGCAACTGGACCACGACCAGCGCCGATGGCAGCGCCCATGTGGGCCATCATGACCGCCAGGGCGGCGGCGTGAATCCGACCTCATGGAACTTCGCGCATCCTTCCAACGGCTGCAGCCAAGAAAACCTTCGGGCCACGGGCGGAGACGGCTTGTTCTACTGTTTTGCCGCGCATTGAGACCGCGGTCCCCAACCCAAAATACTAGGTTGAGGGCATACCAGCCCGGGCCACGGCCAATCCGACTCCTAGCTGGCCGATGCGTTGGCCGCAGCCAGTCTGCTATTGGCGGCCGTCCAGATGCCCGCAACGCTACGACCTGCATTGATAAACAGTGTGGCTGACGCCAAACACACAAAAGCCAGCAGCAGCGTATATTCGATGAGATCCTGGCCCTGTTCGTCCTTCGCAAACTCCAAAAGTGTCTGAATCAGCATGTTCTTCTCCTCCTTTATTGACAGTCTCTTATGAGGGTATCTTTTGATCTCGTCAAAACCAATATTGAAATTGGGTAACACGTTGCCTATTTTCCCAGCAAACCGATTGACGAACGTTATGGTACACGCGAGCGCTTCAGTTCCAGGTCTCGAGGGTTCAACTAGCTTCGGTTTCGAGTTTTTGTTTCGGGGACTACGCGGGTTGTTTCGAGGTTTCGGGAGCTTTCGTAGCGGTCCTCCAAACTCCCGAAACTCCGGCCCTGGCGCTAAGCAAGGCACCGGCCGTTCTGCTACACTCGCGGCGTAAGCGAGGTGTTCATCATGCTCCGAGTGCTCTTCTTCTTCCTCACCGCCGCGGCAGTCTTCGCCGCCGAAGACGCCTGGAACAAGGTGCGCGAGCTCAAGAGCGGCACCGAAGTCCGCGTCTTCAAGAGGGCCACGACTCAACCTCTGCTTGGAAAGCTCGACGAGGTCACCGACGAGAGCGTAGTCATCGCGCTCAAAAAAGAACAGGTGGCGATCCCGAAAGATCAGATCGACCGCCTGGACTACCGCCCCGCGCAATCCGGCGGCAAACTGGTGAAGGACACTCGCACGACGGTTGCCGACCCCGACGCAAAAGCCGCGTCGCGCCCTCCGCAGGAAGGCCCCGCTACGCCATCGACTTCCACATCGACCAGCCTCAGCATCCGCTCCAAGCCGGAGTTCGAAACCATCTACCGGCGAACGGCCGCCGCGCCCCGGAAGTAAGGCGGCTTGATGGCTTGGCGGTGCGCATAGCTGACCATTGAGACGTTCGCGATTCCGACGCCGCGATCTATCGGTTGTCTTCCTTTTGCAGAGACGTGCGGATAGCCGCCGAGCTGTCGCCACCATGTTCGCAGGAAGGGCAATGCTGTGCCTTTTTGTCAACTAGAACCACGGCGTTTCGTTTATCCTATTGCCCCCCTGCCCGGAGATAACGAGAATCGCGCGGGCTGCATCGTGGAGATGGATTATCCGTAAAGGGATATTCCAAGATTCTCTGTTCCCTATCTAGACAGTCGGGACAGAGAACGTTTCGTTCCTGAAGCCAGCAAGCTCTGACTTGTGACTTGCGGGCCACAGCCATTACCTGAACTACCTGCTCTTCGCTGTTCATCCAGCCGCTCAGTTCCTCAGTTCCGTCCTCGTGAACAATTTTGACCTGATATTCATTACCGTGGTTGTGCGCCATGTGTTTTTCTCCCTGGCTTAGCTAGCCGATAGAAATTCGGGAAGGCCACACGTGTTCTGATCCGGCTTTCCATCGCGGGTTGGCCAGACCAGACCCTTGCAGGCAGGGTTTTCACGCCAAACCTCCTTGCACATGATTGATGTGACAAAGCGACAATTGGTGGAGCAAATTGGGTTCCAGAACACGTTGACACTGCTTTGCCGGAACCACAATGCGAGGTTCATGAATAGAGTCCTAACTATCCCCTTTGTTTGGAGTCCCGTAAAAGCCCGGGCTCAACCATCTGGCAGAACGGCTCCTGGGCGCCCGAGAACTCTGTCAACCCCTGATCACAGAGTGGGCAGAAAGAGTTGGTAGTTTCTGCTCTACGGGAAAATCCTCAGCGCCCCTACCTCTGGTGGGCAGTTCCACCGCTTGCTCACGCGCACCTCAACAACTGCTCTGAATTCAACAAGCGCATTCCGAGCCGCGACCGTAAGGAAGCGGTTACGTCGCGTTTTCAACAAACTCCTAGGTGAGTCGGAAGTTCATTGAAGAGCGCGTGGCGCAGCCTCTCAGGCTGCTGGGTCGAGACTCGTCTCGACCCTTCCGATCAAAGACGTGTCGGCACGAGTGCCGACACCGCAGGCCGAGCGCCTGCGCCACACGCCGCCGCAATTCTTCAATGATCCTGTGACTCACGACACTAGATGGTTTGACCGCCACGGCTGGCCTTCCGGTCACCGCTCCTT
>JBGPKX010000063.1:0-20660 GCA_041486185.1 Bryobacteraceae bacterium | reverse complement strand
GGTGTTCGAACCGGCAATATTTGTCCTGCGGAAGTGATGCTGATAAGCAGTCGGCACCCCGAGGCAAACAACTCCTCCGCAACCAAAACCGCAAACGGAGCGCCCACCGCGCAACCCAAAACGCCAAGGGCCGTTCCACCTTCCTCGAAATCATAAAGTTCCGTGTGGTAACAGGCCCAATGAGGATTCATGCGCCCTTTTCCTGACTCTTTTAAATACCGGACAAAGTCTCCGTCAGGATCGAGCACACAGATGTCGGCCCCGCATTGGATTGATCTAGTCGACAGGATCAGGGCCGACGATCAATCCGGGATGGAGGAACTCTATCGCGTATTCTCACGAGGTGTAAGGTTCTATTTGTGCCGTCAACTGGGACCGCAGGACCTGGAAGACAAGGTCCACGATACATTCCTGATCGTGGTGCAGGCCGTGCGCCGGGGAGAGCTGCGCGAGCCTGAGCGGCTGATGGGTTTCGTCCGGACGGTGGTGAGACGGCAGGTGGCCGCACACATCGATCAGGCGGTTCACAGCCGGCGGCAACAGGTGGGGCTCGAATCCGGGACCGCGGTGATGGATCTGAACCGCGATCCGGAAGAAACGGCCATCCACCAGCAACACGAACAGATTGCCAAGAGAGTCTTGAATAGCATTTCGAAGCGCGATCGGGAGATTCTCACGCGCTTCTACTTGCTGGAGCAATCGCAGCAGCAGATCTGCGATCAAATGAACTTGACGGAAACTCAGTTTCGTTTGCTGAAGTCGCGCGCCAAGGCCCGGTTTGGGGAGCTGGGCAAGCGGCGATTGACGCGGAAAGCGGCCTCGCGTTTCTCCTGAGGCGGTTGTTTCAGAATTGAAGACTACGGACTCGCGGGGGTCGGTCCCGGAGACGAGGGTGGTGCTGTCATGCAACTGGATCGAAGCGGTCACGCGAGTGACGAATTGTTGGAAGGTTATGCCATGGGCTCGTTGATAGAGCCCGAGCTGGCCGAAGTGGAAGAGCATTTACTGGCTTGCTCGCACTGCCAGCAGCAATTGAAAGAAATCGACGACTACGTGGCCGCCATGCGAAATGCGGCCGCCCGGCTGGAGCAAGAGGATGAATCGCAAAAAGAGTTTTGGACACGGGTTTCCGGGGCGCTCACGTTCCGGAGAATCGGGTTCGCCCTGGGGATCGCGGCTCTGCTGCTGGCGGGCATTTCGCTACGGTTTACGTTGCGCTCGTCACCGTCACCGCAGCCGCTGGCATTGTTTCTCGAGACCAGCCGGGGTTCCGAGGCGCTGCACGCTCCCGCGGGCAGGCCACTTACGCTGAGCCTGGACATCACAGGGTTGCCGTTACTGCCTTCGTATGAGGTGGAGGCGGTCGACGCGAAGGGTGTGGCACAAGCTCAGGCGCACGACGTCACGGCGCAAACAGGAATCAAGTTACTGCTTGCGAAGGGCCTGCGCCGGGGGAACTATTTCGTGCGGATTTACTCGCCTGCGCGGGAACTATTGCGGGAGTACGGGATACAGATCGATTAGAACACGCGGCGCTTCAACCGCTCCACGTTGAACTTGGCGGTATCCGCCACGGCCATCACCGCCATGACGCCGGCCTGCACGGGATCTGTCACCACCAGGTCGGCCGCGTCCGGCACGCTGCCCGCCATGTTCAGGCTGATGACCAGTAATCCAGATTGGCGTACCTCGCGCACGGCCTGCTCGATATCGCCGCCCATCAACGCACCCGCGAGCACCAGGGCTTTGGCACGGGGCAAGCGTGCGACGGCGCGGACGGCGTCGGCCAGCGGCTGCTCGCCCACCAGCGGGATCGTGTCCACGGAAATGTGCTCGCCGCGAATATTGTGGCGGTCGGCTTCGGAGATGGCGCCGATAGCCACCTGCCCCACTTGCGCTCCGCCGCCGACAATGATGATGCGCTTGCCGTAAATACGCTGAAAACTCTTCACGGCCTCGAGACTCTTCACAATAGGCAGCGCGCGCAGGTCGCGCTCCAGTTCAGCGACCGGCGAGGGCAATGCGATCTCGAAATAGATGCGCGCATCGCGCTCGCTGTTTTCGAGAATCTCGACGGACGTGATGTCGCCCTGATGTTCGGCGATCACGCCGGTCAGCCGGTGCAACACGCCCAGCCCGGCCTGCGCTTGCACCATCAGGCCGATGGTTTCGGGCTTCATGAGCCGGCCCCGACCGACATCATGCTTTCAAGCGCGCGCAGATTGGTCGGCTCGCCCATTACGATGAGATGATCGCCGACGGAGATCACGGTTTCAGCCGGCGGGTTGAACAGCATGCGCCCATCGGTTTTGCGAATGGCAAGCACGATAACGCCCAGCTCGCGGCGGATGCGGGCCTGTTCGAGGGAGCGCGAGGCGAATTCGCTGACCTCCTGCACGCGTACCTGCTCGATGTCCACGTCCAGCCCCATGTTCTTTGTCGCGAAATCGAAGAACTGGAAAACGTGTGGCCGCAAGACCGCCTGTGCCAGACGGTAGCCGGCCGCGGTGTAGGGCGCGAATACCGCGTCGGCGCCGGCGCGGCGGAGTTTCTCTTCGGCTTCTTCCTCGCCCGCGCGCGTGGCTACGTAAAGCTGCGGATTCAGATTCTTGGCGGAGAGAATGACGAACAGATTGTCAGCGTCGGTAGCCAGCGCGGAGACCAGGCCGCGCGCCCGCGTGATGCCTACCGCGTGCAGGGTCTCGTCGCGCGTGGCATCCGCCTCCACGGCCAGCAGTCCCGCCAGCATGGCTTGTTCCACCCGGTCCGGGTTGCGGTCGGCGATCACGAACGGCACCCCGGCACGCTTCAATTCCTGGGACGCATTCCGTCCCACGCGGCCGTAGCCGCAAATGATGAAATGTTTATCCAGTTTCTGTATCATGCGCCTGGTCCGCCGCTTTCCAAAGTATTCTCCCAATTCCAGCTCGATGATGCTCTGCGTCATGGCGCCGATGGCGAAGAACATGGTGGTAACGCCGAAGAAAATGAGAAACGAGTTGAAGATCCTGCCGGCATGGCTGAGCGGATGGATCTCGGCGTAACCCACGGTGCTGACGGTAATGACCGTCATGTAGAAGGCGTCGAACAGCGAATAGCCTTCGATGACGGCGAACCCGACGGTGCCCATCAGCATGGTGAGCGCGATCAGGCCGGCAATAAACGCGAATCGTTGTAGCAGAGATTTCATCGATGGTTCTAATAAGCGTAGGACAGCCATTCCTCCCTGTCCATTGGCTTGGTGGTGCGTTAATTCTAGCGTGGTGAGGCGGGGGTTCAGTGAAGAGTTGCGGCGAAGTATGGCGCGGGCCCTCGGCCGGCTGTGTCGGCACTCGTGCCGGCATGTCTTTGATAAGGTCGAGACGAGTCTCGACCCCCAGCCTGAGGGGCTGCGCCACCACAGCGATGCTGGTTTGTTCCTGCAAAATGCGGGGATGGCTATCCTACCCACTTGCTATGATCGAAAACATGACCCGAAGGGATGTCCTTGCGGCCGGCATCGCAGCAGCCTCACCCCTTTTTTCGGCCAAGCACCACAACATCGACAAGTCGCACCTCAGCGCGATTACCGATGAGATCGGACGCACGCCCGCCGAGGCCATCGCGTTCACCAAAGAGTTCGGACTGCAATGGGTCGAGCTGCGCTCGGTTCCAGGCGCGCACAAGGAATACACGTTTCTGCCGGAGCCGGAACTGCGGGCGGCGGCGGCGGAATTCCAAGCCAACCATCTGCGCATCTCGTTTCTGAATAGCTCGATGCTGAAATACGCATGGCCGGGCAGCAACCCCGCGCGGCGCCACGGCGAAAACGACGAGCATTATGCCGAACGCCTGGCCCAGGGCGCGCAACGGTTCGAGCGACGGATGGAGGAGCTGGATCAGGCCATCCGCGCGGCGCAAATTTTGAACTTCGACAAAGTCCGCGTATTCACCGGTTCACGGGTGGAGGAGCCCCGCTCCCTGTTCCCGCGCATCGCGGAGGTGCTGACGGAGATGGCGCACGTGGCGGGCGAAGCCAAGGTCCGCCTGCTCATCGAAAACGAGGAATCCTGCAACGTAGCGACGTCGGCGGAACTGGGCGCGATCATGCCCCTCGTTCCCTCGCCATGGATCGGCATGAACTGGGACCCGCAGAACACGCTCGAATATCACGAAACCCCGTTTCCCGATGGTTACGCGCTGCTGCCCAAGAACCGCATCGAAAACGTGCAGTTCAAAGCCAAAGGCGTAATGGAGGGACCGGAGAAACTCGACTGGAAATCGATTCTGCGCGCGCTGGAGCGCGACGGATACCGGGGCCAGATTGGGCTTGAAACGCACATCTTCGACGGCACGCTGATCGTGGCGGCACACACGTCGATGCGCGAAATGATACGGATCGTGGGAGAGTTGTAAGTGAGAGCCGTGGGAGCTTAACATTCGCCAATACCTCAATCAGCGCTTCCTCACCGCATTCGGCGTGGGTCTCGCGGTCATCCTCATCGCGGTGGTGTGGGTTCTCTACATCCAGCGAGGCGCGCACATCGAGCCGGCGGGGAAAATCCTCAAGGTGCGCACCATCGCCATGGATGAGAACAGCTCCGTCGCGGTGATCGACTTTCGCGTAGAGAACACGTCGGACTATACGGTGATCGTGAAAGAAGTGACCGCAACCGTCGAAGAACCCGGCGGGAAATTGGACGAGGGGGCCACGGTGGCGCAAGTGGACGCGGACAGGCTCTTCCAGTACTATCCGATCCTCGGCCAGAAATACAACGACACGCTGAAGATGCACGACCACATCAAGCCACACGAGACCCTGGACCGGATGATCGCGGTACGTTTCGAAATACCGGTGGCGCAGCTCGATGCGCGGAAACGGTTGAAGCTGCGCGTCGAGGACGTAGACGGGCCATCGGGCGAGCTGATCGAAACGAAATGAAGCGGCGCGCGCTGGCCGGGGCTCCCGACGAGCCTGCCGATGGTTAGCCGTCGCCGCGTGCTCGGCATCTGCGCCGCGCCCGCTGCGTGGATCGGGACGACATCCTGCAAATCCATGGGGCGCGAAATTCTGGACATGCCGGCGCCTCCGGCCGACGCCCGCCTGCACTACGGGCCGGACTCTTTGCAATTCGGCGATCTGCGCCTGCCGAAAGCGCCGGGACCGCACCCGTTGGCCATCGTGATTCATGGCGGCTTCTGGCGCGTGAAATACAGTCTTGAATACGCGGGCCATATGTCCGCGGCGCTCACAGCGGCGGGCATCGCCACGTGGAATGTGGAGTACCGGCGCATCGGGAATCCCGGCGGCGGCTGGCCCGGCACATTTCTCGATGCCGCAACAGGCGCGGACCACGTTCGGGAACTAGCCACGAAGTATCCTCTCAACCTGGAAAAAGTGATGGCAATCGGGCACTCGGCGGGAGGACATCTGGCGGTATGGCTGGCGGCACGGCACCGGATACCACAGGGCAACCCACTGGCGAGCCTCAAACCGATGGCGCTGCGCGGCGCGGTGTCACTTGCCGGTGTGGTGGACCTGCGGCGCGCCTGGGAGTTGCGGCTGAGTGACGGCGTGGTGGGCGAGTTGATGGGCGGGCCACCGGAGAAATTAGCGGAGCGCTACCGAACAGCATCGCCGATCGAGCTAGTGCCGCTGGGAGTCAGGGTTCGCCTGCTACACGGGACGGAGGACTCCGTCGTGCCCATCGAGATCAGCAACGCCTATCAGAAAGCCGCGAGCCGCACGGGAGACGATGCTCGGCTCGTGGTGCTGGGGGGCGCCGACCACTTTGCGGCGGTCGATCCGCGTTCGGAACAGTGGGCGACGGTGGAGAAGACAGTGCGCGGGATGTTGTTGTAGCGGGCCCCGCTGGCCGCGAAAGTGGGCTTAGCTTAGGTGTGCGCCGATTCGCCTGAGATGACGATCTCCACGCGGCGGTTGCGCGCGCGGCCGTCGGCGGTGTTGTTCGGGCTCGTGGGGCGATAGGGGCCGTAACTTCCGATGTGCAGGCGCGCTTCCGAGATCCCGTATCGGCGGCTCAACACCTCCAGAATTCTCAAGCTGCGCGCCATCGAGAGGTCCCAGTTACTTTTGAAGTGCCGGTTGTGGATGGGGACGGCGTCCGCATAGCCGATCAGGCTGACCTCGTTGGGGATATCGCGCAGAACATCGGCGATGCGGGCCAGGATCGGAAGCGCCTGGGGGCCGACCCGGTCTTCTCCGGACGGGAATAGAATCGCCTGCGGAAGGCTGATGACGAGGCCTCGCGGTTCCAGCCGCAAGTCCAGGCCGTGCTTTTCGAGGCTTTGCTGCGCGCGGAGAAGCGTCTGGCGCGTCTCGGAAACGTTGAGCTCGGTTGCATCGGGACGCGGATTGACCGGCTGGCTCGTCGCAAGAGCGGCTGCCGGCGCCGCCACAGGACTCGGCTGAAGACGTCCCAGGCTCTGAGCCGCAATCGCCACGAAAAAGATCAGCAGGATGGTCAGAACGTCCATGTAGCTGATCATCCAGCGGTCGCGCTGTGTGTTTTCAGAACGAATATAGTACTTGGGACTCATGCGCTAGCGGACGGCGGCGTCTCGTGCAGTCAAAGTGTCGGGATTCCCGTCACCCTCCGCCTCGCGCAGGAAGCAGCTCAGCCGCTGCCGGACGAGTGACGGGTGAATCCGATCGAACAGACACAGGGTCCCTTCCATGATCAGCTCCTGAATCTCGAACGCCTCGGCGGCTCGCGCACGGATGCGGTGCGCCGCCGGCAATAAAACCAGGTTGGCCAGCGCCAGCCCGTAGATTGTCGACACAAAGGCCGTGCCAAGCCCGTATGCGACGGAGGAAACGGTGGAGAACTGCCTGAGCACGTCGATGAGTCCGACGACGGTACCCAAAACGCCGATCGTGGGGGCGAATCCGCCGGCCACCTCCAACACCTTGGCGTCGGCTTCGCTCTGTCTCTCGCTCAGGCGGAGTTTGTTTTCGAGCGCCGTTTGGAGCTCGTCGCGCTGCGTCACATCCAGGGCAAGCAGCAACGATTCTCTAACAAGCTTGCTGCTGGTGCGGTGGAGTACCGGCTCAATCGCCAGCAGTCCCCTGGTCCGCACGAGCCTTACGTAGGACACGATCTCCTCGATCAGGTCTTCACGGCTGACGCTCGGAGGCAGGAATAGATCGGCTACTCTTCGGAGGGAATACAGCAGGGCAGATCGCGGCGTGGTGATAAACGTGACACCGAGTGTGCCGCCGATCACAATGAGGGCGCCCGTCGGCTGAAAAAAGTAACTGAAGCTCACACCGGTGGAAGCGATTCCGGCGGCTGTGGCAACTACCGCAATGGCAATGCCGGCCAGCATCCACAGATCGAGTTGCCTGCGCCGGCCCGGGTCGCGGAGGGACGAGCGTCCGGATTTAGGGAGTTCTCTCAGTAACGCTTGCGACGTGGACACCGGTATCTCCAATGGGCAACAACAATAGGCAACAACAATAGGCAACAACGATATGGGGGAGGCGTCGTAAGGAGTTCCTGGGACAACGCCCCGCCGCCAAATGAAGGGCAAGTGACGGGCCACCCCGACGGCACGTGGTAGCACGAATCGGGCCATGGAGATGCACGCCCGGGGGCATCACAGAGTAGTGATCTCCTGTCATCGGCCTGACAGTCCCGCGTCAAGTGTCACTTTTTTGACGTTGCATGCGCCTACTTAGGCCGGTCGCCCGGCAGCCTAAGGTGAAAACTTGCTACAATTAAATCGCGTTTGATTGTCCCGCAAAACCTGGCTGAAGTTTACCTTTTCCGCCTCGAATAGCCCGCTGTCAAACAGCCAGGAGATACACGTGAAGAAGATTTTTGTCGGTAATTTGGATTTCGGGGCGACTGAGGATTCGATTCGCTCTTTATTTGAGGCGCATGGGGCGGTGGAGAGCGTGAAGCTCATGACCGACCGGGACACTGGCAGGTCGCGGGGTTTCGCTTTCGTAGAGATGGCGGATTCCGAGGCCGAAACGGCCATCAACGCACTGAACGGCACGAATCTGGGTGGCCGCGCGCTCAATGTCAACGAGGCCCGGCCCAAGGTGGACCGCGCCGGCGGTGGCCACAGTTCCGGCGGCGATGGCGGCCGTTCACGTCGCGGCCCGCGCTGGTAGATTGCATTCGCGTCCCGACGCGCTAAATCCGGGAATTGGAGGGAGAAACCGATGGCTTCGCGATCACGCACCACTTTTAAAAAACGCCAGAAGGAACTCGCCCGCATGGAAAAGCAGCGGGACAAAGCCGCCAAACGGATGCAGCGCAAGACCATGAAGCAGGCCGGAGGCTTGGACGCCTTGGATCCCGATGCGGTGGAAGCATCTGAGCCCGAAATCGGGGACACGCCCGACGTTGAAGCCATTCAAGGCGACACCTCCGCGCACTGAAACCGTTGAAGTACACTTGCGGCGCACCAGCCCGCTATAGCCTTGCCTGAATGACCGCTCTTGCAGAACTGCCTGAGCGCGTTTTCTGAAGACCACCTCGCGCACACCCCAACTCCGCCAACGCTCAAGACACGCCTTCGATATAGTGTAATTTCGAGTTTATTTAAGAAGACAGGATCGAGGAACGTAGAGCATGAAGCGAATGTTTACGGGGCTAATCTTCGTTTTTCTGGCTATCACGCCCGTTGGAGCGGAGACCGTGTCGCCGCTGTACGCACGCGGGTATGCGGTGATGCCGCAGCCGCAGGTGGTGACGCTCGGCGCGTCGGATTTCGAGTTCGGTGCCGATTGGAAGATCGAAGTCCAGGGTGTCCGGCCCGATGATGCCGCGATCGAGACACTGAAAGACGAACTGGCACGCCGTTACCATTTGAAACTGGCGGAGACGCCCCGTGCGGCAGGTGTGTTGCGCTTGATCCTGGCTCCGAATTCAGCAGCCGTGGGGCAGGCGCAGGATCGCAACAGGGAGGCCCTGGCGCAACAGGCTTACAAGATCGATTTGAGCCGCGGTAGCGTGACCATCGCGGCCAACGCGCCCGCCGGACTGTTCTATGGCGCCGTCACATTCGTACAGTTGCTCAGGCCGGCAGTTGGCGCCCTTCTGCTCCCCGAAGGGCACATCGAAGACTGGCCCGATCTGCAAAACCGCCAGATCTATTGGGACGATGCCCATCATCTCGATCGTCTGGACACCTTGAAGCACGCGCTGCGGCAGGCGGCGTTCTTCAAGATCAACGGCTTCTCTCTCAAGCTGGAAGGTCATTTCCAGTTCAAGAGCGCGCCGGCGCTGGTGGAGCCGCAGGCACTCACGCCCGCCGAATATCAGGAACTCACCGATTACGGCCTTCGCTATCACGTGCAACTGATTCCGTATCTCGACGGACCCGGGCACATCGCCTTCATTTTGAAACACCCGGAGTACGCCAAGCTGCGCGAGTATCCCGATAGTAATTACGAGCTGTGCGCGACCAATCCCGATTCCTACAAGTTGATGTTCGGCATGTTTCAGGACCTGCTCGATGCCAACAAAGGCGTGAACTATTTCTATCTGTCCACCGACGAGGCGTATTACGTCGGTTTGGCGGACAACGCGCAATGCCAGGAAGCGCGGCGGGCCAAAGAACTGGGCAGCGTGGGTAAGATGCTGGCGGAGTTCGTCACCAAGACGGCGAACTATCTGCATGACCGCGGCCGCACCGTGGTTTTCTGGGGAGAGTTTCCCTTGAAGCCCGAGGACCTCCCGGCGCTGCCCTCTCACATGGTGAATGGCGAGGTGTACGGCCCGCAGTTCGATCCCCTATTCAAGAAGCACGGCATTCGCGAGATGATCTACACGTCTTCGGAAGGCGAAGAAAAGCTGTTTCCCGATTATTTCCCGCTGCCGGCCTCCAGACGCGTGCATACGGGCCGTGGCGCCAGCCGCCGCGTCACCGACACGTTTCAAAAGATCACTTTCGACACCGCCCGCCGGGATGCCGATCTGATCGGAAGCATCAACGCAGGCTGGGCCGACATGGGGCTGCACCCGGAGACGTTCTGGCTGGGATACGCAACTTCCGCCGCCACCGGCTGGCATCCCGGCTCGCCAGATCCGGCCGAGCTGATGGGCACTTTCTACCCGCTGTTCTACGGGCACCGCGTGGTCAACATGAACCGCGTCTACGAGCTCATGAGTACCCAGGCGCAATTCTGGTCCGATAGTTGGGATACCGGGGATTCGATGGCGCGCAAACCGATCTGGGGAAACTCGAATCATATTTACGAGAAGCCGCGTCCCGCGCACGATCAAAGCCTTCCTCTGCCGCCCGTGCCCGCACCGGATCTCACTACCTTGCACGATTGGGACAAGGACAACGCCAAACGGTTCCAACTGGCGACGGAATTTCTGCGCGAGAACGATGAGCTGCTGGGGTTGCTGTACGCGAACCTGCCGCGCGCCGACCTCAACCGCTACAATCTCGAAGTATTCCTCTCGATCGCACATCTCTACCGGCAGAACCTGCAGATGCTCGAAACCATCCACCATATGTATGCGACCCTTCTGGGCGCGGAAGGCGTCCGTAATACGCAACCCAAAGCGGCTGTGGGAAACATCGACCGTGCGCTGGAGCTGGCCAACACTATCCAATATTCCAGAAATGTCGCGCTGGCCGATACGATCGCCACCTGGCACAAATCCTGGTTCCCGCGCGTCGAAGAGGCGAACGGCCGGCGCTTCCTCCATGAACTGGATGACGTGAAGGATCACCTGCCGGACCGCACCGTGGACATGACGTACCTGGTGTACCGCCAACTGCTCCTGCCGTTGGGCGATTGGGTGGAACAGGTGCGCGCCGCGCGCAATCAGTTTGCGCAAATGCACAGCCTGCCCGTGCGCAACGATCGTTTCGACTGGAAAGATCTCAAGCCGGTTTACGTGGTCCCGGCGCCCGAGGAAGATACCGAGTAGCCGATCAGCGCTTCGCCGGTACCCAGCCCGGCGTAGTCACCGGAATACTCCAAAGCGTGCCGCCGGCGGTGATGAAGAGCGTTTTCCAGTCCGGGCCGCCAAAGGCGCAGTTCGTCACTTCGTCAACCGGTATGGCAATGAAGTCCAGGAGCTTGCCTTCCTGCGAGATGATGTACACGCCTCCCTTGAACTTGCCGGCAGATTCGTAGGGTAGGTTGGATTTGTTCCGGCCCGCAGCCACATAGAGCCGTCCCTCGCGGTCGGCCTTGACGCCATCGGCGGCGCGGCCATCGTGCCAATCGAAAATCAGCTTCCTGCTGGCGGGGTCAATCGTGCCATCGGGCCGGAGCTGGAAACGCCATAGTTTCCGGGCCGCGCCGACTTTGTTGTTGTTATTGTCGGCCACGTAGAGATATTCATCGCCGGGTGAGACCAGCACGCCGTTGGGGCGGTCCACCTCATGCGTGATGACACGCGTGACCTTGCCGGGCGCATCGATCCGGTACACACCCTCGACCAGCCCGCCACGCTCGTCGCGCATCTCCATGTCATCCCGATTACCGTAGCGAGGATCGCTGAAGTAGATTCTGCCTTTTGAGTCGATCGTCAAATCATTCGGCGAATTGAACCTCATGGACTGGTATCGATCCGCCAGCACGGTGGTGCGCCCGTCAGGTTCGATGCGCGTGATTCGCCGGGTTCCCGACTCGCAAATCACCAGCCGGCCTTCGAAGTCGAACATGAGACCGTTGGCTTCGTTCGAAGGCTCGCGAAAAACGTGAGTCTTCCCGGCGGAATCGCGGCGCGTGATGCGGTTGTCGTTGGTGAAGTACAGATTGCCTTTGCCGTCCCATGCCGGCCCTTCACCGGCACCCACGGCGCCTTCGTTTTTAGGCTTGGCGCCCGGGGTCAACGGGGAATGGGCTGCGCTGAGGCAAACTGCTGTGAGGAGAACCAGTTCGATTGTTTTCATGACGGCGATCGCTGGTCAGATTCTATCGCGATCCTTGCAGACCGAGATTCGCGTAATCATTCCTGGCTGAAATACAATGTTCGGGTAACCGGCGATCCTCTTCAGGACGTCGTTCACGCTTGCGCACGGTGCACTGCTCCTTTGCTGCCCGGTGGAAAGATCAGTTAAGAGAAAGTAGTTGTCAAGATCATGGCGATCCTGATTGCCGTATTGTTGTTTGCCGCATTCGCCGCTCCCGCCCAAACCGGAGTCGTGACTTATCACAACGACAACGCGCGCACGGGCCAGTATTTGAGCGAAATTCTGCTAACGCCCACAAATGTGAAGCCGGGGTTATTCGGCAAGCGTTTCTCACTCCCGGTGGATGGCGGCGTTTACGCCCAGCCGCTCTATCTGCCAAGAGTGAAGATCGCCGGCAAGGGACTTCATAACGTTCTCTACGTGGCCACGGCCCATGACGGCCTGTATGCTTTCGACGCCGACGACAACTCCGGCGTGAACGCGCAGCCGTTGTGGCAGGTGAGCTTCATCGACCCGGCTCACGGCGTAACAGCAGTGCCGTCCGACGATGTCCACTGCCCGGTAGTGTGGCCCGAGCTGGGCATTGTGGGCACTCCGGTGATCGATGCCAGCGCCGGAACCATCTACCTGATTGCCGAGACCAAGGAGCCGGAAAACCAGTACGTATTCCGGCTGCATGCCATCGATGTCACAAACGGCGCCGAGCGGCCCGACAGTCCGGTCGAGATCCAGCCGCCCGGATTTGTTCCCCTGGCTCACAAGCAGCGCGCGGCGCTCCTTTTATCCAACGGCGTGGTCTACTCTTCCTGGTCTTCGCACTGCGATCTGGGCACGTATCACGGCTGGGTCCTTGCGCACGATGCGACGACGCTGAAGCTACTGGCAGTATTCAATTCCTCGCCGGACGGGACTGGGTCGTCGTTCTGGAATGGCGGCGCGGGCCCCGCGGCGGATACGGATGGGAATATCTACGTCGTTTCCGCCAATGGCGATTTCACTGCCGGCTCCGGGGGGCGCGATTACGGGGACAGCGTGCTGAAGTTTGCGCCGGCGCCACAGTTTTTCATCGCGGATTTCTTCACTCCGTTTAACCAGGAAGTACTCAACCTAAACGACGCGGACCTTGGGTCGAGCGGTGCGGTTCTGTTGCCCGATGCGGTGGGCAGCGAGGGCCATCCGCATTTGCTCGTCGCGGTGGGAAAGGAGGGCCGTCTGTACCTGCTCGACCGGGACCGTCTGGGCGGCGTGCAGCCAGGGAGCGATGCGAGCGCTCTGGCATCGCTGCTGGATCTGCCGCATTCCGTGTTCGGCTCGGTGGCGTACTTCAACAGTTCCATTTACGTAGCTCCGGAACTTTCGCCGTTGGTGGCGTTTCCGGTTGTGCGGGCAGTGCTGGCATCCACGCCGTCGGCTAAGGCCGCAAACAGCGTCGGCAGGCTCGGCGCGGCACCCAGCATTTCAGCCAACGGGGATAAGAACGGAATCGTGTGGATCGTTTCGAGCGACACCGGCGGCACCTTGCGCGCCTACGACGCCTCAAATCTCCGCGAGATCTACAACAGCAATGCGCAGGCCGCGGATTATCTGGGTGGTTACGCCGAATTCTCGCCACCCACGATAGCCGCGAGCAAGGTTTATGAGGGAACGGCCCACAATGTCGCGGCATATGTCGCGGTATACGGGGAACTGGTTGCGGATCCACCAGCCATCGCCGCAGTCACGAATGCGGCCAGCTATGCTACCGATGCCATCGCGCCGGGATCGCTGATTTCGCTTTTCGGCTCGAGCCTGGCGGCAACCACCGCTGCTGCGCCGGGCGCGCCTCTGCCCCTTTCCCTGGCGGACGTTTCCGTCACCATCGGCGGCGTGACGGCTCCTTTGCAGTTCGTATCGCCGCACCAGATCAATGCGCAGGTGCCGTTCGAGATTTCACCGGGTCCGGCTACGGTTGCTGTTCGTGTTAGCGGAATGCCCTCGCCGGCTTTTGCCATTACGGTGCAGCAGGCAGCCCCGGGAGTCTTCGTGAGCGCGCAAGGACAGGCCGCCGTGCTCAATGCAGATGGATCCGTCAATACGCCGCAGAATCCCGCCCCTGGGGGGAGCGTCGTCTCGCTCTTCTTTACGGGGCAAGGGCCGGTAGCCCAGCCGGTGGACGATGGCGCTGCTCCGCCCACGAACACCACCGTGTCCGCCACGCTGCCTGTGACGGCAACCGTAGGTGGCGTGTCCGCCGAGATCAAGTTCGCCGGTCTGGCGCCGAAGTATCCCGGACTCGCTCAGATGAACCTGAAAGTTCCCCAACTATCGAGCGGCACTTATCCGGTAGTGGTCAAGGTCGGCGGCACGGCGAGCAACTCCGCGCAACTCACGGTTTCTACCCAGTGAGCGATCACAAGCCATCCCCGCCGTTGCACTTGCGCGCCATTCGCGCGGCGCTTCGGCGTCTCAACACCTACTTCAGCCGGCGTTACGAAGCTTCGACGGCTCGCCATCATCCGGCGGCGGCTCCCGAGAGTCCCACCGGGTTGGCAGAGGCCGAACAAGCGCTCCGTTCGCTCGATCTGCCCGGCGTCGGTGCCCGCGACTACGTCGAAAAGCACCTTCCGCGCCTGGCGCGCACGCTCACACTCGTTCCGCCTGCGCGGACCAGCGGACGCATACTCGAGCTTGGCTGCTACATGCAAATCACGCCCTTCCTGAAGCAGTTGTGCGGCTATCGGGAAGTGCGCGGCGGGTACCTGGGTCCGCTGGGAGGTACGGAGCGGAAAGCGTTAAACGTGGGCGGCCAGCGTTTCAGAGTGATGCTGGACCTGTTCGATGTGGAGCGCGATCGCTTTCCATACGATGACGGGTACTTCGAAACGGTGCTCGCCTGCGAGCTGATCGAGCACATGATCTTAGATCCCATGCACCTGCTGATCGAGTGTCACCGCATTCTGGAAGACGGAGGACGGCTGCTGGTCACCACCCCGAACGTGGCAAGCCTTACCAGTTTGGCGCGCGTCTTACACGGCTACGACAACCCGCAGATTCATTACCTCTACACGCGGCCACAGCCGGGCCTGGCGCCGGAGATCACTCACGTGCGCGAGTACACGGCGTTTGAGCTGGAGAACGCAGTAGAGGCGGCCGGTTTTGAGGTGGAGACTCTGCTCACCGAGCCAATCGGCGAATTCTCGATGAACCTGCCAATGCGGAATTTCCTCGAGGAGCACGGCTACAACACATCGCTGCGCGGCGAACAGACGTACTGCATCGCGATCAAGCGGAGCGGTTGGCCGGTGACGCGCTATCCCAAGTTCCTGTATTCGGAATGAGGAGCCGGCGGCGCGGCATGCGCATAGCCTCAAGGGCATGGCCGCTAGCTAAACTCACATCTTTTCTGTAAAATAGCGCTGATTGTCGTTCGCTGGCAGGTAGGAGCGTGGTCTCGCGATGAGGACCGTTGGCGTCGTGGTTTGGTGCCTTTTTTTGCTGGCTGCGGGTGTCCGGGGCGATGCCAACCTTCCCGATCTGGGGCCCATGGTGATCTCGGTTTTTCCGCTGGGAGCCCGCCAGGCCGAGACGCTCGACGTCGAGATTCTGGGGCGCAACCTGGACGGCACGCGCGACATCACTTTTGCCCGGCCGGACATCCAGGCACAGGTACTCTCTTCCAGTTTCTTCTCGGTGAAGGCGCGCATTTCGGTCGGACCGAAGGCGCCGGTGGGGCTGCATGACTACCGGCTGCGCACGCCGCGCGGCACGCACGTGGGCGTGTTCCATGTGGGGTCGCTGCCCCGCCTGAACGAAGTCGAGCCGAATAACGACCTGAAACATGCCCAAACCATCGTGCTGCCGGTGATGGTCGACGGCGTTGTCGAAAACGACGACTACGACGTGTTCCGCTTCCACGCCGAGGCGGGCCAGACATTAGTCTTCGATGTGATGGCAACGCGCGCCGGCTCCCGCCTCGACAGCACCATCATGATTCTCGACGAGCGCGGCGCCGAGCTGGATTTCATCGACGACTACTACATCCACAAAGATCCTTACCTGTCATTTGCCGTGAAGAAGACGGGCGACTACTTCGTTCGGGTGGCCGCCGCCACCGAGCCGATTGCGACGCTTCTCGATGGCAGCCGCTACAGTAGCTATCGCCTGGTCGCGGGCGCAGTGCCGCACATGCTGCATGTCCTGCCGGCGGGAGCGCGGCGCGGCGCGACGAGCGAAATCCGCATCGCGGGACTGAACCTGCAAAATGTCGACCGCGTTATTCTGGGCGAGTCGCTGGCGGAGGGCAAGGTTGTTGCGTCCGCTGCCGATTCCCTTACGGTCCGCATGTCGGTTCCGGCAACGCTGGCGCCCGGGCGATACCCGCTGCGCGCTTTTGCGGGCTCGTTCGAAGCACCACTGCAGATTCAAATGGTGGTCTCGGATCTCGAAGAGAAGCTCGCTACACCCGCACGCTCGCGCGGCAATCCGCAGAGCATCACTTTTCCGGTAGCGCTGAGCGGCGTCTTTGATCAGAAGAAGGCTCGCGACTTCTTCGCGTTCGACGTTCGCGCGGGCGAGCGCCTGGTGTTCGACGTGGACTCGATGAAGCTCGGATTCCTGGATGATCCTCTAGTGGCCGTGTACACGCCCGACGGCAAGCTGCTCGCCTCTCACGACGACCGCTTGCAACAGAACGGCGACGAGCCGCCGAATCTCGATTCCTACTTGGTTTACACCTTCGAGAAGGCCGGCCGCTATATCGCCATGATTCGCGACTGCGCGGAACGCGGCAACCCGAACTACGTTTACCGGCTCGCCATTTATCCTGGGCAGCCGGATTTTGATCTGAAGTCGCTCACGCCGGAACTGACGCTGTTCCGTGGCCGGACCGTTCCGCTGCCGGTGCGTGTGAGACGGTTTGGCGGCTGGTCGACACCGGTTGAAGTCTGGGTGGAAAATCTGCCACGCGGCGTGACGAGCGAAAAGATGACCGCCGAACCCAAAGACACCATCGTGAAAGACAACTGCGCACTCGATCGCCAGCTCGATGGCACCAATGTCGATCTTCCGCTGCATATCGCTGCCGATGCGCCTGCCGGCGACTACTCCATCCGCTTGCATGCGCGGGGCGTGATGGACGGCAAACTCGTGGAACACACGGCGGAGATTCTTTACTGGTGGGAGCACGTCGGCAAGGTGACGGGCGCAGTCGAAGAACAGAAGCTCATCGCCACGGTGACCGACTTGCCGGCGGTAGTATTCGAATCGCCCGAGTCCCTGCCCGTCGCGCCGGGAAAAGTCGCGCGGCTGCGAGTCCAGGTGAGGCGGTACGACGATGGAAAATCGCCGCTGAGAATCGAGCCCGAGAACCCCGTGGAAGGCGTGAAGTTCGAAAACAACGAATTGGCGCCTGGTGTGGTGACTGCTGAGCTAAAGCTGACCGCTTCTGGTTCGTTCAAACCAGGCTGGTTCAAGCTGCGCTCTGGTTCATCGGTTTCTCCGCCCATTGAGTTGAAAGTGAAAACCTCCCAGGAGGATGAGCAGTGACTGTCCGGGATCTGATCCTCGCGCTGGCCGTTGCTGCGCCGATCGTGGCTGCTCCGAGCGAGAAACCGAAACTCAGTTTCGTGAAAGACATCGTCCCCATCTTCACCAAGTCGGGGTGCGCCAACTCGAATTGCCACGGGTCCATCCGAGGCCAAGCGGGCTTCAAGCTTTCTCTATTCGGGTATGAACCAGACCTCGATTACGACGCCATCGTGAAAGCGCAGGACGGACGCCGCATCAACCGCACCGATCCGGCCAAAAGCCTAATCCTCATGAAGCCGACATTCAGCACGCCCCACGGCGGCGGTGAACGCTTCAACGTTGCATCGCTCGAGTACGAGGCCATCCTGGATTGGATCAAGGACGGCGCCACCTACGACAGCGCCGGATCGCCGCGGCTGAAGACTATCCGCGTAACGCCCGAAGAGGTGACGCTGGTAAGCTTGGGTTCGAAGCAGCAGCTTTCGATTTCGGGGACCTATACGGACGGCTCGACCGAAGATATCACGCGCAAGGTGCAGTACTCGGCGAACGACGAATCGGTTTTGGATGTGAGTCCCAACGGCGAGATTTCCGCCAAGCGCGCCGGCGAAACGGCCATCATGGTGCGCACGCTCGGCAAGGCTGTAGCGGCGCGCATCGCGGTAATCGAAACGCCGCCGATGAAAGACTATCCGCAAGTTTCCCGCAACAATTTCATCGACGAGCTGGTTTTTTCCAAGCTCAAGCGGGTGAACATCGTTCCCTCGGCGCTCAGCTCCGATCGCGAGTTCGTGCGGCGCATTTATCTCGACACCATCGGATTGCTGCCTACGCTCGACGAGAGCGCGCGGTTTCTCGCGTCGCCAGATCCGCAAAAGCGCGCCAAGCTGATCGACGAGCTGACGGATCGTCCCGAGTTCGCCGAGGTCTGGGCCACGCGCTTCAGCGACCTGCTGCGCGTGGGGTTGTACGACCAGCGCTCCAAGGGCGGCCGCCTGATGTATAGCTGGCTGCGCAAGGCCATGCTGGAAGACAAGCCGTACAACCAGTTCGCGACCGAGCTGCTTACGGCCTCGGGCAATCTGTACTTCAACCCGACGTCGAACTTTTACTACATCACGGAATTTTCCGAGCCCGATAACATCGCCACCAACGTCAGTCAGGTATTTCTGGGCGTGCGCATCGAGTGCGCGCGCTGCCACAACCATCCTTGGGAAAAATGGACGCAAGAAGATTTCTGGGGCTTCGCCGCTTTCTTCGGGCGCATGGGAGTGAAAGACACCTACGAGAACGATGAGAGCGAAATCACGCTGAAGCCGGCGGGCGAGGTGATCAGTCCGAAAACCAAGAAGCGTGTCGACCCCAAATATCTCGACGGCGCTAACGAAAAGGAACAGCTCGACGAGGATGTTCGGGAAAAGCTGGCCACTTGGATAACGGCTCCGGAGAATCCCTGGTTCGCCCGCGCTATAGTTAACCGCGTTTTCAAGCACTACATGGGGCGCGGCATCGTCGAGCCGCTGGACGATTTTCGCGTGACCAACCCGCCCACAAATGAAGCGCTGCTCGACGCGTTGGCCAGAGACTTCGTGGCGCACGGTTATCATCTTAAGCACACCATCCGGCTGATCCTGAACTCGCGCGCTTATCAACTATCCAGCGTTCCGAACGACACCAATCGTGCCGATACCCTGAATTACTCCCGCTACTACGTGCGGCGCCTGCTGGCCGAGGAACTGATCGACTCGATGAGTGCTGTCACTGGCGTGACTGAAAGTATTCCGGGCTATATGCCGGGCACGCGCGCCATGACCATTCCGCAAGGTGCGCCCACTTATTTTCTGCAAACGTTCGGCCGGCTGAAGGCCCGTGAAGTGATTTGCGAACGCGATAATTCGCCCGACGTAGCCCAGGCCATGCACCTGATCAGCGGGCAGACCATCCAGAACCAGATCACCGGGAAAGACGGCACGCTCGATCGCTGGCTGGCGGACAAGTCATTAACCGACGAAGAAATTACGCGGCGATTGTTCATGGCGACATTAGTGCACCCGCCGACGGATCGCGAGATCGCGCAGGTGATCGCGGCCGTTCAGGGCGGAGGGGCTAACGCCAACGCCCGCCGCCAGGCCTTTGAAGACGTGCTCTGGACTATTTTCAACTCGAAGGCATTCACCTTCAACCATTGAGGGCCATATGTACAACGATTTCGATCGCCGCGCGTTCCTGAAGGTTGGCTCGCTGAGTTTGTTCGGCTTTGTCGGCTATGGTGATGTTCTGCGGCTGCGCGCGCAATCGCCCGCGCCCGCCAAACGCGATATCGCCGTGATCCACCTGCTGCTCAGCGGCGGCATCAGCCAGATGGATAGCTGGGATCCCAAGCCCGACGCCGACTCGAAATATCGCAGCCAGTTCAAGCCCATCGAAACCAACGTCTCGGGCATCCGCATCGCGGAGCACCTGCCCCTGACCGCGAAGCAGGCCGATAAATTCGTCATCATCCGCTCGATGACCCACAAGCTGGTGTCGCACGAATCGGCGCTGGCCTTGATTTGCAGCGGGCACGAGCCGATGGGCACTATCCAGTTCCCCGCCATGCAGAGCGTGATCTCGAAGGAGCTCGGGCCGCGCACCGACCTTCCGCCGGCGGTTTCCATCCCCTCCGTAACGGGAAGCTGGGAAAAGTCAGGATTTCTCAGCACCAAATACAATCCGTTCAATGCCGGGAATCCGAATGCCGATGGTTACAAGGTGCGCGATCTTGATCTGCCCATGGGTGTCGACTGGTCGCGCATGGACCGCCGCCGTTCCCTGCTGGCACTGGTGGACGACGAATTCCGCCGCTTGGATACTACCGGCATCAGCGAGAGCATGGATTCGTACTACCAGACAGCTTTCACGCTGATGCATTCCGCCCAGGCCAAGAAGGCGTTCCAGATCGAGAATGAGCCCGAGAACGTGCGCGACCGCTACGGCCGCACCTCGCTCGGCCAGGGCGTGCTGCTGGCGCGCCGGTTGGTGGAATCGGGCGTGCGCTTCGTGACCGTGTCCCGCGGCTTCAACGTCTACGACCACCACAAGAACATCTTTCCGCTCTTGCAGAATACCTTCCTGCCGGAACTCGACCGCGCGTACTCGGCGCTGCTCGAAGATCTCCACCAGCGCGGCATGCTCGAAAGCACGATTGTCATCGTCACCGGCGAATTTGGCCGCACCCCCGAGATCAACGCCGGCGGCGGCCGCGACCACTGGCCCAGCGC
>JBGPKX010000062.1:0-20753 GCA_041486185.1 Bryobacteraceae bacterium | reverse complement strand
CTGCTGTTGCTAAACCTCACTTTGTTGGTCGCCACGGGCGCCGGCGTGTGGCGTTTGCGCGAGAACTGGCAGGCCGCTCGTGCCCGAGAGCAGCTCGTCCTGCATCGCCGCTTGGCTCCTAAGCCGCCTGGCCCCATGCCCGCCAGCCCGCCTATCGAATCCGTGGTGGCCACCAGTTACGCCGACGTCGCACAAAAGATGCTTTTCGCAAAGGACCGTAATCCGACCGTGGTGGTTGAAGTAAAGCCGGAGGCTCCCAAGCCCATGCCGAAGTTGCCGGCGCTCTACGGTGTGATGAACCTGCTCGACGGAAGTACGGCCATCATGAGCGAGAAACCGGAAACGCAGCACGTAGGCGTGCGTCCCGGCGACAAAATCGGCGAGTTTACGCTCATTGCGATCAGCCGGGATGAGGTCACCTTCGGTTGGGAAGGCAAGGAACTGACGAAAAAGATCGATGAAATGATCGATCGAACCGGACCTGTGCAACCAGCGCCAGTGGGCGCCAGGCCCCGCGGCGCGCCCCCCATCCAGGCGCCTGCATCGCAAGCGCCGCCAAAAAAAGGGGATCCGGCGCCCGGTGCTGAAGTGGCGAAGGGAATCCGTGCATGCCAACCGGGTGATACTTCTCCGGCTGGCACGGTAACGGACGGATACAAGAAGCTGGTGACCCCCACGCCGTTCGGAGATTCCTGCCGGTGGGTGCCGAACTAGAGAGATTCATGCAAAGCCGCTGGTTGCATCGAGCGGCCCAAAGGAGAAAACGATGAAGTTCAAAACTTGTGCGCTGTTAGTCGTGTGCGTTGCGGCGGCTGTCGCTGACGACAAGCCGGCCGCGAAGAAAGCCAAGCCTGCCCCTGCAAAGGTGCAGGAGGTCACGATTCCGGCGGACGCGGTCGAGGTCGAGCCCTACACGTATCGCTATACCGATCCGCAGGGCAAGAAATGGATTTATCGCAAGACGCCGTTTGGCATCTCACGCGCCGAAGACAAGCCGGTGGCGGCGGACGACTCCAAGAAGGATGAGAACGCGCGCCTCATCGACGCGACGTCCGCGGTGGAGGAGGGCGACACCATTCGCTTCGAGCGTCCCGGACCGTTCGGGCTCACCAAGTGGCAGCGCAAGAAGACGCAACTAAATGAGGTCGAGCGCGCGGTGTGGGATCGCGAGATGCAGAAGCGAGCGGCTCGCGAGAACGCGGCCAGCGTCGCAAAGGATTAGGGAATGATCAAGCGCCGTTACATTCGCGGTGGAGTCCTGTTCGTGATTGCGGCGGCGCTCGCGTGGGCCCAGGCGCCACCCGCCACGCCGCCTGCCGCGCCGCCGGCTCAGCAGCAGCCCGCCCCGGGTCAGCCCGTGGCGCCGGCTGCGCAACCGCCTGCCGGCCAGGCAGCGCCCCCTGCGGTTACCGTCAGGCCTGCGCCGCGCATCGCGCCACCCGGTGCTCCCATCGGCGGGCTGAACATGAACAACGCGTCGCTGGTGGAAGTGGTTGACATCCTGGCGCGGTCGCTGAAGATCAACTACATTCTCGATCCCCGCGTCAACGGAAAGGTCACCATCAACACCTACGGCGAGATCAAGCCGGTGGACGAGCGCCAGTTCCTGGAAACCATCCTGCGCATCAATGGTGCGGCCATGGTGAAGGTGGGTGACATCTATCGCATCGTGATGCTCAACGACGTCTCGCGTCTTCCCATACAGCCGCAGGTTAATGTCAAGGATCTGCCCGACGATGAGCGCGTGGTGCTGGACCTGATTTTTCTGAAGTACGTTACGGTAGCCGAGGTGGCCAAACTGCTGCAGCCGTTTCTCGGTGAAGGCGCCAACATGACCACCTACGAGCCGGCGAACCTGCTCATGATTCTCGACAACAGCCGCAATATGAGGCGCACGCTCGAGCTGATTGCGATGTTCGACAGCGACGCCCTGGCCAGCCAGCGCGTAAAGCTCTTCGATGTGCACCACGGGCGTCCCTCCGAGATCGTCAAAGAGCTCGAAACGGTATTCAAGGCCTTCGCGCTCTCCGAAAAGAGCAGCACCATCAAGTTCATGCCTATCGACCGGATAAACACCATCATTGCGGTGGCGCCGAATCCCGGCGTATTTCCGGAGGTCGAGAACTGGCTCAAGAAGCTCGACGTCAAGGTCAAAGTCACTGCCGGATCGATTGATAACTACGTCTACCGCCTCAAATACGGCCGCGCGGAGATTGTGGGTATGGCCCTCATGCAGCTCTACGGAGGCATGAGCGGCTATGGCGGTGGTTACGGGGGGTATGGCTCCGGAGGCTACGGCGGTTTCGGCGGCGGGGGTCTCGGCGGTTTTGGCGGCGGCTACGGCGGCGGCGGATATGGCGGCGGCGGCTATGGGGGTGGCGGATACGGCGGCTATCCCGGAATGGGCGGCGGCGGTTACCCCGGAATGGGCGGCGGCGGCGGGTATCCCGGTGCGTATGGCATGGGTGGGGCAGGAATGATGGGCCCCGGCTCGCTCGGCGGCGCGACGCAGGCTCTCAACGCGCAGACCACCACGGGCGCCACAGCTACCACCGGCGACCTCACCGGCTCCTACTTGGGCGCAAGCGCGCTTGGAGGCTACGGTGGCGGTTTGATGCATCCGCGCATCATCCCTAACCCGTTCGACAACACGCTGCTGATCCAGGGTACGCCTCAGGAGTGGGACCAGATTTCAAATCTCGTCCAGCAAATCGACATCCCGCCGCGGCAAGTTTTGATCGAAGCCAGGGTGTATGAGGTCGACCTGACTGGCGCGTGGTCGGCGGGTGTCGAAAGTCAGCTGAAGCTGCGCGACAATACCAATCGAACATTTTTGGGCAGTCTTACGGCCGGCGCCGCCAGTGGCAACCCCGTGCTCAATCTCTCGGCGGGGCTGCTGGTAGGCCATGCCCGGGAACTGCTGGCTTTCTTGAATACCAGCGAGGCCACCACACACGCCAAAGTGATTTCCGCTCCCAGTATCATCGCCACCGACAGCATCCCGGCGTCCATTAACGTCGGCGAGGATGTGCCTACGCTCAGCTCTCAGGCGGTCACGGGAGCGCAGCTTGGCGGCACAAGCCTGTTCGCCAATACCATCCAGAACCGCAGCACGGGCGTGGGGTTGAACATCCTGGCGCGCGTGAACTCGAGCGGCGTGGTCACTTTGGTGATCAATCAGGACGTCAGCGCGCCGATTCCGCCGCCGGCCGGCGTCACGGTGAATTCAACCTCCTTTTCCAAGCGCAACGTATCGACGCAGGTCACCGTGCAGGACGGCGATACCATTTCCATCGGAGGCATCATTCAGGAGACGGAGAGTTCGAGTTCGAGCGGCATTCCATTTCTCCACAGGATCCCAATTATAGGCGCAGCATTCGGAAGCAAGTCGGCGAACAAAGCCCGCACCGAGTTGATCGTCTTCCTGACGCCGCGCGTCATCTATGACACCAACCAGATCGCCGAAGCCAGCGACGAGCTGAGAGCCAAGCTCAAGGGCTTGCAGAAGCTGATGAAGGAGTGAACGTATTCGTAACCGGCGGCACCGGGTATATGGGCTGCCGCCTGATCTCACGGCTCATCTCGCGCGGGCACCAGGTGCGTGCGCTCGCGCGCCCGGCGACCGAACGCAAGCTGCCGCCAGGTTGCACCCTAGTCTCCGGTGACGCTCTGGACGCCGCGACTTACACGGCGCAAGTGCCGCCGGCTGAAGCCTTCGTGCATCTGGTGGGGGTGGCGCATCCCCGCCCGTCCAAAGCCGAACAGTTTCGTACCGTGGATCTCGCGTCCGCGTGCGCGGCGGTCTTAGCCGCACGGAGCGCGGGCGTGCGCCACTTCGTATATGTCAGCGTGGCGCACCCGGCTCCGGTGATGAAGGCTTATATCGCCGCGAGGTGCGAAGGTGAGGCGCTGATCCAGACGTCGGGTTTGAGCGCGACGATTCTGCGGCCCTGGTATGTGCTCGGGCCCGGCCATCGATGGCCCGTAGTGCTGCAGCCGCTCTACTGGCTTGCCGAGCGCTTTCCTAAAACGCGCGCGGGCGCGTGCCGCCTGGGCCTGGTGACCATCGAGCAAATGATTACGGCGCTGGTGTGGGCGGTGGAGAATCCGCCTGCCGGAGTACGAATCATGGAAGTGCCTGAAATCCGCGCTCAGGCCGAAACCGGGAACCGCGCCTAGTTCGGAAGTAGCGCAGGGCTACCCGCTTTTTGGGGAGACCTGCGGCTGTTAGCTCGGTCGGACCAGAGAATCCGCAGGTTCCCGCAAACTGCTCGCGAGCCCGCGCTACTAGTAGAGTGTCTTGCTAATGCGCCTGGCCCGGAATGTGCGCTTTCTGAGCCGCGACCGTAAGGGATCGTTCATGCTCACCCTTTCGCTGCGACAGGCCACCAGGGCATGCAACGGTCGTGAGGCGTAACGGAACTTGCGAAACGGCACCCTAGCGAAGCACGACTTTCGCCAGCCCCGCGTTGTTGGCGCTATCCACCGCGCGCAGCACCAGTACATGCTCGCCAGGCGATAGGCGGTCTAACCGCACCACGAGATTCTCGCGGTGAGAATCGATCACGCCGTCCTTAGCTTCGAGCGGTGTCCACGGCCCGGCGTCCACCGAGTATTCGCAGCGGCGCAGAGGCGATGCCGCATCCACTGCCTCGAAATCCACTTCGATGCCATTTGCCGTTCTCCGCGGAGCGCCCGCCGTCACCACTGGCGGCGTGTTATCGATGAGAACGGGCGAGCTGACCAGTTCGGCCTCGCGCGCGCTCACCGGCGGATTCACTTCGCGGTCGGACGCGACCACGCGGAACAAATATCTCCCATCTGCAAGGGCATCGCCATCCACCGCGAATGTGTTCTCATGCATGTTGGACTTCAACAGCTTCCAATCGCGCTCGCCTTCTCCGCGGAACCATAGCGAATAAACCAGGCGGTCACCGTCGGAATCCTCCGCCTGCCAGCTCACGTTGAGCTGCTGCGAGGCCGCGCGGGATGGCGTCTGCGTGGGAGTTCCTGTGGACATGGCAGGCGCGGCGTCGCCGGTGTCGGTTACGGTGATGCTGTACACGGCGGTGGGCGATTGCTGCGCGGGCTTTAGGCCCCCGGTTGCGGCGAGTAGTGTGACTACCGTGATGCTCTTCACGATGGGCGGCGTGTTTTGCGGCAAATAAGCCACGTTCACGTTTTCGAGCACGGGAGTCTTGCCCTGCAATCCCGTGAACTCCGCTTTCCACTGAACGTACCGGGCATTCGGACTCCTGATTTTCGATCCAGCCTGATCCGTCAAAGGCGCCGACCAATCGCTCCACGTTTTGTCCGGCCGCAGCGAGTTTCCCGTTCTGGTGCGGAACGAGATGCTGCCCGCGCCGCTGTCATCCACGCTCCAGGTGATGTGCCCCCACTGCGCCACGGTGCCCGCGTCGTGTACCGGCGCTTCGTAGACACCCGCCGTCTCAAGCGAGTCTTCCAATCTGTAGACCCGGCCCATATTGCCGGTGGCCGTCAAAATCGAGTCGCCCAAAGGCGCCAGGCGCGTGGCCTCGCCTTCATTGGTTTGCGCTACCAGAGTCAGCTTACGGTCTGGCGAAAGGCGGTAAACGCGGCCGTTCGCATCCGTCGAAAACAGAAGCTGGCCTTTCCATGGCAGCAGGTCGTAGACATTTTCCTCTTTGGAACTCCACAGAGTTTCGACCGTGTTATCCGGGTTGATGCGGTAAACCGCGGATTTCTCCACTCCTGAAACGTCCATGGCCGGCGTGAACGTGGTGGTTACCGGAGGAGCCGCTACTGGCGCGGGTTTGGCCGGCTCCGGCTGCGCCTTGATCTCGGGTCCCGATTGCGCGCTCTCCGCCGTCACGGTGATGGAGGTGCCGGTGGCCGCCACAACCGGTCCGCCAGCCTGTGCCGGCGTGTTTTGCGGAACGCCCTGCGTCCGTTTGGCCAGCGAGCCGCCCATCGCCACCGCGTAGATGGCTCCATCCGGCGCCGCCGAGAGCGCCCGGATTTCGGGCAGGCTGGCATCATACAGCACGAAGGCTTTGTCTTTGGCCGAAATGCGGTAGAGAATGCCGTTCGGCTCGGTGCCGGCGAGTACTTGGCCGTTTCGGTCGATCGCCAGGCCGGTCACATGCGATTGACCCGTGGTATACAACACTTCGCCCTTACCCGCCGAGTCCACGCGAAACACTTTGCCCTGATCGCCCGTGCCCGCATAGAGCGTGCCATCCGGCGCAATAGCGAGCGACCAGATGTACTTGGCTTGCGGCGCGAAGTATTCCGTGGCCTTGCCGTTCTCGATGCGATAGATTTTGCCGTCCGGAGAAGTGGCCGCATACACGGCGCCCTTTCCATCCGCCGCCAAGGCGAATATCTCCGGCTGCTCGGCGGTCCAGGCCAGAGTGCTCTTGCCGGACTTGTCTATGCGATAGAGCCGCCCGCGATGCCCTGTGGCCACGTAAATCGATCCATCGGGTCCCGCCGCCACGCCCCATACTACCGGCTGATCCGAGGAGAAAATGCTGTCCATCTTGGGCGCAAGCGCCAGCCGCCCCTCGCGCGTGAGCGAAATCCCTTGAAAGCGCCCGTGGATGAAGTCTTGATACGAATTCATCTCCCACGTCGTAGTGCTGGAAGCATGTAGCGCCGCGGTGAACATTAACAATCCGGCAATGGCACACCATGCGACGCGTCCCCGCGTCGCCGCGTCCCCGCGTCGTTCTCCCACTCCCCCCATCTCCCCCGCTCCCCCTCTCCTCATCATTCCTTCACTTCCACCTGCACCGTCTTCGCTCCGCTGATCACCACGTCGCCGGCGCTGATCTCCAGCTCCGCCACCTTCGAATTGCGCGTCTGTAAGACCGTCTGCGATGCTCCCAGGATCAGAGCGAGCGAAGGCGGCGGATCGGGAAAATCTTCGCCATCGAGCTGGAAATTCGGCTCGGTCCGCCACACGCGCACGTAAGCTTTAGTATTGGCCCGCAGTTTGTTCACGCCGGCCACCAATTGTTCGGCCGAACGCGGCGTGCTGCCGAGGATCTGCCGGAATTCGGAAAGGTTTGCCACATTGCCATCGGTTACCGTGAAGTAAAGCGGCCCCGAAGGAGCGCCGATAGGCACCGCGTAATCCACGGTGCGAGACACTTCCGCGCCATTAACGCCCACCAGTACCGCCGTCAATTGCACTCGCTCGCCAGGCCGCACCTCATGCGGGGAAGCGATCACCTGGTCGATCTGAAGCTGCTTCTTTTCATCGAACGAATCGATCTCGAGCGCGACCTTCTTTACCTCCAGCGAAGAAAATTCGCTCTGCAGCACATACGCCAGCGGAATCGCGGCGGAGAGCGACACCTGCATGGCGGTGTTGGCATCGCCGGCAAACATGTTGTTCAATTTGAGCGGCGGCGCGCTGCCCTGAAACTCGATCTGGCCGCGCACCGCATAAGTGGCCGCGCCCAGCGATCGCTCCGTGGAATCGATCGCCGAGTACACCGCAATCTGCGTCAAGAACGGCGCCAGAAAGCGGTCATTGGCCATTTGCATCTCGTAGCCTTCAATCTTCCGGCCCGCGCGGGCCAATGAAATCGAAACTGGCACCATGCGCGCCCGCGTGCCCAGTTCACCGGCGATGGCCGAGCTGCGGTCCTGCGAGATCGTGCCCATCCACTCTTTGGCTGCTGAGATCTTGAACGAGCTGGCTAAGTTGGGTAGTAACGTGAGGACCTCAGCGCGTGCGAACGGCAAATTGGTTGGACCTACCGCCAGAAACCTGTGGCCGAATGCGTAGACTTTGTCGCGATCGATATAGGTGACGGTCCCATCGGCCCCTATGCTCATATCGCCGGCCATCAGTTCCACACTGATCATCGAGCCCGGTTGTAAGGCCGAGCGGTCTCCCATTCTCGGCTCCACGCGCCCACCTCCGGACACCCCTTGTCGCGGCTCGAGGCCCAGGGCGCGCAGTTGCGGGGCGAACCGTTCGATGGTCGCGCGCGTGAATCCGCCGAACCATACCGGGGTCGCGATGTCCACCATTCGCATCTCGCCCGCCAGCGTCTCTTCGGGTTTGGGCAGCATAGCCGTAAGGTCGGTTTTCTCGAACGAGACTTTGGCCCGGCGCACCGGTTCCGCCGGGGAGGACGGCACGCGGATCATGTCCTCGATGGGCCGAATTCCCGTGATCGCCTCCTTGGAAAATGGGAACGCCATGGCCACCGCGCCCACCAGCTTGCCGTCGATATAGACCGGACTCCCGCTCATGCCCTGCAGCACGCCGGTTTTCTCCAGCGGTCCTCCGGAGAGGCGCGCCAGAATCAGGGATTGTTTCGGCCCGACGTTTTCCAGCACGCCCAGGATCTCCACCTGGAAATCCTCGACCCTGTCCCCTGAAAAAACCGTCCGGCCAGTCGCGCGCATGCCCGGTTTCAGGTCTTTCATCGGGAAAAAGGCGGTCTGAGCCGAAAGCGCCGCAGCCAGCGCGAGCGCCGCGGGTATTACTATGCGAGACACACCTTATTGTAGCTTTGAATTCGTTAGGAACGTGCCGCGGAACAAATATGAACTCTTTGTCGTACTCTGGCGTAACATGCTGAAGCTGCTGCCGCTGCTGTTGGTTTGCGCGCTGGCGACCCACGCCGCGGACCTGGCGCTGGTGGGCGGCCGTATTTATACGGCGCCCGATGCCGCGCCGGTGACCAACGGAACTGTCTTGATCCGTGACGGCCGCATCGCCTCCATCGTGGAAGGCGTGCCGAAACTCGCGGCCAGCGTCCGTCGCCTGGACTGCGCGGGTCTCGTGATCGCCGCCGGCTTCTGGAACTGCCACGTGCACTTCTCCGAGCCGAAGTGGGAGAACGCTGCCACACTTACGGCCGCGCAGCTCGCCGCGCAGGTCCGCGACATGTGCACACGCTGGGGTTTCACCAGCGTGTTCGATACCGGCTCGCTTCTTGCGAATACCAAGACCATCGCACGGCGCATTGACGCGGGTGAGCTTTCCGGCCCCATGATTCTCTCTGCCGGCGTGCCGTTCGCGCCGAAGGACGCCACGCCTTACTATTTGCAGCCGCGCAAGCTTCCCGAACTCGAAACGGTGGAACAGGCCACGGCTCTGGCGCGCGCGCGTCTGGATGAAGGAGCGGATGCCATCAAGATTTTTCAGGGTGCTTGGATATCGCCGGAGAAGGTCGTACCCATGCCTGTCGAATTGGTGAAGGCCGTCGCTGCCGTGGCCCACAGCCGGGGAAAGCTGCTTCTCGCGCACCCCTCCGATGCCGCCGGCCTTTCTTCGGCGATCGAGGGCGGAGTGGACGTGCTGACCCATCTGGTCGAGTCCCCCGGTGACATCGACGCCGCCGCCGTGGCGGAAATTCACCAGCGTCACATGGCCGTGATTCCTACGCTCAAGCTTTTCAGCCGCAACCGGAACCTGGATCGACTGCTGGCGCAACTGCGCGCATATTCGGATGCCGGCATTCCCATCCTGTTCGGCACCGATGTTGGTTTTGTCACCGACTACGATCCTGCGCTGGAGTACCGCCTCATGGACCGTGCTGGTCTCAATTTCCCGGAAATTCTCGCGGCCCTGACCACCGCGCCCGCCGCACGCTACGGTTTCAGTAAGCACAAAGGCCGCCTCGCGCCCGGCATGGACGCCGATCTGGTGGTGCTGGGTGGCGATCCCGCGGAGGATATGTCGGCGTTCACCGATGTCCGCTACACCATCCGCAACGGAACGGTCGTGTACCCAAAGTAAGACAGGCATGCCTGTCTGTCCACGGCCCTGTTGCGCACCCTGCGACGGACACGCATGCCCGCCCTGCCTTCTTCGGCGAAAATGAAATCGTGACCCCCGCGCTCATTCAGAAACTGGCCCGGCAGTGCGGCTTCGAGCTGGCGGGTGTCACCCCCGCCCTCCCGCTCGAAGAAGCCGGTTATTACCGCCAGTGGGTCGCGTCCGGCTATGCGGGCGAGATGGGCTATCTCACCGGCTATCGCGCCGAGGTGCGAATTGATCCTCGCAATCTGTTGCCATCGGCGAAATCCGTCATCTGCGTGGGCAAGCTTTACAACGGTCCCGAGCCGTACTCGACGCGCCTCGACGACAAAGAGCTCGCTTGGATTTCGCGCTACGCCTGGGGCGAGGATTACCACGATGTGCTGCGGCGCGGCCTGGAGCGCCTGGCCGAGAAGCTCCGCGAGCTCACCGGGCCGTTCGATTGGAAAATCTGCGTGGACACCGCGCCGCTGCTCGAGCGTGCCTATGCGCGCCGCGCCGGCCTCGGCTGGATCGGAAAAAATACGTGCCTGATCAATCAGGAGACTGGCTCGTGGTTTTTTCTGGGTGAGCTTCTGGTCTCGCTCGACATCCCGCCGGCTGCGCCGCCGCCCGATCGCTGCGGAACCTGCACGCGCTGCATTGATGCCTGCCCCACCACGGCCATTGTCCCCACCGGCATCGCGGAAGGCCCGGAGTGGGCCATCGATTCGCGCCTGTGTATCGCTTATTTCACCATCGAGCTTCGCGGGGCGATTCCTGAACGCGCGCGCGCACAAATGGGAAACCATGTGTTCGGCTGCGACATCTGTCAGGATGTGTGCCCCTGGAACCAGCGCGCCCCGCTAACCAGTGAGCTGGCCTTCGCGCCCCAGCACTTCGCTCCCGATCTGGAAAAACTCGCGCAAATTTCCGAAGAAGAATTCCGCCGGATTTTCCGCGCCAGTCCCGTGAAGCGCGCCCGCTACTCCGGTTTTCTGCGGAATGTGGCCGTAGCCATGGGCAACCAGCGGGCGGAACGCTTCCGTGAACCGCTCGCGAGGATGGCGAAGTCGCCCGACCCGCTTGTGGCGGAACACGCCCACTGGGCGCTTGGGCGGCTAGAATCAAAATAGAAGATGTTTTCTGCGCCGAGACACGTCTCCCCGTCCTCCCGTCAGTTACGAGTGCAGTCGCCGCGTCCCCGTGTTGCCGCGTCGCCACGTCGGTGTCTCGTCGTCGCAACATTTGTTGCCCTGCTCGCATTTCCCGCGGGGGCCCAGGACACCGCGTCCGCCCGCGGTTTCGACCATTTCTACAATCTCGAATACGATCAAGCCCTTGCCGAGTTCGAAAAGGCCTCTCAGCAGGATCCCAACGCCATTGGCCCTCACAACCACATCGCTCAAACCCTGCTCTACCGCGAAATGTATCGCGACGGCGCGCTCGAGACCGAGCTGATCTCCGGCAATAACCCCTTCCTGCGGCGGAAGAAGCTGAACCCCAGCCCTCAGGTCGAAAAAGAATTCGACGATGAAATCCAGAAGGCCATAAACCTCGCCAATGCGCGCCTGGAAAAAAACGCGAACGACACTGTTGCGCTTTATGCCCGCGGTGTGGCATTAGGCTTGCGCGCCAACTATAACTTCCTGGTGCGGAAGCTGTGGCGCGATGCGCTGCGCGATGCCACGGCCGCGCGCAAAGATTGTAACCGTGTCACCGAACTCGATCCCTCCAACTACGATGCGCGCCTGATTCAAGGCGTGCATGATTATGTGGTCGGCAGCCTGCCCTGGACGTGGCGCTTCCTGGGTTTTTTGGTGGGCTTCCACGGTGATAAAGAACGCGGTCTTCAGACGCTCGAAGAAGTCGCTCGCAAGGGCAACCTTAACAAGACCGACGCCCAGGGGCTGCTCTGCGCGCTCTATCGCCGTGAGCGTGAACCCAAGAAGGCCATCCCGCTGCTTGAACAGTTGCTGGCCCGTTTCCCGCGCAATCATCTGCTGCTCTTTGAGGAGGCGCAGATGTACAGCGATCTTGGCAACAAGGAGAAGGCCGTCGCCGCTATCGAAAGAGTCGCTGCCATGAAGATGAGCGGGCTTCCGGGCTACGCCGGCGTTCCTTGGGAGAAGATCTATTTCCAGCTTGGTAACATTCAGTTCTGGTATAACGATCTGGATCGCGCCCTCGACAATCTCAAGAAAGTCACCAGCTCCCGCAACGAAGTGGATCTCAACACCGGCGTGCTGGCATGGATGCGCGTGGGTCAGATTTACGATATGACCAACCGCCGCGCCCAGGCCCTCGAGGCCTACAAGCGCGCCGTCGCCTTCGCGCCGGAAGCGGACGCGGCCAAGGAATCGCGCGGCTACATGTCTTCTCCTTACCGCCGCGAGAAGTCATCATAAGCATCCTTGTAAACTCAGATAAGCAAGATGCCGCGTTTCTTCGTCCAGAATTTCGGTTGCCGGGCATCGCAAGCCGATGGCTGCGCACTCCAAGCGCAGCTTTCCGCCCGCGGCCTTGAATGCGCGCCGGACCGTCTCGCCGCGGACTTCGTGATCCTCAACACCTGCACCGTAACCTCTTCAGCGGATGATGACCTCCGCCAGACGGTTCGCCGCGTGCACCGGGAAAACCCACAGACCCGCATCCTGGTGACCGGTTGCTATGCGCAGCGTGCCCCCGAAGAGTTGGCTGCGCTTCCGGGAGTCGAGTGGGTCGTTGGCAACTCGCACAAGACCGAAATCGTGAACTTACTCACTGGCGAGGCCCGTCAGGGCGGCGCTGTACCCTACCACGGCCAGATCCTGGTGGGCGATATCTTCGCGCCTCACGATTTTCTCACCGCTCCCGTGGTAGACGCCCAAGCCGATCGCGCCCGCCCCATTCTCAAGATTCAAGACGGCTGCAACAATCGCTGCTCGTTCTGCATCATCCCGTTCGTCCGCGGCCGCTCGCGCAGCTCATCGCCGGAGACGGTGGTGGAGCAGGTACGGAATCTCGCCGGCCGCTATCGCGAGGTGGTGCTCAGTGGCATCAACCTGGGCCGCTGGGGCAGGGAACCAGGCAGCGGCGTGCGCCTGGTGGATCTCCTGCACCGCCTCCTTGCCGAAACCGAAATCCAGCGCCTGCGCCTTAGTTCGGTCGAGCCCATGGATTTTTCCGACGATCTCCTCGCTCTCATGGCCGAATCACCCCGCATTGCCAGGCATGTCCACGCGCCGCTGCAATCGGGTTGCGACCGTGTGTTGCGCCGCATGCACCGCAAATATCGTCCGCGGCACTACGCCGACCGCATCGTGAAGGCGCGCCGGTTGATGCCCGATGCCGCCATCGGGGCCGACGTCATGGCCGGTTTCCCCGGCGAGACTGACGCCGAATTTGCAGAGAGCCGTGCGTTCATCGAAGCGCTGCCGTTCACGTATCTGCACGTGTTCACCTACTCCGAGCGTCCCGGTACGCCCGCCGCTGAGATCTCTCGCCAGGTGCCCATGCAGGTGCGCAGGGAACGCAGCCGTATTTTGCGCGAGCTATCGTCGAAGAAGAATCTGGAATTCCGCCGCCGTATGATCGGCAGGAAACTCTCGGTGGTGACGCTCGAAGAGCCGGCCACTGCGCTCAGCGACAATTATCTGAAGGTGAAACTGGCGAGCTTTCGGCCACCCAATTCGCTGATCGAAGTCGAAATTGGAAGCCTTCAGGACGCCGGCCTTGGTGAGGCCACCTCTCCGGGCGCGCTAACGCTACTTTCCATGTGACTATAGCTTTCGGAAGGCTCGATGACTCCCGCAACCCTGAAGCCTGCAATCTCGTTCGACATCCTCAACCAAATCGATATCCGCGTCGGCACCATCCAATCCGTCACGGACGTCCCGGGGTCCGGCAAGCTGGTCGCCCTGCATGTCCATTTCGGCGATCACACGCGCACCATCGTCGCCGGCCTCAAGCAGGAACGCGCCAACCCTAATGAAATTGAGGGCCGCCAGGCCCTGTTCGTCGTCAACCTCGAGCCGCGTAAGATGCGGGGCGTGGTTTCCGAAGGCATGTTGTTCGATATTGGCTATGCCGATGGCGTGCGCCCGGTTCTTGCCGTCCCCGAAGCGGCTGTACCCGATGGCTGTCGGGCGGGATAAATCGGTGGCACGCCAACCTGCATCCTCACGGTTTCTTCAGCATCCACAATCCTATGCAACCAAGAATCGATTACATAAAGACTGCACCCGCTGGAGCCGCCGCCATGTCCGGTCTCGAGCGGTACGTGCGCCAGTCTGGGCTCGAACATTCGCTGCTTGATCTGGTGAAGACGCGCGCCTCCCAGATCAACGGCTGCGCATACTGTATCGACATGCACACAAAAGACGCCCGCGCTCGGGGCGAAACCGAGCAGCGTCTCTACGGGCTGAGCGCATGGCGTGAATCGCCCTTCTATTCGGAGCGGGAGCGGGCTGCGCTTGAATGGACCGAATCCGTGACGCTCATTTCGCAAAACCACGTTCCCGACGAGCTGTACGAGCGTGTGCGCACGGCGTTCACTGAAGCCGAGCTGATCAACCTCACGCTGGCGGTCGTCGCCATCAACGGCTGGAACCGGCTGGCCATTTCGTTCGGTTCCGTGCCGGGCAGTTACCAGCCGAGTGCCGGCGTCGCACGCTAACGCCGCGCCGGTAACAGTTAGTTGCGGGCACAGCCGGTGCGAATCCGCCATACGATGGTTGTGAGATGGCCAAGACCCACAACTATCGCGTCACTACCGAGTGGACGGGCAATTTAGGCTCGGGCACGGCGAACTACCGCGGTTACAGCCGCAACCATCAGATCAGCGCGGCCGGTAAGGCGGCGCCCGTCAACGGTTCTTCAGACCCGCACTTTCGCGGCGACGGCTCCCGCTACAATCCCGAAGAGCTGCTGATAGCGTCCTTGTCCGCGTGCCACATGCTGTGGGTGCTGCACCTTTGCGCCGACGCGGGGATTGCGATTACGGAGTACGCAGACGATGCCACCGGCGTCATGGCAGAGAACGAAGACGGCTCCGGCCAGTTTACGAAGGTCCTGCTGCGCCCCCGCATGACCATCACCGACGGAGCGCGCATTGAGGAAGCCACAGCGATTCACGCCAAGGCGCATCACTCTTGCTTCATCGCGCGTTCCGTGAACTTCCCCGTCGAGCACGAACCCGTGGTCAGCAGCACGAACTGAAGTGCGCGTAATCTAAACGGTTATGGACATAAAATCCGAAGCGGCGAGCGATCCCAAACGCCAGTTACTGCGCCATACCGTCGCCACACTCGCCTATCGCGGCAACAAGGCTCTGCGTGGTGCGCCCGGTGGATTCACGGACTTTCGTGCACCGGAAGGAATCCGCACTCCCGGCCAGATTCTTGCCCACGTGGGCGATGTGCTGGACTGGGCGCTGTGCCTCGCCAAGGGCAAACACGAGTGGCATGATTCGCCGCCCCTCCCGTGGGACCAGGGGGTGCAGCGCTTCTTCGCCGCCCTGCAGGCATTCGATGATTATCTCGGCTCCAGCCTCCCGCTGGGATGCCCGGCCGAGAAGCTATTCCAGGGCCCTATCGCCGATGCGCTGACGCATATCGGGCAGATCGCCATGCTTCGACGCCTGGCGGGGTCGCCTGTCCGCGGGGAGAACTATTTCCGCGCCGATATCGCAGCCGGCCGTGTTGGGCTCGACCAATCCACGCCGGCCCGCGAATTCGACTAATCCCGAGCCTGCCTAGTTAGATGCTTTTGCAAAACGTGGCGCAGGCACTCGTCCCTGCCGCGCCGGCACTCTTGCCGGCGATTTGTCGCCGCAATCGAAGGAAGCGTCGAGACCAGTCTCGACCCGGCAGGCACGAGTGCCTGCGCCACGCGGCTCAAGTCAGTTTGTAACACCGTATCACCAGTGGCCCTCAACGCGTCCGGTCCGCGATCTCGTAGGTCACAAACGCGAATTTCTTCGAGTCCGGCGACCACGAGTTCACGTTGATCGTGCCCTGGCCGCCGAAGACTTTTGCCAGCGCCTGGATCGCCGCGGCCTCCATCTTCGCTCCGGGCAACGGCATCATGCGCAGCGAAACCTCCATCTCCGCATCGTGCCCTTCAGTGCCTTTCGGAAAAGACAGGAAGACCATCCATTTTCCGTCCGGCGAAGGATGCGGAAACCAATCCTCCAGTTCGTCCGACGTCACCTGTTCCGCTCGCGCGTCCCCGGGCCCCGCTCCCTCGGCAGGCATCCGCCAGATGTCCCAGTTCCCCGACCGGTTCGAATTGAAGTAAATCCATTTGCCGTCGGGCGAATAGTCGGGGCCGTCGTCGTAAGTGGCGTGCGACGTCAGCCGCTGCTCCTCTCCGCCCGTTGCGGCCACCCGGTAGATATTGAAACTTCCGTTGCGCTCTCCCACGAACGCCAGCCAGCGCCCGTCGGGCGACCAGCCGTGAAAATAGCTCGGCGCCTTCGGCGTCATCCGGCGCGCATGCGATCCATCGATGGCCGCCAGAAATACCTGCGACTCCCCCGGCCCGGATGAGGCCGACAGAGCCAGCCACTTTCCGTCTTGCGAGATTCCGTGGTCGTTATTGCAATGCGAGATCGTGCCGAGATCCACCTTCTGCGGCTCCGGCGCGCCCGGTCCATCCAGCGGAATGCGGAAAAGGTTGCCGCCCGAATTCGACAGCAGGTACTTTCCATCTGGCGACCAGTTCGGCGCTTCAAACACCCGATCGGCTGCATAAACCACGTGGATGGATTTGCTGGCAAGGTCGTAGATCGAAATGCGGCTTCTTCTTCGGTCACGCGCGGTGCCCTTCCGTGCAGCCGCGGCCGCGACATCCGTTACTTCGAGCGAATCCCCTTGCAGCGGGGCGCCGGCCGCAACCTGGACATTCGAGAAAATCGCCGTCTCCAGAATGTCCGCGTCGTGCGAGCATACGCCAATACCTACGTAAACCGGATCCTGGAGAACGACAGTCGCTATGCCCGCCGGCTTCAGCTCTTCTCCCGGATTCCCCGCGTACATCGTGAACACGTTGCCGTGCCGTTCGATGCGGATTCGCCGCGGCGCTTTCACTTCCGCCTTCACTTCCTCGGTCTCCGCGCCTGCCATTGTCCGGAACTGCAGAGAGGTGAGCCCATCACCGTGCAGCGCTGCGTCGGCGTACGCCGCGCCCGGTTCGAGAGACTGGCGGAACATCAGTACCGCTTTCCGGTGATCCACTTTCCCGGCGCCAATGAAGCGAACATCGGCAGTCAGCGTCACGTCACCGGAGAGGCGCTTCCAGGCAAACTGAAATGCATCCATCGCGCTCCAGATGTTGGCTCCGCCTCCCGTCACGCGGTACTCGCCGGCGGCGGAGTCGTATTCGACCGAGCCCAACTTCGGTGTGACCCCGACATCGCCGTGAGTTTCGAAGATGCCAGTCCCGCCGCGGCCCGCTTGCTGCGCTGCGCCCGTTGCCGCGCCGCAGCCGAGCACCAGAAGCGCCGCTGCCGCTATTTTGAGGTTGTGTCTCATGCCACGCATCGTGACATCCAGGGTACTCCGTTCCCGGCCGCGTTTCGACCACCTGCGACGGGCGCTTTGATACACTCAGGAACCGCGTCAACAGGAGCACAGTATGCCCCAGAAAAGGAAAAGCCCAAGAAAGGCGGCCACGCCGGCGCTCGCCTTCAATCATGCCATGGTGTACGTGCGGGAACTGGCGCCCGCCCTGCACTTCTATGCCGATTTGCTGGGCTTCAAAGTGATCGAAGTCTTTCCTCAAGCCTATGCGCGTCTGCGATCCGCGGAAGGCCAGACCACTCTTGCCCTGCACCCCATCGAGCCCGGCAAGACCCTGGCGCCTGGCGCCGGAATCCGGCTATATTTCGAGACCCGGGATCTCGAGAAGGTCTGCCAGAATTTGGAAGCGGCGGGCACGCCATTCACGCAGGCGCCAAAGATGATGCCCTGGGGATGGAAGCACGCCTATCTGAACGATCCGGACGGGCACGAAGTGAGCCTGTACTGGGCAGGCAGGAAGCGCCTGCAAAAATCGGTCGTGCGCTGAATTACATCTCCCGCCGCCCCTCCATCGCTTTCCAGATCGTCACTTCATCGGCGAACTCGATGTCGCTGCCCACCGGAATTCCCATGCCGATGCGTGTCACGCGGATGCCCAGCGGCTTGATGAGCTTCGACAGATAAACTGCCGTGGCCTCGCCCTCGGCCGTCGGATTCGTTGCCAGAATCACTTCTTCGATCTGCCCCGCGCCGATTCGCTCGATCAGGTTCTTGATCTTGAGCTGCTCGGGACCTATGCCGCGCAATGGCGAAAGCGCCCCGTGCAGCACGTGATAAACGCCGTTGAACTGGCGCGTGGTCTCGATGCCCACAATATTGTGCGGCTCTTCCACCACGCACAGCACCTTCTGGTCGCGCGTCGTATCGCGGCAGAAAATACACAATTCCCCTTCGCTGATGTTGTTGCACACCGGGCACAGGCCCAGCCTGTCTTTCACGTCGAGGATGGCTTGTGCCAGGCGCTCGGCGTCATCACGGCTGCTGCGCATCACGTGAAACGCGAGGCGCTGCGCCGATTTTTGTCCGACGCCCGGCAGATGTTTGAATTCAGCGATCAGGCGCGCGAGAGGTTCGGCAAAATCCGGCATCTAAGCTTGACTACCAAATCCGCCGCGGCGGCGCCCAAAGATATGCTCTTCGCCTTCTCTGCGCCTCTGCGCGACTGTGGTGAAACTCATGTGCGGGATCTTACAACAGCCCCGGCGGCAGGCCGAGACCGCCCAGGAGGCCGCCCATCTTCTGTTTGGCCTCGTCCTCCACTTTTTTGATCGCCTCGTTGCAGGCCGCCACCACCATGTCCTGCAGCATCTCCACATCGCCCGCGACTTCAGGATCGATCTTCACGCTGAGCAGGTTCTTGTTGCCGTCCATCTTCACCGTCACCATACCGCCGCCGGCCGATGCTTCCACGCGGATCAGCGCAATCTCCTGCGCCATCTTCTCCTGCATCTGCTGCGCCTGCTTCATCATGGACTGCATGTTTCCCGGCAGCTTCATTTCGTCCCACTCCTTTGCGGCAACGCCATTAGCCTACTCTACCCTTTTTAGATCGCGGATGGCGCGCACTTCGCCGCCGAAAACCTCGCGGAAACGCTGCACTTCCGGGTTGTCGAGCGCACGCTGCGTCACGTCGTCCCCCTTCTTCTGCTCCATCGACGCCGCTATGCTCGTGGGTGCCACCTCGCCGGCGCTGACTTTGATCGTAAACTGCCGCGCACTCACCCGTTCGACGGCTTTAGATAGGTCTTCCGGCCGCATGGCCAGCATAAAGTCTTTCGGAGTGACAAACTGCAGCACGTTACCCGCTTCCGTAACTTCCGAATGCTCGACTGCGTCCGCCGTGAACGTCATTCCGAGCTCCACCAGCGCCCCATGCAGTTTTTCGCGCCAGACGCCCACACCCTGAGCCGTTAGCACCGGCTCCGGAGCAAGCGCCGTTGCCCCAATGGACGCGGCCGCCATCGACTGCGGCTCCGGCCGCGCAGCCTTCTTCGCCCGATCCAGCTCGAACGGCGACGGCCGTGCGGGAGTCGGAGTCTGCGGATTGGGTGTTCCCTTTATCGCCGTGTCCCCGCGTCCCCGCTTCTCCGCGTCCCCTTTGGTCCCCGTCTCGCCCTTCGTCTCCCCCTCCCCCGCTCTCCCCCTCTCCCCCGCGCCCCTCAACCCCGCCAGCGCTTCCGCAATCGCCACCAACCGGCCCGCGTGCACCAGCTTCAGCAGCCCGATCTCGAGATGAAACCGCGGTTGCAGCGAAAATTGCAAGTCGCGGAACAGGTCGAGCGAAAGCTGCAGATACCGCGTGAGATCCTCTTCGGAAAACGCCGCTGAAATTTCAGCGAAGCGTGCACGCTCGGCTTTCGAAGCCGCAATCAGCCGCGTCTCGCTGCCGGCGATCTTGGCCACCAGCAGATTCCGGAAGAATCGCGATAACTCGCGGCTGAAGTGCTGCAGGTTGTGCCCGTTGCGCTCGAGTTCGTCCACCAGCCTGAGCATCCGGCTGCTGTCGGACGCCGCCAGCGATTCGGTCACCTGCGCCAGCGCATCCAGAGAAAACGCGCCCAGCAGCGCCCGCACTTCCTTGGCATCCAGCTTCGTTCCGCAGCAGGCAATCGCCTGGTCGAGCGCCGAAAGCGAATCCCGAATGCTGCCTTCACCCGCCTGCGCCAGGACCGCGAGCACTTCAGCGTCGGCTTCGATGCCCTCCTGCCCGCAGATCCATTCCATGCGCGCGACCACTTCGTCGAAATCCACCGAGCGAAAACTGAAATGCTGGCAGCGCGAGGCGATAGTGGCCGGAATCTTGTGCGCTTCGGTGGTGCAAAGCACGAAAATCACCCAGGCCGGCGGCTCTTCGATGGTCTTGAGAAGCGCGTTGAAAGCTTCACTCGTAATCTGGTGCGCTTCGTCGATGATGAAAACTTTGTACCGGTCGCGCACCGGCCGATAACGTACGTTTTCGCGCAGCTCGCGCATCTCGTTGATGCCGCGGTTGGACGCCGCGTCGATCTCGATCACGTCCGGAGCGTTGCCCTGCGCGATCTCGATGCAGCTCGAGCACACACCGTCCGGCGTAACCGTGGGACCTTGCACGCAGTTCACGCAGCGCGCCAGAATCCGCGCCACCGTGGTTTTTCCGGTGCCGCGTTGGCCGGAGAAGATGTACCCGTGGGCAATGCGCTGCTGCGCGATGGCGTTTTCCAGCGTGGTCTTGACGTGCTCCTGGCTCACCACGTAGGCAAACGTTTGGGGCCGGTATTTACGCGCGATGACCTGATACATGCGGCGGGAAAAGCCAAGCCCCGGGTGATCCGCGGCACACAGGGTAAGCCGCTACCGTTGCTTCTTTCCAGACCTGGCGGGGTTTGCAGCCGCCTGTTGCACGGAGCCCGGAACCTGACAACTCTCTATCCTATCACGCGCGACCGCGAGGCTTGCGAGAAGCG
>JBGPKX010000061.1:0-20772 GCA_041486185.1 Bryobacteraceae bacterium | reverse complement strand
GAGGCGGAATTCTACGGCGCGATGGACGGCGCCTCGCGGTTCACACAGCGCGACGCCATTGCCAGCATTCTGATCACGGGCATCAACATCATCGCCGGTTTCCTGATCGGCGTCCTGCAGCACGGCATGGATTTTCGCCGCGCCATTCAAACCTATACCGTGTTGACGATCGGCGATGGCCTGGTCACGGTGATTCCGGCGCTGATGATTTCGATCTCGGGTGGATTGATCGTAACGCGCGCCAGCTCGGATGCGAAGCTGGGCACCGATTTTCGCAAGCAGGTCTTCGGCAATCCGCAACCGCTGATGCTGGCGAGCGGCGTGCTGCTGGCGCTCGCGGCATTTCCTGGTCTGCCAAAAATTCCGTTCCTGCTGCTTGGGGCCGGCATGGGCACGTCGGCCTGGCGGATGCGCAAGCGCGGGATTGCGGCCAAGAACGTAATAGAGACGAAGGCGGCACCGGCTCGGGAAGACATGGACGCGGTGCTGCGTATCGAGCCGCTGGCGGTCGAAGTCGGGCTGGGCCTGGTGCGGCTGGTCGAAGGCGGAATCAATTCTCCCCTCCTGCGCAGAATCTCCGGCATCCGGCGGCAGTTGGCGGCCGATTTGGGATACGTTTTCCCTCCGGTGCGCGTTTCCGACAACCTTTCACTGCGCCCGCGTGAATATCTGATATCGCTCAAGGGCGTTGAAATTGCACGCTATGAGATGCCGCAGGGTTGTGAGCTTGCGATCCCGGTCGGCAAATCGTCGGCCCCCCTGGCGGGGCAGGCCACACGCGAGCCGGCTTTCGGAATGCCGGCGTGGTGGATCCCTTCAGACCAGGCGGAGCGCGCGCGCCGGGCCAATTACACGGTAGTAGATCCGGTCAGCGTGTTGGGCACGCACCTGGCGGAGTTGATCCGCCGGCACGCGCACGAGCTGTTCTCACGGCAGGACGCCAAGAAGCTGCTGGACCGTGTGGCGGTCGAGAACCCGAAAGTGGTGGAGGAGCTGACACCGAAACTTCTGCCGCTGGCCACGGTGCAGCGGGTGCTGCAGAACTTGTTGCGCGAGCGCGTCTCTATCCGGGACGGGGTTTCCATCCTGGAAGCGTTGAGCGAGGCGGCAGTGTCGACGCGCAATCCGATCCTGCTGACGGAGTACGTGCGCCAGGCCATTCGCCGAACGGTGGTGAAGCCGTACTTGAACGCGGCCGGTGATATGCCCGCATATTTTATCGACCCTTCGATCGAGCAAACCATCGAAGGCGCGGTGCAGCACGGCGAGCAGAACAGCCATCTCACGCTGGCGCCACAGGCCATCCGCGACATTCTGAAACGGATCGAACAGAAGATCGGAACGCCGGAGACGCCGGTGGCCGCCGTGACCAGCGGCGGCGCGCGGCATTTCCTGCGGCAGATCGCGGAGGCCTCGCGCGCCAACGTCGTTTTCCTGTCGCACAACGAAGTGCCGGCGGAAGTGAAGGTCGTCTCACAAGGTGTCGTCCAGTGAATCGCAGAGCGCACATCAATTTGAGGAGTATCCGGGCATGAGAGTGAAATCGTATTTCGCGTCATCAGTGGAAGCCGCCATGGAACAGGCACGCCGGGAGATGGGGACTGAAGCGCTGCTGGTAAGCAGCCGCAAGGCGCCACCCGAAGCTCAGGACCTCGGCGAATACGAAGTGGTATTTGCCGTGGTGCCGGGAGGCACGGAGGCACAGCCGGCGGGGCAGACGCCAGCCATCGATCCAGCCGCGGCGCCGGCCGAAGATCCGGTGATGCGCGAACTCGGGCGCTTGCGAAAGCAGATCGAGGAGATGGGGAGTGCGCTAAACGCGCATGCCTCGCACTGGGCCGTACCGGGGCCGGAATTCGCCGAGACTTTCTCGCGCCTGGTACAAAACGATTTCTCAGTCGACGTCGCCAAGAAGATCATGAAGCGCGCGCACGAGCGACTGGAAGGCGATCCCGCATCCCGGCAGCGCGGTAAGCAGATATTTGACGGTGAATCGATCGAGAGCGCCGTGCGAGTGGAGCTCGAGCGTCTGGTCTCGGTGGATGCCGGTCTCGAAACATCCGGCGAAAGGGCGCGTGTCTTGGCCCTGGTAGGTCCGCCGGGTTGTGGCAAGACCACTACGCTGGTGAAACTGGCGGTGCGATACGGGCTGGCATCTTCACGCGGGGTGCAATTGATTACCACGGACACGCGCCGCGTGGCCACGGTGGAACAACTGCGAACTTACGCCGCCATTATCGGCGCCGGCTTGGCTGCCGTGGACACCACGCGCGGCCTGCAGCAGGCTCTCGAAGAAAATCGCGAAAAAGGTTTGACCCTCATTGACACGCAGGGCTACGCGGCCAGTGAGATGAATGAAGCCTCGGAACTGGCGCAGTTCCTGTCGCGCGAAGCGCGTGTGGAAGTCCATCTGGTAGCGCCGGCTTCGATGCGAAGCGCGGATTTGTGCCGCGCGATCGATCGGTACGAAGTGTTCTCTCCCTCGAAGCTCATTTTCACGCGCATCGATGAGGCGTCGGCATTAGGCGCAGTGGTCAGCGAATCGGTGCGCACGGGCAAGCCGGTTTCGTTCCTGGCGACGGGGCAGCAGATTCCCGAGGACATCGAGCCGGCAACAACCAGCCGCTTGCTCGACCTGGTACTCGATCGGCGACAGGAGCGGGCGCTTTCAGCGGCGTGAAGCCGCGAACTTAAGCAGTGCGTATGTACACGTATCACACCGAAGAGAGCACCAGCGCGGAACGGGAGCGGCTGATTCTGGAGCACCTGCCGCAGGTGCGGCTCATTGCGCGCCGCATTCACGAGCGTTTGCCGGAAAACGTCAGCCTGGACGACCTGATCTCGACCGGCGTGGTTGGCCTGATCGCCGCAGTGGACCATTTCGATCCGGCGCAGGGCGTGCAACTCAAGACGTATGCGGAGCACAAAATCCGCGGCGCGATTCTGGACGGCTTGCGCGAGATGGACTGGGCGCCCAAGAACAAGCGCCGGCGCGCAAAACAGATCGAGTTTGCCATCAGCGCACTCGAGCAGCGGCTGGGACGGCCTCCCGCTGAAGAAGAAATCGCGGCCGAGCTAAAGGTAAGCCTGGAAGAATACCAGCAATGGCTGTTCGAGGTGCGCGGGCTTACTATCGGCAGTCTCGAGTTTGCGTCCGACGACCATGAAGGCGACCTGCTGAACTACATTCCCGACTCGAGCGACAAGTTGCCGTCGACCACGTTCGAGCGCGCCGAGCTCGAGCGGCTACTGGCCCAGGCCATCGAGCAAATGCCCAAGATGGAACGGACCGTGCTGGGCTTGTATTACCACGAAGAGGCGACGCTGCGCGAGATTGCGGAAATCACGGGCATGCATTTGTCGCGGATCGCTCAATTGAAGGCGCAGGGCATTCTGCGGCTGCGCACTTACATCGAGCGGCGCTGGACGGCAAAGAGATAGAGGAGAACAGGGTATGGCGGAAATGCAAGAGACGGGAAACGAAACGCCCAGAGGATCGGGAACGCTGGATTTGCTGCTGGATGTCGAACTACCCGTGAGCGTGTCGTTCGGCAGGGCACACATGCCTCTGCAGCAGGTGCTGAAGTGGACATCGGGCTCGATCGTCGAGCTGGAAACTACGGTCAACGAGCCGGTGGAGGTGCTGGTGAACAATTGCGTGATCGCGCGTGGCGAAGTAGTGGTGGTGGATGGCAACTACGGGGTGCGCGTGCAGCAGATCGTAAGCCGCGCGGAACGGCTGCAGACGACCACCGGGCCGGTGAAGGAGGCATGAAGGCATGATTCCGAATTGGTTAGCGCTGATTCCCCCTGTCGCGCTCTTTGGAGTGCTGGCGCTCGCGGCGAGTTCTCTGCTCTATGCATTCGTCCTGAACCTGAAAATGCGAACGCTCGCCAAGCGCGGGTACGAGCGGCATGAACAGCTCGAAAACCGCCTGGTCCAAGTAACGGAAGTGGCCGAACGACTGCAATCGCAACTGGAGGAAGTTGCGCGGCCGTCGCCGGTAGGGCAGCCCGGGCAGTCACTCAACTTAAATAAGCGGGGACAAGTGTTGCGCATGCGGCGCCGGGGTGAGAACCCGGAGACGATTGCGGCAGCGCTCAGGATTCCGCAAAACGAAGTCGACCTGTTGCTGAAGGTGCATGAGCTGAGCCTGGAGCACGTGAGTCACGCGTAGGGTGAGGCGGGCTGCGGGAGCCAGAGGTTTCCGTCCTCAGCAGGGCAAAACGCCGCAGGTCTTCCGCAGAAGGCGCGGCAGCCCTGCGCTACAAGGCGGGCGCGTGAGCGGCGGGCTACGCCGATTTGATGGAAACGACGTTGGCGTGGGTCTCGATGTTGCGGAGCTTGGCCAGCAGGGTGGTCCGTTTCATGCGCAGCAGATCGGCGGCAAGTGTTTTGTTGCCGGCGCTTTTTTGGATCGCCTGCTCGATCAGGGTGCGCTGGAAATTGCTGACGGCCAGATCGAAATCGATGCCGCCTTCGGGAATGATGGCGGGCGGGGCCACGGTGGTTAACGTTTTTCGTCCATTTGACGGGGCCAAAGGGAAGTCCGCCGGGCAAAGGTCCAGACGGCTGCCGCTCAGCACCACTGCCATCTCGATTGCATTTTGAAGCTGGCGTATGTTTCCAGGCCAGGAGTAGACGGAGAGGCGGTCCAGAGCCTCGCGGGAAATTCTCTTTGCCGGAATGCTTTCCTGCAGGCAGATGGTTTCCAGGAAGTAATGCGCCAGCAGCGGGATGTCGGATGCGCGCTCGCGTAGCGGCGGCATTTCGATGGGCACCACATTCAGACGATAGAAAAGGTCTTCGCGAAATGTACCCTGGTTCACCTTCTCGCGCAAATCGACGTTGGTGGCGGCGATGATGCGTACGTCCACGCGTATGGTTTCGGAACTGCCCACGCGCTGCAACTCCCGCTCTTGCAGGACGCGCAGCAGCTTGGTCTGCAATTCGAGCGGCATCTCGCCAATCTCATCCAGAAACAGCGTGCTGTTGTGCGCCTGCTCGAAACGTCCGGTGCGCTGCTGCAGGGCCCCGGTGAAGGCGCCGCGGACATGCCCGAACAGCTCGGCTTCGAGGAGATTTTCCGGAAGGGCGCTGCAGTTGATCGCCACCAAGGGCAAGTGCCCTCGGGGGCTGGCCTGATGAAGCGCGCGCGCCACCACTTCTTTGCCTGTGCCTGTTTCGCCGGAGATCAGGACCGTGGAACGCTTCGGGCCCGCCAGCCGGATAATCTGCTCGACGTCGCGAACGGGACGGCTCTCGCCAATCAGCGAAGTCTTCCAGGATTCCGTATCCGGCGCGGACGCCGCGGCGGCCGATTGGCGCAAGCGGTGCTTCTCCGCCGCCATTTCGAGGTGTGTGATCAGCTCATTTTCATCGAGCGGGCCGCTCATGAAATGATACGCGCCGAATTTGATCAAGCGCACGGCATCGGCCACGGAGCCTTGCGGGTGGCGGATGAGAACCGGCACACGCGGGCTCAGTTGCTGGATAGCGTCAAGCGCTTCCAGCGGTTGCCAGCCAGTCAGGGGGAATTCCGCAAGCACCACGTCCGCCGGCTCGGCTTGCAGCCGGTCGAGCGCCTCGTTGACGCCGTGCGCCACCTGAATGACGAAGGAGTTGAGGTTTTCAATCAGGCTAATGTAATCGGGTCCCGGAGTGGCGATCCGGATCCACAGAAGACGAGCGTGGTGGGACATGTACCGGCTAATATCGGCAATATTGTTCATATGTTTAGAGTAAAATCGACGACTTTTACCGTAAATTGGTTCAGCGCCGTTCGCGATGCGCTTTGGTTAGCGGCTTTCGATGCACCTTTAGCAATATTGCCGGTAAGACAGTATGCGGTTAACCTATCTAATCGGTGCAGGCCGTTTTGCCGTCATTCTGGCATTGCGGTAGGTGTAACGATTTTGTTGTGGCTCTTAACGGGGAGCTGCCGAGCCGCAGATTTTCCCACCAGGGGCACATGGGAGAGAGACAACTGATGGTGGATGCAGTCGACGTGCCGCTCGTGTCGCGGCGAGCCCCCATGCGGACCGTTTCGCTGGAGGCGGAGCCCGATGCGGAAGGCCGTGCGTCCAAAACGGGCGGGGCCCAGGCCACCCATGAGCTGATCTTGGGCTGCCTGCCTCTGGTCGATTCCATCGCGCGGCGGGTGTATGGGGCGCTGCCGCCGAATGCCTGCGTGGAATTGCCGGATTTGGCGCAATCCGGACTGCTGGGTTTAGTCAGCGCCGGCCAGTGTTACGATCCCTCGACCGCGGTGCCGTTTTCGATTTACGCGCGATATCGCATTGAAGGCGAGATGCTCGACAGCCTGCGCCGGCACGACCGGGCGCCGCGGAAGTTGCGCCACTGGCAGAAGCAGGTGAGCGCCGCGCGGCAGGAACTGGTGGCCGCATTGAAGCGCGAGCCCAGCGAAGAAGAGCTATGCGACCGGCTGATGGTCTCCGCGGTTGAGATGCGCAGCCGAAGCCTGGCACTCAGCCGCACCAACGCGCCGGCTTCGGTAACACGTGATGGTGTTGAAGCGCCGGATCCCGCGAGCGGCCCGGATACCGATCCCGATCGCATTTGTTCGCAGCGCCAGTTGCGAGAGGTGCTGGACCGTCTCATCGACGATCTTCCGGAGCGGCACCAGCAAGTCATCCGGCTGCACTACTGCCGGCACATGACCATGAAGGAAATCGGCAACGAGATGGGCGTGAATGAGAGCCGTGTCTCGCAGATGCATCGTAGCGCTCTGCAGTCGATGGGGCGGACGCTGAGAGAGTCGGGCATTTGCTCCCCGGCGGACGTATGAACGTGGAGTCCGTGGGAGACCGCGTACTGGAGACGGAATGAGGGTTGATGATCGAAATTTGAACGGCGCGGCCGGACTGCAGCCCGGACGTGCGTCGGAGACCGATCGGTTAGGATCCACGTCGGGCGCGCAAGTCTCGCATACGGCGGGTGGCGACCGCGCGGAGATCTCCAGCCTCGCCGGGACTGTTTCCGAAGCCATGGCGGCGCACTCAGCCGAGCGGGCGCAGCGCGTGGCGAAGCTCGCGGAACAATATCGTGCGGGCCAGTACAAAGTGGGTGCGCGGCCGGCCGGCCAGGCGGTTGTGCGGGATGCACTCGAGAGGAAGGATGCGGCGCAATAAAGGGAACAGCGCCACCAGCGGCGCGCCACGGTTTCGGGAGAATTTGTCCGGTGCGGAGCCAGCCGATATTGTGCGCCAGCTCCACGCCATGGTGCGTGAAGCGCGCGTGCCGCTCACCGCTCCCACTGTGGAAAACCTGGATGATTGTCGCCGGCGTCTGGATGAAGCGGCGGGCGAACTGCGACGTTTGCAAGCTTCCCTGCCGGGCACCGACCCTGAGAGCGATGCGGCCCTTGCCGCTCCGCTCGCCGCGTTGCGCTCCGAGATCGCCCGAGTGGCGACTATGCTCGACGGCGCCGCTGCATTTCACGTGGGATGGATACGTCTGGCCGCGCGCTTGGTTTCCGGCTATACCGCCGATGGCACGCCGGCGGCGCCTGAATCGGCGCGGCGGGTGTTGGCGGAGGTTTGAACTATGGCGAGCCTGTTCTCCGCACTGTCTTCCTCGGCCGGCGCGTTAACTGCGTACCAGAGCGCGCTCGACGCGATCCAGAACAACGTAACCAACGCCTCGACGCCTGGATATGCGCGACAATCCTTGAGTCTGGAGGCGCTGCCATTCCAGCCCAGCGCCGGACTGCCTGGAGGAGTCAGGGCGGGCGATATCCAGAGCGCTCGCGACCAATTCGCCGAGCAGAACGTGCGCCAGCAATTCTCGTTGCTGGGGACGCTGGAACAAAAGTCACAAAGTCTCGCCAACCTCGAACTCAATTTCAACGTGAGCAGCGATTCCGGCATTCCGGGCGCGCTGAACACGCTGTTCCAGAACTTCTCATCGTGGAGCGTAACGCCGGACAGCGGCGCCTCGCGCCAGGCGGTGCTCGACAGCGCGCAGCAAGTGGCCCAGTCATTCCAGCAGGCGTCGGCGAATGTGTCGAAATCCTTCCGCGACACCGGCCAGCAACTCCAGCAGACCGTGGACCAAATCAACAGCCTGGCGGCCCAGTTGCGGGCCGACAACGTGCAATTGCGCCAGGGAAACACAAAGGATGCCGGTCTTGATGCGCAGATGCACTCCACCCTCGAACAATTGTCCGAGCTCGGAGATATCACGGCGATTACGCAATCCGATGGAACCGTCACCGTGCTGCTCGGTGGTCAGACTCCCCTGGTCATCGGCGCGAATCAATACGACCTTTCAGTCAGTTTTTCCACCGCGGCGGGCTCGCCTGCTACTGTCGCCGGCGGTTTGCCCCCCGCACGCATTCTCGATGGGCAAGGCAACGACGCCACATCCCATATCTCGCAGGGAAAGCTGGCGGGGCTGCTGGACGTCTATAACAACGTTCTGCCCTCCATCGGCGGAAATGCCTACCAGCAAGGCGATCTGAATTTGATGGCGCAAAGCGTGGCGGACCGTGTGAACCAGATCTTGACCTCGGGCAATATTTCGAGCGGACCACCGGCGGTCCCCGGCATTCCGCTGTTTAGTTACAATGCCGCCGCTCCGAGCGGCATCGCGCAGACCCTCACGGTCAACAGTGCGATAACGCCGGATCAACTTGCCGCGATCGATCCTGGTCCGCCGCTGATCTCAAACGGCATCGCACTGCAGTTGGCGGCGCTGGCTTCTCCGCAGACTGCCGCGGACGAGATCAACGGCTTCAGTTATGCGGAATTCTATGGAAATATGGCGGCTGTGGTGGGCCGGCAATCGCAGGACGCCCAAGACCAGTTGGCCGTCCAACAGCAGACGCTGGCCCAAGCGCGCAACCTGCGCAGCCAGTCCTCGGGCGTCGATTTGAATGAGCAAGCAGCTCAAATGGTGGAGTTTCAGAGGGCCTACAGTGCTACCTCGAAGATGGTCAGCATACTGGACGAGTTGACCCAGGCAACCATCAACATGCTTCCCACGCCATGAGGAAAGTGAGCCAAAATAATGATCCCAAGCGTTAATCCATCCGCGCAGCTTTTCCTGGCCGACCTTTCGCGCGTGCAATCCCAGATCGACACCGCGGAGCGCCAGATCTCCTCCGGCCTCAAGATTTCGCAGCCTTCCGACTCTCCCGATCAATTGGAAGCTCTGATGCGAGTGCGTGCGGATCTCGACCGGAACGCGCAAGTCGGAACGAATCTGAGCGTGGTCAAGACTGAAACGAATTCGGCCGAGCAGGCGCTCGAGACCGGGACCCAGCTCATGGATCGCGTGACGAGCCTCGCCTTGCAAGGCGCCAACACTACAGAGACGGCGTCCCAGCGCCAGGCCATCGCACTGGAGGTCACAAGCATTCTTCAGCAACTTGTGGGGCTGAGCCAGACCCAAGTGCATGGCCGGTACGTCTTTAGCGGCGACCAGGGGCAAAGCGCTTCCTACAGCCTGGACTTGACCGCTCCTAACGGCGTGGACCGCCTGATCACACCTGTGGCGACCCGGCAGATCACGGACGCGGCAGGAGTGTCTTTCACCGTGGCCTTGACGGCACAGGACATCTTCGACCATCGCAATCCGGATGACTCCACGGCGTCCGACAACGTCTTTGCCGCGGTCAACGCGCTGCTTGTCAGCCTCCAGAACAACGACCAGGCGGGAATCGCCAACTCCATTAACTCGCTACACACGGCCGCCGACTATCTCAACTCGCAACTCAGCTTCTATGGATCGGTGCAGAACAGGGTTCAGGATGCACAGGACTATTCCAATCAATACCAGGTGCAATTGCAGACGGATCTGAGCCAGATCCAGGACGCCGATATCACGGCGGCATCGCTCGCGCTGGCGCAGGGCAATACACAATTGAACGCGTCACTCGCCGCCGAGGCGAAGCTTCCGCGCACCAGCCTTTTCGATTTTCTCGGCTGAAAACATCATGGATCAGGAACGCTCGCAGAAGATTCACTCCATTTCGCAGGGCGCAACCGCTACCGAGGAGATGCCACCGGGGCAAAAGGTGACGTCGTTCGATTTCCGCAAGCCGGGCCAGACGCCGGGGGCGCACATGCGGGCCATCGACGCCCTCAAGCAGAAATTCCTGCACCGTGTGATATCCAGCCTGTCGGCCTATCTCCGGTCGAGCGTAACGGCCCAACTACTGAACTTCGACCATCTCTCCTATGGCGAATTTCTGCGCAGCCTGCCCTCGCCCACGTGCGTCGTTTCGATAGGCATGCTCCCCTACGAGGGCAGCGCCGTACTCGAGCTGAATCCTTCGCTGGTTTTTCCCATTATCGAGATCCTGCTCGGGGGGAACGGCAAGCCCGGGGCCGCGGCCAACCGGGAGATCACGGAAATTGAGCAGAATGTTCTGGATGGCCTCTTCCGCATCATCCTGCAGGCGCTGGCCGAGGCGTGGAAGGACGTGGTGCCGGTAACCCTCACTCTCGAATCGGTCGGCAAGGAAGCGCGCTTGCTCCACCCGCCGCACGAGCCCGTGGTCGCCATGAGTTTCGACATCAAGCTCGAGGAAGGCGGCGGGCAGATGAACCTGGCGGTTCCCACCGAAATTCTCACCATGCAGGGCGAAGATGGAGACGCCCAGTCGGCGCCGCGCAAAGTCGAAGCCAGCGAGGCGGACCAGGCCCGCGTCCTCGAACTGTTACGCGATGCTCAGTTGACGATAGAGGCCAACCTGGCCGGCCCGATGCTGCGCGTGCGCGAGTTGCTGGACCTCAAGGAAGGCAATGTCCTGACGTTCGATCACCCCATCGAGCAGCCGCTTGACGGACTGGTCAATGGCAAGCGGAAATTCTCCGGCCAGATTGTGAGTACGGGAAAAAAGAAAGCTTTTCAGATCGAATAGCGGCGTACTCGCCCGTCGCCGCCAGGTGCTGCAACAGGCGGAAGCAGATGGCTGTGGGCTCTTCGCCGGTCACAGCGGGCAGATGCGAGAAATCCTGGTGCATCTGCCGTACGATGCCGGACAGTAAATCCAGCCGCTCCTGCTCTTCGTAACTGGCGTCGCCCATCGCCGCGCCATCGGACTCGGCTTGAGCCAGCTCACCTTCGAGGCCCGCCAGATCCATCCGCTTCCAGGCGTCCAGAATACGCCGCGCGCGGCCGTTGGAGTTCGTTTGAGGGTCGCCCATAGCTCTCTTTCCTGCTTATCGGCCCGATTCCGCCGTTTTGTCCAAAAATAAGGTATTTTCCGGGCCAAATTTACGGTAAATTATCCGAAATAGTAGGGGAAATTGCCGATAAGAATACGAACGGCTATCGACGATGATCCAGCTCACCCGCTTGAACCATGCCCCGCTGGTCCTGAACTCGGACCTCATCGAGCACATGGAGGTTACACCTGACACCGTCGTGACCCTGACTACCGGCCAGAAGATCGTGGTCCTCGAGTCGGCGGAGGAAGTGGTGGAGCGCATTATCCGGTTTCGCAAATCCATCATCGCCGGCGCGGCGGAGTGCCCATTGAGAAGGTCGGATCTCAAGCAGCAGGCTTTCGTCGACAGAAACGATTCGGACGAAGTCGATGGCTGACAAGGGCCCCGTGGCAGCGAAGAAATCCGGCGGGAAACCGGATCTGGCCAGCCTGGGCGGTCTGGTCCTCGCCTTGGGCGGCATTTTAGGCGGCCTGGTGATGGAGGGCGGCAAGGTCAAGGATGTGTCGCAGGTGACCGCGGCCATCATTGTCCTGTTCGGCACCATCGGCGCGGTGATGGTGACCACGCCGATGGACACTCTCATCGGGGCGGTAAAGAAAATGGGCCTGGTGTTTTTCGCCCGCGACGAGAATCCGCACGCCGTGATCGAGGAGATCATTGCGTACGCCACCAAGGCTCGAAAGAGCGGAATTGTTTCGCTCGAGCAGGAGGCCAACGCCATACAGGACCCTTTTCTGCGCAAGGCTCTTAACCTGGCGGTCGATGGGACGGACCTGGAAGTCATCCGCAAGACCATGGAGCTCCAGATCAGTCTCGAGGAGCATCACGCCGAAAACGAAGCCAAGGTTTTTGAGGCCGCGGGCGGATATGCGCCCACCATTGGCATCATCGGCGCGGTGCTCGGGCTGATCCAGGTCATGAAGAATCTGGCGAACATCGAGGAAGTGGGGCACGGCATCGCGGTGGCCTTCGTGGCCACGGTTTACGGCGTGGCGTCGGCCAATATCTTTTTCCTCCCGGCGGGTGCCAAGATCAAAGCCCGCATGCAAAAGGTCATCCAGAACCGCGAGTTGATGCTGGAAGGCGTGTCGGGCATTGTGGAGGGACTCAATCCCAAACTGATTCGCAGCAAGCTCGAGGCATACGAGAATCACGCGCCCGCAAAGAAAGACGCCAAAGCGGCGAAGGGAAGCAAGGCTCCGGCGCAGGCTGCACCCGCGGAAGGGTAAGGGCCAACACAAGACATGGCACGAGCCAAGAAGCACGGCGAGCATGCGAACCATGAACGCTGGCTGGTCTCCTACGCGGATTTCATCACGCTGCTGTTTGCATTTTTCGTGGTGATGTTCGCTACCTCGCAGACCGATAAATCCAAAGCCAAACAGGTTTCAGATGCCGTTACTGAGGCATTGGAGAATGGCGGTGTGAGCGCGGCTGTCCACGAAATCATGGGCGGCACTGTGGATGAAAAGGGAAAAGGTAACGCACAGATGCGAGGGCCTGGCGGCGCCACCAAGGCTGCCAAAGAAAGCAAATCCCGGCCCGAGGAGGCCGAGCTGCTCCCGTCCATGCAGTATCTGAACAGCCAGCTAAAAGAAGAAATCAAAAGCGGGAAGATTGAAATGCAGCTCGAACGTCGCGGGCTGGTCATCAGCCTGCGCGAGGCCGCGTTCTTCCCCTCGGGTGGCGACACGGTTGAGCCGGCCAGTTTCCCAAGCCTCCAGAAGGTCGCCGGCGTGCTGCAAGGCCTGCCGAATTCGGTGCGATTGGAAGGGCATACCGATTCTGTTCCGATCCATACGGCTCGCTTCCATAGCAACTGGGAACTGTCCGCCGCTCGCAGCATCGCGATGCTGGGAGCACTTTCTGGGAAGTTCAATATTCCCTCTGAGCGCTTTTCCGTCACCGGTTACGCCGATACGGCTCCGGTCGCTTCGAACGACACGGATCAAGGCCGGGCGCGCAATCGCCGCGTAGACATCGTAATCCTTAACCAATTAATGGCTGTGCCGGACCCAGGCCCGAAGATCGCGGCCGCGAAGAAGGAATAATAGCCGGGGGACGCGGACCGGAAGGAGTGAGCTCGGTCCGGGTCCCTCGGTGGAATGGGCATCGCCGCGGAGCTTAGCGCTGCGGCACACGGCGCTGCCGTGGCGCCCATCGAGCCAGGTACGTTTCGGCCGCGAGAGCTTCGAACTCGCGGTCGACGGCCGTTTCCCATTCGGCACGCCGCACCTGGCGAAGTTTTTCGAGCAGCCGGTATGCGCGCCTGGCGTCGAGCAGGCGCTCACGTTGCTGCTCTATTCTGTGCTCGCAGTCCCGGCGGCGAGCGAGCATTGCTTGCTTCTCGTTATGCAGGTGCTCCTGATATCTCGCGAGCGCGGCCAGATCGCCGCCTTCTACGGGGCCGGACGAGAGAACGGCCTTTTCAGCCTCACTTCGCGCGTGCTCGACCTCGGCCAGCTTGGCGTCCCATCGCGCGCATTCCGCCGCCAGCCGGCCCAGCGCGAATTGTTCGAGATCCAGCTTTGCCTGCCGCCAGCGCAGCACTTTTTCCAGCCGGAATGTAAACGTCGTCATGTGGACAATCGGCGGTGCGCGAATTTACGGGAGCAGCGTCGCCAGCTTGCGCAGGCTGCCCAGGGTATCGTCCCATTTCGATTCCGCGCGCGAATCCTGCTGCAGGAAGCGCAGCAGCTCGGGACGCATGCGGATCACGGCGTCGAGCTTGGTGTTCGTTCCCGAAACGTAAGCGCCGAGCTGGATGAGGTCCTCAGCCTGCTGATAAGACGCCAGCGCATCGCGCAGCTTCCGCAAAGATTCCAATTGTTCGGCGGTCGCGATTTCTGTGGTAAGCCGGCTTACCGAATGGAGAATGTCGATGGCCGGATAGTGCCCGGCGGCCCCCAGCGCACGCGAAAGGATAATGTGGCCATCCAGCATGGAGCGCACGGCATCGCAGATCGGCTCGTTGAAGTCGTCGCCTTCGACCAGTACCGTGAAAAATCCGGTAATAGAACCCTGGCGAAAGTTTCCGGCGCGTTCGAAGATTTTCGGCAGCAAACTGAACACCGACGGCGGATAGCCTTTTTGGCTAGGCGGCTCGCCCGCCGAGAGGCCGATCTCGCGCTGCGCCATGGCGAAGCGCGTTACCGAATCCATCACCATCAGGACACTCGCGCCCTGATCGCGGAAGTATTCGGCAATGGCCAGCGCCACAAAGCAGGCGCGCAACCGGATGGGGGCCGGGCTGTCCGAAGTGGCCACCACCACGATCGATTTGCGCATGCCCTCCGGCCCCAGCTCATGGTCGAGAAACGCGCGCACCTCGCGGTTGCGTTCGCCGATGAGCGCGATTACGCTGACGTCGGCAGAACTGTGCCGGGCCATGGCGCCGAGCAGCGTGCTCTTGCCGACGCCGCTGCCCCCGAAGATGCCGATCCTCTGGCCGCGGCCGCAAGGGAGCAATCCGTCAATGGCGCGGATCCCGGTGACGAGCGGCTCAGTAATGTGCTCGCGCGCCAGTGGATTGGGCGGCGGCTTGTAGAGATCGTAGAAATCGGAAACCTCCGGCTCACCGAAGGAATCCATCGGCCTGCCAAAGCCGTCGAGCACGCGCCCCAGGAGGGCGGGGCCGACGCCTACGCGCGCCTGGTCGGCACGTGCCACGATGGGATCGCCCAACTTCAGGCCGTCGATTTCTTCCAGCGCCATGGAAAGCACATTGCCGTTGCGGAAGCCGATCACCTGCGTGCGGATGACCCGCCCGCCCGACGCGAGGATGGCGCAGAAATCGCCGATCGCCGCCGCTGGACCGCGCGATTCGATGAGCAGCCCCACCAGCTCAACGACTTCGCCCGACCAGACGAACGGATCCACCAGGTCCAGCCGCGCCAGATACGGGTCAAGATCGATGTCGGGCATAGAGCTCGTCATGACCGTTGAAAGCGGTCGGCCAGACCTCTTTCGATCTCCTTCAATTGCGAATCGATGGAAGCATCCAGGTTGCCTCGCGGCATCTCGAAGATTGCGGCGCCGGGCTCCTGCGCCGCGTCGGCCACGACCTCCACTTTGGCGCTCATACCCATGCGTTCGATGGCCGCGCTGAGAGCCGGGATGAAATCGGGATGCATTTTCACCCGGCAGCTATCTTGCGATTGCAACCGCTGCAGAGCGGCGCTCACCAGTCCTTCGATGGCCGATGGATCCACGGTGAGCTCGCGCCGCAAAACGCGGCGTGCGATAGCGATGGACAGCCGCACGGCGTCCACTTCGGTCTGGCGATACAGGCGCGTGCGGTACTCGTCTATTCCGGCGATGCTCTCGGCCAGGCGCTCGACCGCTGCCCGGACCTGGTCTTCCGCCTGTGCTTTGCCCGCGAGCTCACCTTCGCGAAAGCCGGCTTCGTGCGCCTCGCGGACGTGTTTCTCCATTTCCTGTTGCAGCTCTGCGGACCGTGCCTGGGGCGGAGGCGCGGGGCCGGGCGAAGTGCCCTCCTTGGCTTCCATTGCGGCCCGCCTCCGGTCCAGCGTTTCGCCGGAAAGCGCGACCGTGCGCCAGGCAAACGGCCGGGCTTGGTCCGGATTCTCGACCACGACTCTAGACGACATACTGGTCGCTGCCCCCCTTGAGGCTGATCAGGCCCTCGGCCTGCAGCTCCTTCACCTTGGCGATTACCTGTTTTTGCGCCGCTTCCACGTCCTTGATGCGTACCGGCCCAGCGGCCTCCATATCTTCTTTCAGCATTTCGGCGCCGCGCTCCGACATGTTGGATGTGAAGTGGTTCTTTAGCGAATCGCTGGTGCCTTTGAGCGCGATGGTGAGGACCTTGCGGTCGACGCGCGCCAGAACTTCTTTGATGCTCTTCTGATCCAGCGTGAGGAAGTCTTCGAAGACAAACATCAGATTGCGAATAGCGCCGGCGGTGTTCGAATCGCGCTGGTCGATGTTCGACAGCAGTGCTTCACTCATACTGGAATCGAGCCGGTTGAACATCTCGGCAACCGCGCGCACGCCCCCGCGGGATTCGCGGCTGAAATCGCCCAGGCCTTTGAGCTTCTCCTCGATCACGCGCGCGATTTTGGTGATAATCTCCGGCGCAATCTGATCGAGACCGGCCATGCGCAGGGCCACATCCGCGCGCACTTCTTCGGGAAGGGAGCTGAGCAGCGCGGCGGATTTGGGAGAATCCAGGTGCGAGAGGACCAGCGCGACGGTTTGTGGATGCTCCAATTGGAGGAAACGCGCCAGTTGCTTCGGCTCGGCCTTCTGAAGCGAGCCGAAACCGGAGGGTTTGCCAATGTCTTTTGGCAACTTGTCGAGCAGGCGCAGCCCTGCTTCCGGGCCAAACGCCGCCACCAGCATTTTGCGCGCATAGTCGACGCCGCCGCTGACGACGTAATCGCTGGCGAGCGTGAGGTTGTAGAACTCTTCGAGGACGCCCTCCACTTGATCCCCGCTGAGGGACCGGATTTGCGCGACCTCCTTACTGACTCGCTGAATCTCATCCTCGGATAACTGGCTGACGATTTTCGCGCTGGCTTGATCGCCGAGGCTGATCAGCAGCATGGCGGCCTTGCGCGTTCCGGAGAAGGAATCGGAGCCACCACTGGCGGCCAGCGCTAAGTACGGTTCTTCGAGCAGCTCGTCTTCCAGTTGAGCGTTCATAGTTGGTTAGCTGCCTTGGTTTAGCCAACTGCGCACAATATGTGTGGACAAGGTGGCGTCTTTGTTGATGTTTTCGCGGAGGCGCTTGACCAATACGGCGGATTTTTTGGTCGCCTCCCTGAGGGCCGCGGCGTCGAGCTGGGCCTGCAACGCCGCTTGTTCCGCTAGCTGAGCCTGGCGCTGCGCTTCGAGTTCCGGATTCAGACCTCCATCCGCCGATGGCAAAGCCCCTGGAGCCGAAGCTTCGGCCTTGCCTTTGCGGTTGAGCATCTTCGCAAACACGCGCCGAAACACCCCGATCAGAACTGCGATAGCGATGGTTCCGCCGATTGTAATGGCCCGGTTTTCGAGCGCGTGCGCCAGCCACGGCGGCAGGTTTATTGCCGTGCCCGAAGGCTTGGGTCCAGTCGGCGAGGCCGAAGGGGGCTCCAGATTGAGGGTGGACTCAAACGGCAGACTTTCGACGATAAGCTGATCTCCACGGGTAGTGGAGAAGCCCGTCGCGGCGGCAACCAGATCGCGTATGGATTTCAGCTTCTCGGCTGAGGGCTGCTCGATCACGCGGTGCATTTTGGCGCCTTGACCTTCCCAGCGGACGGCTTGATCCACCAGCACCGACAGCGACATTCTCTTCACCGTGCCTTCCGGCATCTTGGTGCGGCGTACGACACGGCTCGACTGATAGGCGACGCTCTCGGTCTTGCGCGACGTGCCGGCGAGGGCCGTGGCGGGGCGCGGTGCGGGGCGGGGAAGGTTGGATGCCGTTCCCGGGATGCCGGCCGCGCCACCGGTGGTGCTGGTGTCTTCGGATTTTTGGGAGGTTACGACCACGGAGCGGTTCGGATCGAAGAGCTCTTCGCTCTGTTCTCCACTCGAGAAGTCGCATTCCACCGACGCGCCGGCGCGGAACTTGTCTCCCCCCAGCAACGGTTCGAGAGTGGAGTTGATCTTAGCCACTAGGTCGCGTTCGATGGCCTGGCGAATTTCCAGTAGGCGGTCGCTGGTTTCCGCGCCGTCGGCGGCCGCGGCCGCATGCACGCGGCTCAGCAGATTACCCCGCACATCCAGCACGGAAACCGCCTCCGGCGTCAATCCCTCGACCGCGCTGGCCACCAGGTGCTCGATAGCCACCACGTTCTGCGGTAGCAGTGTTGCTCCTGGCCGCAGATGCACCACCACACTGGCCTTGGCCGGCTGGCGGGACTCCAGGTATACCGATTCTTTCGGAAACGTGACATGGACGCGCGCCTGCTCCACCTCGGCCAGCGACATCACGGTGCGCTCCAGCTCGCCTTCGAGAGCGCGCCTGTAGTTGATGTGTTCGACGAACTCGGTGGCGCCGAAGTTGGTCTTATCGAACAGCTCGAAACCGATGCGGCCGCTTTTAGGCAGCCCGGCGGCCGCCATCTCTAGGCGCAGTTAGGCCACCTTAGCCGAAGGCACGAGCACCGTCGAGCCGCTCTCCGAGAGCCGGAAGTCCACGCCGCCTTCCTTCAGCTTCTGGACCACGGCGCCGGCGTCTTCAGAGGCGAGCGTGGTGTAGAGCGGGCGAAAATCGCTCTCCCGCTTCCAGTGGACAAAAGCCCAAATGCCGGCGCCCACCGCCAGCGCCGCCGCCAGAATGGTGACGCGCTGCATGATCGAAAGGTCCGCGACAAGCTTTTTCAACTGTTCCATGGCGTAGGGGAGAGTGCGCGGCTACATCTGCATGCGCATGATTTCCTGATAAGCCGAAACCACCTTGTTGCGAACCTGCAGGCCGAGCTCGAACGCCAGGTCGGCGCGCTGCGTGGCGAGAATTGCCGTGTGCAGCTCCTGTTTATCGCCCGAGAGGAAGCCTTCGACCGCCTGAGCGGCCTGGCTGCGAGTTTGTTCGATCTTCTGAATCGTGCCTTCGAGGACGCCGCGAAACTCACCGGATGCGCGATTTTCGCCCGGCGCCTGGATGGTGCGGGAAATGCCTTCCACTGGTGAAGGGATCGTGATGGGAGAGATGGGAAGCGGCATATGAATTCTCGCGATCAGCGGAGCAGATCGATGGAGCGTTGGATCATGTCCTTGACGGCTGAAATGGCCGCAACATTTGCCTGATAGCTTCGCGTGGTATCCATGAGGTCGACCATGTCTTCGGCGGGATTGATTCGCGGGAACGCTACGTAGCCGTCTTTATCCGCGTCGGGATGTCCGGGCAGGTAGCGGCGGTCTGGCTCGCGATCATCCACCACCACATCGGCCACGCGTACGCCATCCGGCCGCCCGAGCTGCGATTCGAATACGGAGGAGAACGGCGACTCCGCGGCGTCGGTCTCGAAGACGGCGTCTTTGCGGCGGTAGGGCCCGCCATCCGGGGTTCGTGTGGTCTCGGCGTTGGCCAGATTTTCCACAAGCAGTTCCGCGCGCGTTCGCTGCGCCGACATCCCCGACGCGCTGACGGAAAGCAGAGAAAACAGGCTCATGAGTTGCTCCCTCCTTGAATGGCTTCGCGGACCAACCGGATCTGCCCGCGCAACAAGTTGGTTGCGATGTTGAACCGCAGATCGTTTTCAGCCAGCAGGCGGGCTTCGCGATCGATGCTGACGTTGTTGCCGTCGTTTCGCGCCGCGAGGCCGCTGGCCTCCATCACGTGCGGAGCCGCATCCGCTGCGGCGTTCAGAAACTCCATTTGAAAATCGATGTCTTTGGTCTTGTATCCGGGAGTGTCCGCATTCGCGATGTTCGACGCCACAAGCTTCTGGCGTGCGCCGAGCAGATCCAGGTATTGTTCGAGCCGACCTGCGAGTGGATCCAGCATGGACCTGTGTTCCTGCAAACCGAGTGCCAGGGGCAAACGCTTTCGGACTTATGCAGTTGTTAACCGAAGTGACTGTTATGGATTCGACGAAGTCAGCATTTCGACGGCGTCAGTGTGTCAGCCATCCAGTTTCCAGGTGTGGACCAGGGGCGCAGAGTGGTGATAGCCGAGAGCCGCGGCGACTTGCTCCAGCTCATCGCGGGTCCGCGCACGGACAGAGCGCGCCACCTGAAGCATCCATTGCAGAAGCTCATCGACCTGTTGCGCCAACTCCGCCGGCGCCGGCCCATCCGGCGGCCATGCGGCCAAGAGCTCTTCCACCTGACGCCGGTAATCGGCCAGAGCCGTCTGCATGTCGTCGAAAGTCTCCGACACCAGGGCTTGTCTGAGCCGTGCGGCCTCGTGATGCAAAGTTTCGCTGCTCATCGCGACGCCCTGGATCCTCAGAACTGCGATTGTCTCGGCAGATACATGGATTGGAACAAGCCCGTGAAGTAGGAAAGCTGCTGCTCGATCTGAGCGATTGCCGCATCTGCGGCAGCCATCTTGGCTTGTAGTGAGGTTTGCAGTTGATTGATCGCGTCTTGCTCATTGGAGATCAGTTGACTTTCGTGCGTGATCTGGTTGGACGTCGACTTGATTGCCGTTTTGAGGCTACCCGTCGTGGGATCCTCAACGCCGTTCAGCACATTCGTCGCTTGCTGCAGAAAGCCGCCGCCGCTAGGGCTCCCTAGAAAAGATAAGAGATCACTCATCTGCGTGCCGCTGGCGCCGGCCAGCGCGGTGGTATCAAAGTTCAGGTGGCCATTCGTGTCGAAACTGAGCCCCAGGTTGCTGAGCGAGGTGAAGCTGCCGGACCCGCCGGAATAATTGGCCAGGCCGTGCAGCGACTGTTTCAGATCAAAAACGATACTTTGGCCGTTGAGCGGACCCGCGCTTTGGCCGAAGCTCTTATTCAATTCATCGACGCTGGCATTGAACGCCGTGACAAAAGACGACAGCGCATTACTGATGGACGTGGCGCTCTGCGACACGGTCACCGTGCTCTGGCCGGTTTTCACCAGATTCACGGTTACGCCCGGAGCTATGGTCACGGTGCGTGAATTACTCGAAAT
>JBGPKX010000060.1:0-20798 GCA_041486185.1 Bryobacteraceae bacterium | reverse complement strand
CTTCGCCCGTCACGGCCAATGCGGCGCGGAGCTCTCGAACCTCCTTCCTCACCTGGCGACGATGGTCGACGACATCGCCATCGTCAAGTCGATGCAAACCACGCAATTCAACCACGCACCCGGGCAAATCTTCATGAGCACTGGCCATCAGATCCCGGGACGGCCCAGCATGGGGTCGTGGCTGACCTACGGCCTCGGCAGCGAATGCAGCAACCTGCCAGGATTCGTAGTGCTCCTGTCCGGCACCAACCAGCCTGACGGTGGAAAATCCTGCTGGGGCAGCGGTTTTCTTCCCAGCAGCTATCAGGGCGTGCAGTTCCGTTCCAAAGGCGATCCGGTGCTGTTCCTTTCGAATCCCGATGGCGTGAGCCCGGATACGCGGCGGCGCTCGCTCGACCTGCTGCGTGATCTGAACAGCGCGCACCAGACCGACGTGGGCGATCCGGAAATTGCCACGCGCATCGCCAGCTATGAAATGGCATATCGCATGCAATCGAGCGTCCCGGAGCTGGCCGACTTATCGAGCGAGCCGCAATCTATACATGAAATGTACGGGACCGAGCCGGGGAAAGCGTCGTTCGCCAACAATTGTCTGCTGGCGCGACGCCTGGTGGAGCGCGGCGTCCGTTTCGTGCAGCTCTATCACCGCGGCTGGGACACGCACGGGGCCAGCAACAACGAAGACATCGTCAACAAGCTCGCGTGGCTCTGCCGCGAAACTGACCGCGCTGCCACCGCGCTGGTGAAAGACCTGAAACAGCGGGGCCTGCTCGATGAGACGCTGGTGGTGTGGGGCGGGGAATTCGGCCGCACACCCATGAACGAAGCGCGCAACGGTTCGAAGTTCCTGGGCCGCGACCACCATCCGCGCGCCTTCACCATGTGGCTCGCGGGCGGCGGCATCAAGCCCGGAGTGACCTTTGGTAAGACCGACGACATCGGCTACAACGTCGCCGAGGATCCGGTTTCCGTCCACGATTTACACGCCACGATTCTTCACCTGATGGGTATCGACCACACGCGCCTGACCTACAAATTCCAGGGGCGCGACTTCCGTCTGACGGATGTGAGCGGCGAGATCGTAAGGAAGATTTTGGCGTAAGGTTTAGAAGAACCCATCTTTTTGCCAAAAGTCCATGCCGAGGAATGCGCTGGATTATGGTTTCGGCTTCGGATCTTCATGCGTTGCCTCCCAGCGCTCGTCACCCTGGGATGGATAATTGCCTAGCCGGTTCCACGGCTGGCGCGTGATGCCGTTTAGTTCGTAGACCACCTTGCCGCCGCGCACCGTTAGCTCGCAAGCCAGCCGCTCGGTCCCGCTCATTTGTGCCTTGAAGACATCGACGAAGCCGAAGTCTCCCTTCTCCACGCGCAGCACCGCGATATCGGCGGGAGCGCCGGGCGAAAGATGTCCGAGGTCGGCACGATGAATTTCCTTCGCAGGGTTCCAGGTCGATCGCAGTACGACGTCTGCGAGCGGCACTCCCACGTTCAGAAACTTCGACATCACGTTGAGCATGTCCTTCATGCCGGCATTCATGCTGCCGGTGTGCAGATCGGTCGAGATCGAATCCGCCATGAAGCCCTGCCGCACTGCCGGCACCGCCTGGCGAAACAGAAAGCTGCCCTGGCCGTGTCCTACATCAAAAAGAACGCCGCGCTTGCGCGCTTCGAACAGGTAGGGGAGCACCTTGCCATGTTCATCCAGCATCGGCACGGCCACCAGGTAGGTGTGCGTGTAAATGTCGCCGGACCGCAGCTTGTGGAGCACCAGGTCCTGGAACGGGCGCTCCGGACGGAAGGTGCCGAAATCGACCATCACCGGAACATCGGCCAGCGTTCCTGCCTCCACCGCGCGCTCAACCGCGACCCATTCAGGACCACCGTAGTGCGCCGTCTTGATGCCGACGATAGTATCCCGGTAGCGCTTCACCAGGTCAGCCGCGGCCTTGGGATCCATGTCCGTAATTTTCTGCTGGCCGGGCTCGTCGGCCATTCCCTGTCCCACGATGTTCAGCCATGCGAGCACCCGCGTTTCCGAGGCATCGATGACGTTACGTTTGAGCTCGTCAAAATTGCGCCATCCCGAAGTGCCGGCATCCACGACGGTCGTGACGCCGCTGCGCAACGTGTGGCTGTCCGGATAGACCGAAAGCGCTTCATGACCCACCGGCGGCCGACAGCATGCAAAAACGTGAACGTGAATGTCCACCAGACCTGGCGTCACATAAAAAGGCGAGACGTTGACCGTTTTATACGCCTTCGATGCCGGAATATTCGACGCCACCAACGCGATCTTGCCGCCGGCGACGGCCACATCGCGCACGCCGTCGATGTGGTTCTTAGGGTCGATCACGTGGCCGCCTTTGAGCAACAAGTCGTACACCACCTGGCCCGGAGCGGGCGTGACCAACATCAAGGGAAAGAGAAATGCAATGATTTTGTCTCTCATCTTCGGGAAAAGAGCCCTCCGCAAATAGCTACGGATCGATGCCGAACAGCGGCCGGCGGATGTGCCGGAAGGTGTAGCGCGCCGGATTGACGGCCGTCACGCCAGGCGTATCGACGGCGATCAATTTCGCCGATACCGGCTCGTACGCCGCGCGTGGCGCGATGACGCCCTTCGCCACCAGAATCCTCTGCCGCTCCGGATAAATGGCACAACTCACCAGTTGCTGGATGCTGGCGGGAAACTCGCGTTTGGTGGTCAGCATGAGCAGATTCTGGATATCGGGCGTCGATCCTTCGGCTTCGATGACAGCCGTCAGCCCCTGATCGAAATAGCGGCCGCCGCCGTGGCGGATTTCGGTCTCGATATAGCGGCCATCATGCAGCGACTTGACCCTGCCGCGAACGCGGACCGGATCGCCATGAAGCTTGTCGGTTTTGCCGCCCACCAGGGCATCGAATGGCTGTCCTACGCCGGCGCGCGCCGCTATGCCCACGGCTTCCGGATCGGCCAAGACCACCACCCAACCCGCGGCGTGCTGCCGCAACAGTTCGCTCAGCAGGAACGTGCTGTCCGCCGCCGAGCCGCCGCCGACGTTGTCGCCCATATCCAGCAGCGTCACCGGGAACTTGTCTGACGCCATGGCTTCGCGCACTGCCTCGGCGGCATCGGGAAGATGGAGTTTCAGGCGGTCGCGCGTGGCCCACAGCATGTCGGAAAGGCGTTGGGCTTCCTGGCGGGCCAGCGCGGGGTCGTTGTCCGTCACCACAATCACGCTCGGCCCCATGGCGGGCACGTCGGCGAATTGATAACCGCCCGAAACACTCGCCGCCAGGATCTTCGGATTCTGTTCCAGGCGGCGGCTCTCGTCGACGATGGGTTTGAGCGGCTCGCGTCCGGTGTTTTGGTAGACGATGTTGTAGATCATGGGCGGCTTGACGATGGCCTGCACGGGCTTGATGCGGCCTCGCACAATGCCCGACATGATGCGGGCCGCCTGAATGCCGCGCTCGCGCGTATCGAGATGCGGATTTTCTTTATATGTGAGAAGCGCCGTCGAAAGCTTCACGATTTCTTCAGATACGTTAGCGTGGAAATCGTGGGTGACAACAATGGGAAAATCCGCGCCCATGGCGGCGCGCAACCGGCGCACGATTTCCGTATCGGCATGCGGGAAGTTCTCCGCCACCATGGCGCCATGCAGCGCGAGCAGCAGGCCATCGAGCCGCGGCACGGCCTTGACCTGGTCGACCAATTCACGGGTCAGCGTATTGAAAGCTTCGTCGGTCACGGGACCCTTGGGCGTAGCCGATGCCATCAGCACGGGTACCAGATCGAGGCCGTAGCTACGCGCGCCTTCAATGTAGCCGCTGAGCTCGTCGTTGCTCTTCGACCACTGTTCGAGAGCCTGAGCGGGCGGGCGCGTTGGGCGGCGCATGAAATCGGCGAGTCCGGTCCTAGCCGGGTTGAAAGTGTCGGATTCGTGCATGATGCCGCCGATGGCAATCAGCGGGCGCCGGTCCTGGGCGGTTAGGAGCATGGTTGTGAAGATCGCAATCAACGGCACTATGATATAGGGACGCATGGCCGGTAACCGCCGGGAGTATGGCATAATGCCCACGAATACGTCAAATCAAGCACGGAGGTTTTAATAGGAAAATGGGTCCCGCCTCCGCTGTTTCAACCACGGACAGTGCCCGCGTTCATTATCCTCCCCTGCGCGTCCAGGCGAAGATCGTCGCCCTGATGTTCGCGCTGAGCGCGATGAATTATTTCGACCGGATTGTGATGTCCATCGCCGGCCCGGGCATCATGAAAGATTTTCACATCTCCGAGACCCAGATGGGGTCGGTCTTCTCGGCTTTCTTGCTGAGCTACACCATCATGATGACGCCGGGGGGCGCACTGGCCGACCGCTTCGGCGGCAGGCTGGTATTGACCGTATCGGGCCTGGGCGCGGCGCTTTTCACGGGCCTGACATCCATCTGCGGTCCGGGCGGGCTGGGCGCGGTGATGGGGATTGTGCCGGCTTTCATCCTGGTGCGCCTGGCTTTCGGAGTCTGCACCTCGCCGCTTTATCCGTCCACTGGCAGAATTGCGGCTGCTTGGATTCCGCCGCACCAGCAAGCGCGCGTGCAGGCCATCATCATGGGCGCCGCGGCTCTGGGGTCGGCCGTGTCCCCGGTGCTATTCTCTCGGCTCATCCGCGTGTACGGCTGGCGCGCATCCTTCTGGATCGCGGCGGCAGCCACCGTTTTGCTCATTCTGATCTGGTATATCTCGGTGCGCGACCGGCCGCCCGGGCAGCCGGTGCCGGTTCGCCAGTCGAAGCAGAAGGCGCAAGCCGGGTGGCGCGCGCTGCTTGGAGACCGGAATCTGTTGCTGCTTACCGGCTCGTACTTTGCGCTGAATTATTTCGAATACATCTTCTACTATTGGATTTATTACTACTTCGGACAGATCCGGCACATGGCGGCCGACGACACGGCCTGGGCCACGACCGCCATATTCATCACCATGGCTATCATGACGCCGCTGGGCGGTTGGGCGTCGGATTGGATGGTGGCGCGCTTCGGCCGGGCGAAAGGTACGCGCATCGTCCCCATTGCAGCCATGGCGGCAAGCGCCGTTCTGCTCTATGTGGGGGCGAGCGGCCTTGGAGTCTTCGCCACTGTGGCGCTTCTTTCTCTAGCCGTAGGCTTCTCCATGGTCCCCGAAGGTGCGTTCTGGTCGACCGCGATCCACATGGGCGGGAAACAAGTGGGCGCCGCCTGCGGCATCATGAACTGCGGCGGAAACATCGGCGGTATGCTCGCACCGATTATGACGCCGATCATTGCCGCCCGCTTTGGGTGGACCGGCGGGCTCACGTTCGCGAGCCTGGTCGTCATACTCGGGATGCTGGCCTGGTTCGTAATCCAGCCCACCCACCAGGTGGAGGATGCGGGACCAGTTATCGCGAGTTAGCGCCGGAGCGCATCCCGTAGCCGCTCGGCAAGGGAGCGGTCATGTTCACGTTGTCGTTGCGACAGGCCACTGGGTGGTGACACCGATGCGGTCTGCCCCAGTCCCGGGGGGAAACCGCCAGCTTCCTGCCTGCCCGGCTTGGACCGGACAACTCACATGCTAACGACAGGGACGGCCTCTTGTGGCGCGGGGCGAATGCGTTCGATAGAATGAGGAACCACTCCGCTATGAAACCGTTCCTGCTCGCCATGGCTGCTGCTTCGCTGCTGTTTGCCCCCGGCTGCTCGGAGGCGCCGCAGAAAGAGGAGAAGAAAAACACCGCGCCGCCCGAGCCCGTGAAGGGCCGCTTTGCGCTCTACCAGATGTTCAACGCCGGCCGGGGCTGGGCGCCCGACATTCAAGTGCTCCGTCTGCGCAGCCTCGACCTGCCCGAAGTGAAGGCCGAGCGCAGCAAAGCTGCGGCCTGGGAGGCCTACTTCGTCTCCGCGGCGCTGGGGCGCGGGAGGATGTACACCTATTCTGTCATCGAAGCCGAAGGCAACCTGCACAAGGGCATATTCGCAGGTTTGGAAGAAAATTGGTCGGGACCGCGCGGCCCCGTTACTCCATTCCTGATTGCGGCACTCAAGACCGATTCGGATGAGGTGTACCAGACGGCGCTCAAGAAGGGCGCCGACTACGACAAGAAATACCCCGGCAAGCCGATTTCATTTCTCCTCGAAAAGAACGACCGGTTCCCAAACCCGGCATGGCGCGTCATCTGGGGTGAGAACGTCGCCTCCAGCAACTATTCGATCTTCGTTGACGCTTCTACGGGCGCGTACCTGCAGACCATGCGGTAGTCATTGCTCCGTTGCCGTCGCGGCCCCGTAGCGCGCACGTTTCCTTAACCTCGAAACGCCAATAAGTGCCGGCCGGCTCCTCCAATTGCACATTCCACGTGTCCGCGGCGGCGCGCACGCTGCCAGTGCAAGCCAGATTCGGCGCATACGTTCTATCATAGAAGCTCGACATGAGCGATCTCGCCATTTTGGGCGGCACGCCCCAGCGGACGCGCCCTTTCCCGCTGTGGCCGCAGCACGCGCCGGACGATCGCGCCCGCCTGCAAACGGTTCTCGAAAGCCGAAACTGGGGTGGATATCCGTTCCCCAATAAACTCGCCGATGAGTTTGCGCGGGAGTTCGCCGCATATCATGGCGCGAAATACGGCTGCTGCGTGGCGAATGGGACCATCGCACTGGTGGTGGCGTTGCAGGCCGCGGGAATCAAGTTTGGCGATGAAGTGATCGTCCCGGCCTATACGTGGGACGGAACAGCCGCGGCGGTGCTGTTCGCGGGCGGTATCCCGGTGTTTGCCGATATCGATCCGGACACGTACTGCCTGGATGTCGAATCTGCCCAGCGCGCCATCACGCCGCTTACGCGAGCCATCATTCCGGTGCACCTGGCGATGCGCTTCGCCGATATGGACGCGCTGCTGAAGCTGGCGGCGGAACACAGGCTGGCGGTGATCGAAGATTGCGCCCACGTGCACGGCGGCGAGTACAAAGGCCGTGGCGCGGGCTCCATGGGGGATCTGGGCTGCTTCAGCTTTCAATCGAGCAAGATCATGACCGCGGGTGAAGGCGGCATGGTTATCACTTCGCGCCTGGATTGTTTTGAGCTGGTCCAGTCGATCGTCAACTGCGGCCGTGCGAGCGTTACCGATCAATTCAAGAAGCGCGTCATCGGATCGAATTACCGCATCACCGAGTTTCAAGCCGCCATCCTGCTGGGCCAACTGGAGCAGTTGCCTGCGCTGGCGGCGAAACGCGTACGCAACGCGGCGTTATTGACCCGGCGCCTGGCACAGGTTGAGGGCATCTGCCCGCCGCTACCTCAGCCGTCGCTCACGCGTGAGGCGATCTACAACTATGTGATTCGCTACCGCCGGAAGGAAGTGTCGCGCGACCTGTTTGCGGCGGCACTCGATCGCGAGGGTATCCCATGCGACGGAAGATTTTACGAACCCGTGTATCGCAGCGATCTTTTCCAGGTGAATCCGGAAGACTTTCCGCAACTGAAGATGGGCCGCCGCCATCCGGTCCACTACCGTGACTGCCGCTGCCCGGTGGCGGAGCGCGCGGCGTACGAGGAATCGGTGTGGCTGCCTCAGTTTCTTCTGCTGGGAGAGGAGCAGGACGTGGAGGATATCGCCGCCGCGGTGCGCAAGGTGGTGGCGAATCTGGACGCCCTCGCAGGGGCCGATCCGCAACTGGCGGGCGTGAAATCGCTGAGCCGGGCGGAGAGGCCGCGGGTGGAGAAGTCGCGGAATTATTGAGGACGACTTGAATGGAGCATGGCCGCGAATGAACGCGCATCAACGCGAATGAAAACCGGAAAATTACTTGCGTGCATTTCCGCGCATTAGCGGCGATGCCGGATTTCTCATGTATGTCTCGTTGAACAGCACGCTCGTGGCGGGTCGCGTACCGTGGCCGGAATTTGCGCAGTTGGCGGCGAAGATCGGGTTCGCGGGTGTCGATGTTTCGACTTCTGGGGCCATGAAGGAAGGCTTCGAAGCTACGCGAGCGTTGCTCGGGCAACTGAAGCTTATGCCTGCCGTGGCGGGTTTCCCGGTCGAGTTTCGCAAGGATGACGCCACCTTTCACAGCGACCTCGGCCGGCTCGAGGCGGCCGCGCAATTTGTGGCGGCGATCGGCTGCCCGCGCATGAGCAGTTATCTGTTGTCGTCTTCGGAACGTCCCAAAGCCGAGCAACGCAAGATTTACAAAGACCGTCTGCGCGCCGCGGCGGATATTCTGGCGCGCTCGCACGTGCGGCTCGGGCTGGAATTTCTTGGGCCCTTGCATTTGCGCAAGATGTTTCCCTACGAATTCATCTGGCGCATGGACGAGATGCTGGAATTTGCCAAGGAGTGCGGGCCGAATGTGGGCCTGGAGCTCGATTCCTGGCACTGGCACCACGCCGGCGCGACCGTGAAGGACATTATCGCGGCGGGAAAAGAGAACATCATCAACGTGCAGGTGAATGACGCGCCTCGTCTGCCGCCGGAAGAAATCCGGGATGATGAGCGGCTGATGCCCGGCGAAGGCGTTATCGACCTGGCGGGTTTCTTCGGCGCGCTGAAAGAGGTCGGCTATGCCGCGGGCGTTAGCCCAGAGGTCTTCGGACGCGGGCTGAAGAACGTTCCGCCGGAGGAAGGCGCGCGCCTGGGACTCGAGACCACGCGTGCCGTGATGCGCAAAGCCGGGGTCTGACGCGCCTCCATGCTGGAACACCTGCTTACCGAGCAACCGAATCCCGCGTCGGAAGGAATTGATGCGCTGCCGGCCGAACAGATTGTTCACATCATCAATCGCGAAGACCATAAGGTTGCCGAAGCCGTGGAACGGGAGCTTGCGCCCATGGCGCGCGCGGTGGATGCGATCGTGGGTAGGTTCGAGCGCGGCGGCAGACTTTTCTATATCGGAGCGGGAACCAGCGGGCGGCTGGGCGTGCTGGATGCCGCCGAATGTCCGCCCACATTCAATGTCCCTCCGGAAATGGTGCAGGGCATTGTCGCCGGGGGTGAAGCAGCGCTTGCGCGGGCAACCGAAACCACCGAAGACGATCCCGCTATTGGCGCGCGCGATCTGCGCGAGAGAGGCTTTGCGGCACATGACGTGCTCGTAGGAATTGCGGCCAGCGGACGCACGCCGTACGTGCTGGGCGCCGTGGCTGAGGCCAATCGCATGGGGGCGTTCACCATCGGGATCAGTTGCACACCGGATTCAGAGCTGGCGCGGACGGTGAAGCTTCCCATCACGTTGCTGGTTGGACCCGAAATCGTGGCAGGATCGACACGCATGAAGGCTGGCACAGCCACCAAAATGGCGCTGAACATGTTGACGACCGCCAGCTTCATCCGCATGGGCTACGTTTTCGGCAATTTGATGGTGAACGTGCAGCCTAAGAATTCGAAGCTTGCGGACCGGGCGCGCCGCATCATCGCGCGGGCGGCGGGCATCTCTTACGAGAAGGCCGGCGAAATGCTCGCGGCGGCGGGAAACAGCGTGCGTACGGCCATCGTGATGGCGCGCACGGGCGTGAGTCGCGAGGAAGCCGAGAGGCGGCTGGCCGCGGCCCGGGGGCGGATTTCAAAAGCTTTGCAGAAATAGGCCGGATATTACACGCAGAAGCAGGCCGGATATAACAAATGGATAAATTCGTGGTCAGAGGCGGGGTGCCGCTTCGAGGACAAATCGAAACCGGCGGAGCCAAGAACTCAGCGCTGCCGGCGCTGGCCGCCACGTTGCTCACCGATCAGCCGGTGGTGCTGCGGGGCATCCCTCACGTGCGGGACGTGCGCACCATGCAGAGGCTGCTGGTGGACATTGGCGCCACAAGCGAGGTGGATGACGGCTGTCTGCGCATCCAGGTGGGCCACGTTCGCTCGCCCGAGGCGCCGTACGAACTGGTGAAAACCATGCGCGCATCCAGCCTGGTGCTGGGGCCGCTGGTGGCGCGGGCGGGGCGCGCGCGTGTTTCCCTGCCCGGAGGGTGCGCCATTGGCGCGCGGCCCATCAATCTCCATCTGGCGGGACTGGAGCAACTCGGCGCGCAAATCCAGCAGGCCCATGGATACATTGAGGCCGTGGCGCCGCAGGGTCTGCGCGGAGCGGCCATTCGTTTCGAGCGCATCACGGTCACCGGCACCGAAGACCTCATCATGGCGGCGGTGCTGGCGCGCGGCGAGACAGTGATCGAAAACGCGGCGCGCGAGCCGGAGGTGGCGGACCTGGCGGCGCTGCTCGTGAAGATGGGCGCGCAGATCGAAGGCGCGGGCACGGCCACCATCCGCATCCGGGGCGTCGAGCGGCTGCGCGGCGCCGAGCACGCCATTATTCCGGACCGCATCGAAGCCGGTACCTTTCTGGTGGCGGCCGCCATCACCGGGGGCGACCTAACAGTGACCGGGTGTGTGCCGGAACACAACGGCGCGCTCATCACCAAGCTGCAAGCGGCGGGCGCGGATGTCACGGAGGTCGACGCCTCGACGCTGCGCGTGAGATCGGACGGCGGGCTGCGCTCGGCGGACGTCACCACCGCCGAGTATCCCGGCTTCGCCACCGATCTTCAGGCGCAATACTTGGCTCTGATGACGCAGGCCGAGGGCATCGCCATCATCACCGAAACCATTTTCGAGAACCGGTTCATGCACGCGCAGGAACTGGCGCGCATGGGCGCCAACATCCGGCTGGAGGGAAACCAGGCCATTGTGGCCGGGCGGAAAGAGTTGACGGGCGCCGGGGTGATCGCTTCCGACCTGCGGGCCAGCGCTTCACTGGTGCTGGCGGCGCTGGTGGCGCGGGGCGAAACGGTGATCGACCGCGTGTATCACATCGACCGTGGCTATGAGAAAATCGAGGGGAAATTGGCGGGCGTCGGCGCGCAGATCCGGCGCATCGAATAGGCGCAGGAGCGTTTCTCATGGCGCACAGTCCCGAATTCCTCAAGCTGGTGAACGCCGCAAAAACGCGCATCAAAGAGACGGGTGTCGAAGGCTACAAGAAAATGCTGGCCAGCGGCGAGAAGGTGCTGCTGATCGACACGCGGGAAGAGAGTGAATGGGCGGCAGGACACGCGGCCGGCGCGGTGCATCTTTCAAAAGGCATCATTGAGCGGGACATTGAGGCCAAAGTGCCCGACAAGAAGACCTTGATGGTGCTTTACTGCGGCGGCGGCTTCCGCTCGGCGCTGGTGGCGGACAATCTACAGAAGATGGGCTATCAGAGCGCGATTTCTCTCGATGGCGGATGGCGTGCCTGGCAGCAATCGGGCCTGCCCATCGAGCGGTAGCGCTCACCAGCGCAGGATCAGCTTCACACACCGCAGCGCCACGTAGGCAAACACGATGACCTCCAGCGCGCGGATGAGTTTCTCCGCCGCGCCGCCCAGAAATTCGAATCGCAGCAACAATCCGCAGAGCAAGCCGCCCAGCACCCAGTAGTTGTCGAGCGTGTAGGCGTAGCCGCGCCAATAGGCCATGAGCACGCCGTAGTACACCATGGGCCAATTGCTGTCGACGGCGGACGAGAGCCGCTTAGCCGCGACCAGCAGGGTCGCCGCCATCAACAATAAGGTGACGATGTTGAACAGTGTGATTTGAAAATACATTGGTCAGAACGACCATAGGAGGCTCAGGAATCCTGCAAGCGCGAGAGAGTTGTGGAGTATTGTGAGCAGCCCAAAGTCCTCCCGGTACGATAGTACGGTCACACCCCAGTACGTCTCAATCGGCGATTCCACTTAGTTGATACCTGGGTAGTTGTGGAGTTGAAAATCTAAGGGAAGTGCTGAACTGAGACGGGGAGTCGGAAAGGCTGCCTTGCGCCGCTGGCACAACGGAGCAACGTGACCGAAGAGTATCCGGCTCGGAATACCCAGCGGTCCGGGACCCACGGCGCATCACAAGGGCCGATAGAGCGAACCGTCCGGGAACACAGTCTTGCTAGAACACAAACGTGATGCCGGCCATGGGAACGACGTCGTGCAGCCAGCCGGCCAAATGCGCCCCCGGCGCCGGCGCGATGACTTTGGTGGGAAAGCGGCTGAAGTAATCCCGCACTTCGACGCGCAGCAAGACACGCCGGCCAAGGGCATACTTGATGCCGCCCCCAAAGGTGGCCATGGGCGTCCACTGGTTGGTTTTCGTAAGGAGAGCAAAGCCGCTCAATGGCTGGTAGGCCGATTCCGTTCCCACGCCGCGAAAGAGGCGCACGCCTCCGCCGGCCGCCGCGAAGGGCTGGACTCGTGCGCGCGGGCGGCGGGCGTGGAACAGAATGTCATAGTGCATCGAATGGGCCAGGCCCTTGAATGTCGCCGACTCGCCCGCCCCGGAGACATGCAGATTGCTGAAGTTGTAGGTGTAGCGCAGCTCTCCACTCAAGCGCGGGTAAAGGTTCTGCCCCAGCACGGCGCCGAAGGCCAAGCCGGGGTCGAATCCCGTGGTGGCGGTGCCCACCGGATTCGAAACCGTGAGACCGTTCGTGAAACCGCCGCCGGTCACGCCCCCAACCTCCCACTTTTGAGCTAAGCAGGCGGGCGCGATGAGAACGAGCGCGGTCAAGATAGATGGGTAAATGGTTTTCATGATGTTTTCGCGTGGTACTAGTCGATTACTCGAACGGTCAACGTCGTGGTGACGGACCCTTGAGTAATGGTGAGCGGCACCAGCATGCCGGTGGGCGCCGACCATGGAACCCAGGCATTGATCTGGTAGACCCCTACTTCACCCGGCGCGAGCCCCGCATAGTAGAGCGGCAGGGAAAGGCCGCCCAAGGATACGTCCGGCTGCACAATGGCCGCGGGCAGCGGGTCGGTTGGAGCGCCTAGCCCGGTGGCGAGCGGCGGCTGCGTCCGGCCAAGCCCGGTGGCGTAGATCACGATGGCTTCACCGCGGTGGATCGGATTCGCGGCGGTGACCAGTTGATTGTTCTTGCCACGCACCACGGTGGGAATGCCGGACTGAGGACCGGCCACGCCACTGCGGAAAACGCTGGGCGCCGTGGACAGAATGGTGAAGTCCAGGTTGTTACTCTTCCCGCCGGGGGTATGCAGCACCATGGTGGCGTTGCCTTCCACCTCGAACGGCAGTTGCGCGTTGATCTGGTGGGGCGACGCAAACAGCATGGGCGTCAGCGCACCGTTGACGGTCAGGCAGGAGTCGGCCAGGGCCGTCAAAACCGGGACTTCACTATTGGCGATATTGACCGGGCTCAAGTGGCTGCCCCAGACCGTGACCAGGCCGCCAGGGGCGACCAGCATGGAGCCATCGGCCGCGTTGACGACCCTCCGCAGAATGGGGGGCGCAACCGAGGCGTCCTAGTCCCAAGCGACCACCGTGAAGCCGGAGGCGGTAAGCGAAATGAAGGCACTTCGGTTCGAGAGCGCGACCAGGGTGCGGGTGAACACGGCGCCCGGCTGGCCCACGAGCGGCGCTTCGGTGATGGCGGTGGGGCGGACCGTGGCGGCGGAATCGAGGTCGACGCGCTCCATGACGCCCGGCGAGGTTGCGGCCGCCGCCGTGGTGCGGAGCGCTGTCTGGTCGACAAAAGCGAAGCCCGAAGAGGCGCCGCTCGACGCATCCAAATCGCCGATGGGCACGAGCGACTCGTTGAGCAGATGATTATCGGCCAGGAAAAAATTGAAATTCGAGGCGGCATAGGAGCCGGCGAGCAAAATGAAATCCTTGCGCGAGGCCGTGAAAGCATCGGCGCTCGCGTCGTACAGCATCACGGTTCCGTCCGGCATGGCGGCCAAAATGGAGGCGCCGTTAGAAGAGGCGGCCAGGGCCGTGTTGATGTTGATGTTGTTTTCGTAGGGGCCGAGCGTGGCGGGCGTCGAGGCCGTGCGCAGCGCCATATCGACGCGATCGATGGTGTGGACCGGGCCGGCCACGCGCGAGGCCGCCAGCGTGGCGCGGCCAGAGGAAGCGATGGAGCGGGGGTAATGACCCGCGGGAAAGAAAATAGGTACCAGCGGCCGCAGCGTGTTGAGGTCGTAGGCGTAGGCCAGCTGCGCATTATCGTGGCCTACCAGCAGCGTGCCTTGATCGAAGGTGACGGCCATCTGGGTTGGTGTATTGCCGGTGCGCAATGTGGCGATCTGCCGGAGGCTCGTGGCGTCGAACACCAGCACCTGGTTCTTGTCCTGGCGCAGAACATAAAAGCGGTCGCGTGCGGGATCGGCCAGAACGTCCACGAGTGTGCCGGGAACGTCCACGATGGTGCCGCGCTGCTCGGGCGCGCGGTTATTGATCAGGACGCGCACGTCGGCGGGCAGGTTTACGGCGGCTTGCGATGCGATATGCAGGAAGGCAGTGACGGTGCCGCGCTGGTCGGCGAAAGATTGCGGGTCGACGGCGATATGCACGGTCGCCGGCGTGGTTCCCGAGGCCGGGGAAATGGTGATGCCCGGTGTGGCGGTGGAGATCGTGAAATCCGTGCGGCCTCCGCCGGGATCGGAGAGGACGACGTCCTGGACAGCCGCGCGGCGGTCGCAGAAGTTGCCCCGAAAGATCACGTCTTCGCGCGAGGCGGTGTGCGCGGTTGAGCGAGCCCACGGGCAGGATCATGACACCGCTATCGGATATGGAATACACGGTGTCGCGCGCGGCGTTCAACAAGGATTTCCCCGCCAGATTCTCCGGCAGGCGCAATTGTTCGCGCACCGTCAGATTATCGGCGTCGGCAATCATGAGGACCGGTGGCGCCGCAGCCGCCGGAGATGCGGGCGCGCCCGTCCCCGACGGCTGTCCCTGGGGAATCTGCGCATAGATCAGGCCGGCCACGGAATCGATCACGTGGCTGCCGACATTCAGTTGCCCGGAAGGATTGGCGAACTGCGACAGCAGGTGCCCGGTTGCATTGAACAGGCCCCAGCCGGCGGTGAACGAAGAGCCGTCGCGGCTCACGCTCACCACGCGCGGACCTTGCGCCGGATCGGAGGTATAGCCCGCCGGACTCACGGTGCGCCCGCGCACGTCATAACGAAACCGGATGGTGTCCGTCAGCCCAAACATCCAGTCGCCGTCGGCCGAAACTCCCACCGAAGCCGCCACGATCTGTGGCGGAAACGTGGCGGACGGCACGGGTAACGTTCTGGCGCTAACTCCGGCGACGGTATCCAGCACTTGCAAGGCGCCCGAAAGCGGATCGAAGAGCAGAAACTCGGTGGTGGTCACGATCAGGGCGAGGCCATCGGCCCCGAAACCCACGCCCAGCGGCGTGTCGCCCAGCGCAAACGTCTGTTTTCCGCCGGAAACCAGGTCGACCAGCGTGAGAGCGTTGGCCGAAGAAGCCGGTGCCTTGAAATTGCCGAAATGCGCGATCAACAAGAAATGCCCGTCGGAGGAAAGCGCCATCGATCCCGGAAAGGGCGCCACCGCGATGGAATTTCCAGCCTTCTGATTCGCCAGCGAGACCACATCGATACGAGCAGCGCCGAAGTTGGCCACGTAGACCAGCCCGCGGGGCTCATCGAGCGCGATATCGGACGCGTGCCCGCCGATGGGGACGACCACTCCGAACGTGCCGCCGCGCGCCGCCGGCGCCAGGACGACGAGCGCCGCCAGCATGGCGGGCGCCAGCCCACCGGTCCATTTTCTGCGAAAGTTTGAATTCCGATTCATCATGGGAAACTCCACGGCGGCTAAGGAAGCGGGCGGGCCCACCGCCGCGCTTCCCCGCCCCCGCGATTTCTTTCATCTATTCGGCGCTTTTGCGGCGCCGCAACACGATCACGCCCAAAAAAACCAGCGCGCCAACCGCGCAGACCAGGCGAATCATCGAGTTATCCATATGGGTTCTCCTTTCCAGCAAATTCGACGACGCTACATATTGACCATCATGGGGATCAGCTCCCGCACAATACGCACCAGCACGGGCCCCACCGTCACCACGAAAAGCGATGGCAAAATGCAGAAAAAGATTGGAAACACCAGCTTGACTCCCCAGCTTGGCGGCCTTTTCCTCGGCGGCCTGCCGGGTCTGCACGCGCATGAATTCGGAATGCCCGCGCAGGCTCTGCGCGATGCTGGTTCCGAAGCGGTCCGCCTGCACCAGCACAGCCACCAGTTTCTTGACCTCGTCGACACCCGTGCGGTCGGCCAGATTGCGCAGCGCGTCCGCGCGGCGCTTGCCGGCCTTCATCTCCAAGTTCATCAGGCCGAACTCCTGGCTGATCTCGGGGTGCGCGAACTGCAACTCCTTGGCCACCTGCACGACGGCTTGGTCCAGACCCAAACCACTCTCCACGCAGACCACCATCAGATCGAGAGCGTTGGGCAACCCGCGCCGGACCTGCTTCTGCCGTTTCTTGGCGGCATGGCGCACGTACTCGTTGGGTCCGAAGAACCCGGCCGCAATCGCCCCTATCACGAAAAGAGCCTTTTTGCCCGGATCGGCGTCGGATTTCACAGCCAGAGCCAGCGCTACGGCTGGCAGAGCCACGGCCAGGATGGCCTTGGAGCCGTACAGCATTTTGAGCGCGTGGGGACCGCGATAGCCGGCGCGCATCAGGCGCCGCAACATGACCGTTGAATCCTTGGGCGCCGACGGCACCAGGGTGCCCAGCTTCCGGACCAACTCGCGCCAGGCCAGGCTGGGATGGGCCACCGTAACGGAACCTTCCACGGCCGCGGCGGTCACGCGATCGATGGCCGCTTTGGGCCGCACCCAAAGCTGCGTCCCCAGCATCACCAGGATGCCCACGATCAGCAGAAAAACAAAGGAAGTAGCCAGTAGCATGAGTCAGACCTCGATCGAAACAATCTTCTGGATCACGCCGTAGCCGGCGAGCTGTAGCGCGATGGAGGCGCCCATCATCCACTGGCCGGTCGGGTCGTGGAGGAAAAACATCACATACTGGGGGTTCACGTACAACATCATGACGGCCACCGCCGCCGGGATGATCGAAAGCACCGTGCCGGTCATGCGCCCGTGCGCGCTGATGGCGCGGATGCGGCCCCGCAGCTTGAAGCGCTCGCGGATCAGGTACGCCAGCTTTTCCAGAACTTCGGCCAGGTTGCCTCCCGTGCGCTTCTGCAACAGCACGGCGGACACAAAGAACTGCACGTCCAGCAGAGGAATGCGCGCCGCCAGCTTTTCGAGCGCCACCTCGAGCGGCAGCCCCAGGTTTTGCTCGTCGAAGGTGCGCCTGAATTCCCCCGCCAGCGGCTCGTCGAACTCGCGGTGCAGCATCTCGAGCGAGACCGAAAAGGCATGGCCCGCGCGCATGGCCCGGGCCACGAACTCCAGACCTTCGGGAAACTGCTCTTCGAACTTGCGCAGCCGATGCCGGCTCTTGCGCCACACATAGAGAACGGGCAGAGCCCCGAACAGCGGCCCGGTGAGTAACGCCGCGCGGTTGAGCGGCGGGGGCAGTAAATACCATGCCGCCGCGAACCCGAACAGCAATCCGGCGGCTACCAGCCGGGCCAGGCGCGCTACCGGCCAGCGCAGGCCGGCCTGCTCCAGCAACTTCTGCAGGCGGCTTCGCAACTGGAACCGCCGGAGCAGCGCGAGGACCATGCGGTCTTTTTTCGCATCCTCACCCTGCATGAGCGCCGGCGTGGCATTCTTGCGCTTCGCGCTTTCCGACGCCGTCCCGAGCAGACGGCTCTTGATGCTGTCCAGATCCGATTGCCGCAACCGGCTATCCAGCAGAAAATAGCCGCCAGCCGTAGCCAGCACGACCACCACGAAGCTAAGGATGACCAGAGTCATGACGGACTCAGACCTCGAGCGACTCGTCGAACAACGCCGGCGACAGCCGGATGCCCGCGGCCAGCAGCTTTTCGGAAAACTTGGGGCGGATACCGGTGGCGGCGAACCGCCCCAGAACCTTGCCCTCGGGCGAGACGCCCAGCTTCTCGAAAACGAAGATATCCTGCAGGGTCACCATATCGCCTTCCATGCCCGTCACCTCGGTGATGCTGACCACGCGGCGCGAGCCATCGCTCAGCCGCGCCGCTTGCACCAGGACGTTGACCGCCGAGGAGATCTGCTGGCGAATCGAGACCATTTGCATGTTGGCGTTGGCCAGCGAAACCATCACTTCGAGGCGCGATACGGCGTCGCGGGGCGTGTTGGCGTGCACCGTGGTGAGCGACCCGTCGTGACCCGTATTCATGGCCTGCAGCATGTCGAGCGCTTCCTCGCCGCGCACCTCGCCCACCACGATGCGGTCCGGCCGCATGCGCAGGCTGTTGACCAGCAACTGGCGCTGGCGCACCGCGCCCTGGCCTTCGATGTTGGCGGGCCGTGTTTCGAGCCGCACCACATGCGGTTGTTTCAGTTGCAGCTCGGCCGCGTCCTCGATGGTCACAATGCGCTCCTTGGGCGAAATAAAGGCCGACATGGCGTTTAAGAGCGTGGTTTTTCCGGCGCCGGTCCCGCCGGCGATGATGATGTTGAGCTTGGCCTTGACCGCGCCTTCCAGCAGCTCCATCATGCCCGCCGTGAGCGCTTTCTTTTCCACCAGGTCCTGCGGCATCAGCTTGTCGGTGCCGAAACGGCGGATGGAAAGCAGCGGCCCGTCGACCGCGAGCGGCGGCACGATGGCGTTCACGCGCGAGCCGTCGCTCAGGCGCGCATCCACCATGGGATTGGATTCATCCACGCGCCGGCCCACTGCGGACACGATCTTGTCGATGATGCGCAGCAAGTGCGAGTCGTCGCGGAAACAGACGTTGGTGATTTCGAGCAGGCCTTTGCGCTCGACATAAACCTGCTTGTGGCCGTTTACCAGAATGTCGGAGATGGTGGGATCTTGCAGCAGGGGCTCGAGCGGGCCCAGACCGAACACTTCGTCCAGAACTTCCTCGGAAATCTGCTGGCGTTCGAGCGAGCTGAGCAGGGTCTGCTCGCCGTCGATCAGCGAGATCACCGCCTGGCGCACTTCGCCGCGGACGCGCTGGTTGTCGATGGTGGCCAGGGCCTCCAGATTGATCTTGTCCAGCAGCTTGCGGTGCAGCGTGAACTTGAGCTCCTGGTACTCGGGCCGCAGGGCGTTCTTGTTGCGCCCCGAGTTGTGCAGCAGGCGCTGGTCCCAGGTCAGCTCTTGTCCCGGTCTTGCATCGGCATTCGTCGTTAACATATTGGCTTTCCTTCACACACCGTTCACCCGGCCCGCTGGAACGCCGGTCCGGCCTTCGCCACATCTGCGCGCGGCTCGGAACAGATGGCCCGCGCGAACTCCCAAAGCGCGCGCTCCAGTGCGCACGGCCCGATGGGCTGGCCCGCGCTGAGCGCCTTGTGCAGCGAAAGATAGTCGTTGGGAAAAGTGGCGTAGACCGGCGCTTTGAAGATCTTGGCCATGGCCTCGAGCGTCACTTCATCGGCTCTCCCGGCCCGGTTGACGACGACGTGAAAATTGTCCAGGCTCAACCCGATTTGTGCCAGCTGCGATACCGCCTTACGCGTGAGATGCAGACTGGGAAGTTCCGGAGTGGTAACCAGGAATCCATGCTCGGATTCGGGCAGCATGAGCAGGCTGAGCCGCTCGAACACCGTGGGCAGGTCCACAATCACCCAGTCGTATACCGGGCGCGCGCACTCGAGAATTTTGCGGAGCTTGGAGGGATCCGGGTTCCCTATGGCCAGCGCCCCCGGCGACGGCAGCACATCCACGCCGCCCTTGCGCTGCACCAGCGGCGCCCAGGCGTCGGGAGTCGCGTACAGGCTGTTGGACTCCACCGCGCGCAAAGCCTCGGCTACCGACGGCGATTCCGGCAGCTTGAACAACAGGCGCATGGTGCCGCTCCAGAGGGCAAAATCCACCAGGAGAATGCGCTGGCCCGTGACTTCGTGTAAAGCAAAAGCCGTGTGAGCGGCGAGAGTAGAGGCTCCCGATCCCGGCTTGGCGCTCGCGAACACGACCAGCCGGCCGCGGCGTGTTTCACCCGGTTCCTCGCCGGGAAAGAGGCTGGCAATGCGCGCCACCGCCTGGCGCTGCATCTCGGCGGAAAACGGCGCGTGGAGAAACTCGGCAGCCCCGGCGCGGAGGCAGTCGAGCAGGGCCTGCGCGTCGTTGCTGGTATGCAGGGCGATCACTGGCACCGGTGTGGGTGAACTGCAGGCCGCATCAATGAGCGCCGACCCTTGCGCCAGACTGCTCGAGACATCGATCAGCACCACATCCGGCCGTGCCTGCCGCAGTTGCGCCATGAGCTTCGACACGGGCGGGTAGCTGGTCCATTCGGCCGAGATTTGAAAGGCACGGCTCTCCGCGAGCGCACCGAGAAACTGCTGCGCCAGGGCCCGGTCGGGCAGTATGGCGAGCGCCGTAAGCTGCGCCGGGCCGGTGGAGCCGTTCGAGTTGGGAATCTGAGCGGCCATGCGATATCGCTTATGGGCCGGGCGCCTCCGCCGGCGGCTTTGGGGCGCCGCCGGCCGTGGGTTCGGCCTGGCGGGCGGGTGCGGCACTGTCGGGGGCAGTGGCCGGATCCGCTGGCCGGGCACCGGGCTGGGAGTCCATCCCGGACCCGGCATGGGGCGCCGCCGCAGGCGCTGGCTGCGCGCCGGAGGTTGCTTTCTCTTCACGCGCTCCGGGAGTTTTCGCCGCGGGATGCGCCTCCTCGACCGGCGTGGTGCCGCCCGGGAGTTGAGGAACCACTGCCGGCGCCGGGCCGGCAGGCCTCACTTCGGCTGCGGCGGCCGGTTTTTCCGCGGCCTCTTCGCCGCGCGGCGCTCTCCCGGGGACAGACGCTTTAGGCGCTGTACCGGGCAAGAACTCCTTCAGCATGGCCGGCAGCGGCTTGGGGTCGGTGGGCAGCAGCGGATACGTGCTCTCCGGGGTTACCATCACCAGCAGTTCGGTCTTGGACTTGGATTCGGAG
>JBGPKX010000059.1:0-20906 GCA_041486185.1 Bryobacteraceae bacterium | reverse complement strand
GCGCCGGCTACTCCTACGAAAATACCCTGCCGATCAGGTGGTGACCGTGCGGGGTTGCAATGTTACTTGGTGCCCCAGCCGTTCCAGCCGCCGCACGAGCGAACGCCGTAGGCCCTCGGCGTTGAGCTGGTCGAAATAGTTCACACCGAGTTCTTTGTACTCCTCCTTACGCTTGAGCAGGTAGTAGGCAATCACCAGCATGGCATGCGCTACCGCCAGAATCGCTCGCTTGTTGCCTCGCCGAGCGGCGATACGCCGGAACAAAGCTGACAAGTAACGGCTCTTCTGGGTGGATGCCGCCCAGGCGGCGTTCGCCAGACAGCGGCGCAGAAACGCGCTCCCCTTCCTGGTCTTCCCACTCAGCCGCTTGCCGGCGCTCTCGAAATTGCCCGGACACAAACCTGCCCAGGAAGCCGCGTGTCCCGCCGACGGGAACGGATCCATGTTCTGGCCGAGTTCCGCCAATAGTCCCCACGCCGTCACCCGATCAATGCCCGGAATGGTGCCCAGTCGGGCGACATCATCACCGCAAGGGAATGTGTGGCGCTTGATCTCCTCCTCCACCCGCTCCATCTTGGCTTCTGCGTGCCGCAGATCGTCCATCCGTTGGGCCAGCATGAATCGATGGTGCGTGGTGATCCGCCCCGCCAGCGCCCACTGGAGTTCACTGATCTTATGGCGTAACCGTCCCTTGGCCATATCGGCCAGTAAGCCGGGATTCTGTTCGCCGTCGATGATCGCCTGGATCATGGCGCGCCCTGCGGCGCCCAAAGCATCCGTCGCCACCGAAGCCAGCTTGATATTGGCATCCTCCAGAACCTTCTGAATCCGGTTGCATTCTTCCGTCAGGCTGACACGATAGCGCGTCAGGTCGCGTAACTCTCGCGTCCCTCGCGGTGGCACGAAGCTCCCCCGCAACAGACCGTGTTGTAAAAGATCGGCGATCCACTCGCTGTCCTTCTGATCCGTCTTCGGTCCCGGCACCGCCTTGATGTGCTGTGCGTTCACCAGCACGATCTCGAACTGGCCTTCCAGAATGTTCCACACCGGCTTCCAGTACACACCGGTCGATTCCAGCGCCACGTGCGTTACGCCGCACGCGCGCAGCCAGTCCGCCAGACTCAACAGCTCTGCTGTAAACGTCCCGAAACGGCGCTTCTCCTTCCGCACCGCCCCTTTCGCTTCAGCCCACAACCCACAGGCCGTGATGCTCTTCTTGGGCACGTCCAATCCGCAGCAGCAGGGATACAGAACTTCCATCGCCGTCTCCTTGACCGCACGGTGCAGGACGCTCGCAAAAAATGAGAATCTCCTACGCGTGCTCTCCGCAACTTCCGCAGGCCACCACTTGCTGTGCCTCTACAGCGTCCGGGCCATACGCGTACGCGGGCTTGTCGGCGCCAGAGTAGCGCGGCCTCGATCACACCGCACCGTTGCCAAGCACGATACTCCAATCTCTCGTCCTTTTCATCCCTCGTTGTGGGCCTGCAAGGACCATGAATTACTCGTACCGCAAACACACAATCGGATCGAGCTGCGCCGCCCGGCTGGCCGGATAATACCCGAAGAATAGCCCCACACCAACCGATATCAGAATCCCCAGCGATACCCAGACCACCGAGAGCGTCGCTGGTATCGAGGGTATGAGGGTACGCACCGCAAACGCAATCAGCGCGCCCAGCACGATGCCGATCGCGCCGCCGATGCTCGATAGCGTCACCGCTTCCAGCAAAAACTGCACCCGAATATCCGCCCGGCGCGCGCCGATGGCTTTGCGAATGCCAATTTCTTTCGTGCGCTCGGTGACCGAGATCAGCATGATGTTCATGACGCCGATTCCGCCCACCAGCAGACCAATCGAGCTGATCACGCCCGTGAGCAGCGCCAGGGCTCCGGTGAGCTGATTCCACAAGTTGCTCAGAAATTCCGGATCCAGGAGGTCGAAGTCGTTTTCACCGTGGTAAGGGACCCTGCGGCGGCGGCGCATGGCTTCAATCGCTTCATTGCGCGCCTGGTTCAAGCTGGAGCCCGATCCTACAAGAATGGCAATCGCCAGCTCGCGAATCTCGGGAAAATTCTTGTGGAAGTTCGTCAGCGGGATGCACGCGAACTGGTCCACGCCGAACCCGCCGAAAAGGCCTGCATCTTTGTCGAAGATCCCGATCACCTCGTACGGCCGGCCATTTAGGCGGACGGTCTTGCCGATGGGATCCATATGCGGGAACAAGGAATCGGCGATGGCCGACCCGATCACCACAACCGAGCGCGCATGTTCCAGATCGAAGGGTGAGATGAATCGCCCCTGCGCGACCGAGAACAGCGGGATCACGCGCGTGTAATCCGGCTCGACCCCACGCACAAACAGCTTCTCGACGTGCGCCGACCCGTACCGGATGCTGTCGTTCTCCTCAATGAAGTTAATGCGGTTCATGAACGAAGTGGCCACTGCGATCGAAGGGCACGCCGCCTTCAAATACTGCGCATCGCCCAACTGCAGATACTTGCGCATCCGGATCTTCTGCGGTGGCTGGCCGAAACGCAGACCTGGCGGAATACGCGTCACGAAAAAAGTCCGCGATCCCATCGACTGCACGCGCGTCTGGATATAGCCGTCGAGCCCCTCGATGATCGAGGCTACCGCGATCACCGACGTCACGCCGATCACTATGCCCAGAATGGTCAGCGCCGAGCGCATTTTGCGCGAATTCAGCGTGTCCATCGCAACCAGCAGGTTCTCCCGCAGTTCCGTGCGCTTCACTTCATTCGCTCCGCAACGCCGCGACCGGATCGAGGCGCGACGCCTTCACCGCCGGATAAATTCCGAAAAAGATGCCCAGCGTCGAGCTGAGAAACACCCCCAGCAGCGCCACCCAGGTCTTGACCGAAGCCGGAAAGGACGTAAACGTTCGGAGCGCTACCGCGCACAGGAATCCGATGAGGATCCCGATCAGCCCGCCCGCCACGCACTGCATCACGCTCTCGGTTAGAAACTGTTTCAGAATATCGCGCTGCGTGGCGCCCACCGCGCGCCGTACGCCAATCTCCTTGGTCCGCTCCGTCACGCTTACCAGCATCACGTTCATGATGACGATGCCGCCCACCACCGCCGAAATCGAGCTCACCATCACGAACACCGCGAAGAACGCGGAGCTGATGCTCTGCCAAAGCGAAATGTAGCTCTGCGAAGTTCCAATGAAGAAGCCATCGTCATGGCCCGGCGGTACGTGACGTCGCGAACGCAGAATCGTGCTGGCTTCGTCCTGGGCTTCCTCGAAGACCGTCTGCCCGCCCGTGGCTTTCACTTCGAGCGTCAGACTGGTGCGCGATCCGCGGACTCGCAGATACGTGTTCATGGGAACCATGACGAAGTTGTCCTGCTCTTGTCCCAGCACCGCCCCGATCTTTTCAAAGGTGCCGGCAACAGTGAACTCGTCCGCGCCCACGCGAATCGTTTGCCCCAGTGGGCTGACGCTCGGAAAAAATTGTTCCACCAGCGTATTGCCGATCAGGCACACCGGCGCCGCATGACGGTCCTCGGGCTCCGTGAAGTAGCGGCCCTGCTCCACCGTGCGCGTGTCGATGTCCACCATGTTCGCCGTATAGCCGTAAAGCGTCGCATCCTGAATTTCCTGATCCTTGTGTTTTACCGAAATGGTAGTCGATACCGTCGCGCCCACGTCCTGGCAGTGCCGGCAGCCCTCGGCCACGGCTCGCACATCGTCCAAGGTGAGGTGCTTATTGCGCAGCGCTTTCACGATCACAGTGAAGTCCGTGACGGCGAACGGCGTGCGCGCGATGCGGAACACGTTGGTGCCCAGGTTGGCGATCTTCTGCTCGACGTAAAGATTCGCCCCCTGCACCAGTGTCATCACCGTGATGAGGGTCGCCACCCCCATGGTCAGCCCCAGCACCGTGAGCGCCGCGCGCAGCTTGTGCGCACGGATGGCGTCGGCAGAGAGCCACAGATTGTCGCGGGGCGCGAGCATTCAGCCAACAATAACTCGACACCACTTCTTTCCGAGTTGAACCGTGTGGACGCCGAGGTGCATCGATAGGATCAGGCCGGCGGCCTTTTCGCCGTCGAGAGTAAGAGCCCCGGCCTTTCTCTTCCGTGCCGCTTCGCTGATGGATTCGGCAAGGCCGATCTTCGCCAGCAGTTTATCCGCGTTAACCAGGAAGTTTGGACTGGGATGCTCGCTGGGATAGACCTTATCTATGACAGCTTCATCAGGCAACTGGACGGTTCTAATTTCTGTCGGATTCTGACCCTGCCGCACCACCCTCGTGAACTCCTCCCCCGCCCGCGCCGCCTCCGCCGCCGAGTGGAAATCCGTCACAATCATCCGGCCCAGCTCCATCTTGGCCTCCATCGGATGCAGTTCGCCCGCCGCAATCCGCCGCTTCATGGCGCCGATCTCCGCCTCGCTCCGGTCCGTCAGCAGTTCGTAGTAGCTGTACATCAGCTCGTCCGAAATCTGCATCACCTTCCGGAACATCACCTCCGGCGCCTCCGTGATCCCGATGTAGTTCCCCAGCGACTTCGACATCTTGTCCACGCCGTTGACGCCTTCGAGAATCGGCACCGTTGCCACGATCTGCGGCCGCTGCCCGAAATCTTTCTGCAGCTCCCGGCCCACCAGAAGATTGAATTTCTGATCCGTGCCGCCCAGCTCGACATCGCATTTCAGCATCTCCGAATCGTATGCCTGGCCCAGCGGATACAGCAGCTCGTGCACCGAAATCGGCGTGCCTTCCTTGTAGCGCTTGGCGAAATCGTCGCGCTCCAGAATGCGGGCCACGGTGTAGCGGGCCGTGAGGCGCACCACATCGTCCCAGCGCAGCGGCTCGAGCCATTCGCTGTTGTAACGCACTTCGGTTTTCGCGGGATCGAGAATCTTGAACACCTGCTCCTTATAGGTCTCGGTATTGGCTTGCACCTGCTCGCGCGTCATCGGCGGCCGCGTCGCGTTGCGGCCCGAAGGATCGCCGATCATGGCCGTCGTGTCGCCGACCAGAAAAATCGCCGTGTGGCCCAGGTCCTGAAAGTGTTTCATCTTGCGCAACAGGACGGTGTGGCCCAGGTGCAGGTCGGGCGCCGTCGGGTCGAATCCCGCCTTCACACGCAGCGGCCGGCCGGTCTTCGCCGCTTCCACCAGCCGTTCGCGCAATTCCTCCTCGCGGATCAATTCCGCCAGGCCTTTTTTGATATAGGAGAGTTGATCGTCGACGTTCGGCGCGGTCACGGTACCATTGTAAGGGCCGGGCACCCTTGTATTGGAGAGAATGCGGAGGGCAGCTTAGGAGCTCATTGAAAAAGCGCGCGGCTCAGCAACCGTCCCTAATTCAACGATCGCATTCTGAGCCGCGACCATGAGGAAGCGGTTTGCTTCGAGTTTCGTCGCCGAAGCCCGCCTCGCTCTTACCCCGTCTTCCGCGCCGAATATTTCCCCAGCAAAGAAATCAGCTTGGATGCCACCGCCGGCACGGCTACGTTTCCATCCAGAATTTCTTTCGTCTCGTAAGCCTTGCCGTAGAGCTCTTTGTTGTCGTCCAGGTCCTGGCGCAGCGTGGCCCCTTGCAGAGAGATGCCGGCGAAAATGCCGCGCGAGCGCGACCACGAAAGAATTTCCGCGTGCATCAGCGCGTCCGTCTGCGCCGTGGCGTTACGGCCTACCGGTCCCGCCGCCACCTCGCCTTCGCCGCCCAGTGTGAATTTACTCGACATCAGCTTCTGCATGCCGCGCTCGTTCATCACCAGCATGACGACGTCGCTCTCCGATCCGCCGATTTGAAATCCTACGCTGCCACCCTCAACCCGTATGGAAGCGGGCGCTGTCCAGCCCTGTCCGCCGGCCTTCCGGCAGCTCACCACACCCTTGCCATACTTCCCGCCTACGATGAACGCGCCTTTCTTCAAACCCGGCACAATGATGACGCACTGCGACTTGTCCAGCAGGTCCTGCGGAATGCCCTTATCGGGCGTATCCATGATCTCTGAAATCACCGCGGCGGCATCTTCAAGCCGCTGCGCGGTCTTGTTCTCTTTTGCCAGCGCGATGGACCCGGCAACCATGGCAATGACTACGGCAACACGAACTCGCATTTGTCCACTCCTCCACAAATAATGTAACGATTCAGGTAAAGATCTAGTTTAACGATTCCGGCCGAAGTTTGGAACCTCACTTTTTTCCAAGAAATCGTAGCCGCACGGCGAAGGCGCGCACCTGCCCGCGGCCATAGGTTAAGAACATCGGAGAGTCGATATTGTTGTTCACCACGTTCGGATTTCCGTTGTTGGTCAAGTTATTAAAGCCGAACCGCCAGGCCCACAGGTAATGCAGGAAGCGGAATTTCCGCTCGAGCGCCAGGTTGATGTTGAAGTAATTGGGGAACCTCCGCGAATCGGGGGGGCCCACCAGAGAAACGTCCTCGTTCACCACGCTGAATGGAAACCCCGTCCGGTATTCCATCAGATACACCACATCGGTCTCGCCAATCATCGATTGCAGAAAGTGCGGCAGTCCACCTTTGGGCACCGGCGCCCATCCCCACGTCAGGAACCGGTTGGGCGTGTCCCAGGCTAGCGGGCCGGGCCCTTGCGGCGCGAATATCGGATTGTCCACGCTGTACTCCACCACTGCATCCGATCGCGCTTTGGATCGCGTGTATCCCGCCACCCACTCGAACCGGCCTCCAAAGGTACGCCGCACCGTGAACTCGGCCGCGTCATAGCGGTCGTGGCGCCAGTTGCGAAGCTGGTAAAGTCCGCCTGTAAACAGTCCTCCGAACGCATCCAGTTCGTTGACGAAGGTGAATCCTCCGCTCCCCACTTTATGGGTGTACGTCGCTTTGCCATAAAAATCGAACGGCAGTTTCCGTTCTGCGCTAAAGCTCAGCGTGCGGTAGCGTGGCGCGCGCAAAGCATGATCGTTGATCAGGAAAGCGGTTTCCACCGGTCCTCGCACTACGCCTCCGGGAAGGAAGAAGGTCGAGAGGCTGACCTGATCCTGGTTCTGCGTGAGCGTGGAAAGCGTCAGCGCATCGTGAAAGACGCCGAACCCTGCCGCCAGCTTGGTCTCGCGCAGCCACTTCGGCGCATACGCAATCGAGAAACGCGGCGACCACAATACATCCCGTACAATCTCGTCCCACTCCAACCGCAAGCCGGCCTCGATCATCAGCCCTTCACGCGGCGCCCACCGGTCCTGCACGTATTGCGCCGCTTCGAAATTCTCGCGGGCCTGTTCTCCGTTGCCCACGAACGTAACCAGGCGCGCCACCGACATGTCGTTGCGCAATACCTCGTAATCATGACGGTCGACCAGGCGATTGAAGGAATCCCGCTCCACGTCCACGCCGGCTTTAAACTGGTGCGTGCCCAGCCAATGAAGCTGCGGCAGGAACGCGTTCCCCAGCCACTGCTGCCGGTTGAAATGCCGCGTGGCATCCTCAAAGTAATTGCCGCGCTGTCCGAACGGCAGGATCTGGAAAATCTGGTCGCCCTGCGGGCTCTGACGCACCAGGCCGCGGCTGTCGGCGAATCCCAGCTCAATCAGCGCTCCGCCGCCGAAGTAATGCTGGTCCCTGACCGTCGATACAAACAAATTGTTCCGGTTGTTGAGCGTCGTTTCGATGGGGCTGAGGAACGAAAGCCCGTGCCGGTCGTCAACCCCGTAATTGAACAGGAAGCTCCCCGTCAGGATGTTCGCCGGCGTCACGTTCACCTGAAAGCGGCTCAGATCGCTGCTGGTAATGCTGCGGCTTTCATTCTGCCCGCGCGGAAGGCCGCTGACGATGTTCAGGTCGTAAAACGTGTCGAAGGCGTTGTGGAACCACGCCCGGCCCTTGGCCAGCGGGCCCGAGACGTCGATCCGCGGCGTCCATTTGTTGATCTGGAATCCGTTTTGGCTGGTGACGCCTGGGATGAAATTCGTGCCTGCAAACCGCCAGTGGTCGTCGCCCATGGCCGTCTTGATATCCAGCGAGCCGGCCGACCCTCTGCTCTTTTCCGCCGAGTAGCGGCCGTTCTCCAGATCGAGCGAGCGCACCGCTTCGATGCTCAAACGCGCTTCCAGACGGCCCGTGTAAGGGTCGGAAATATTGAAGCCGTTCAGGGTGACATTGGTCTGATCGGTCGCGCCACCGTTGAAATGCAGGTTTCCGTTTGTGTCCTGCACCACGCCCGGCATCAGCGGCAGCGCGCTGCGCATATCCTGTGATGCAGGATAGGGCACTTGCAGGATCTCCACGTCATTGAGCTGCTTCCGCTCGTCCGGTTCATTGGGATCGATGACCGGAGGCGAATACTTCACCTCCACCGACTCGGTCAGCTCCTGCAGATGATTGAGCGTGATGGTGAGATGATTCAATCCCTCCTGAAGGGAAACGGACTTCCCGGAGTAGATGAAAAATCCCAGCCGCTCGGCGCGCACTTCGTAATTGCCCGAAGAGGGAACTTCGAGATTGAAGTTGCCGGCGCTGTCGGAGATCGCCTTTACGCGGGTCGCGCCGGAAAAAGCCTCCACCAGCGCGCCAGGAACTGCCACACCATTTTCATCGACCACGCGCCCTGCGACGGCAGTCGGTGCGGCGGCAGTGGCCTGCCACGCGAGTACCACCCAACCGCAAATCAATCCGGCTACTCGCATTGCACATTCAATTCTAGCGAGAACTCGTGACCGGGGTGAACGGCCCACCCGGGCCATTCGATCGAATCGCCGCCTCCCGCTCTTTCCCGCCGCCGATGGCCCCAGCCATAGGCCTTCCTTGGGGTGCCGCACGGCCGGCCACAAAGATACTGCCGCCGAAAGACTACACTGGTATAAGTCGTGTCTCTATGAATATCGAGGTTTTCCTCACCGAAGCGGAAATCGCCCAGGAGTTCGCCGAGTCGATTGACGCGCGTGATTTGCCCGAAAAGTTTTTTTATTGGTTTCCGCGCTCGGTCCGCGCCTGGCTGGATCTTTCACAAAGCTCCGTCACCGCGGGTCTTCGCCAGTGCTGGGAAAAGCTCAGCGACTCCAACGCGCAGCACATTGCCGGCGATGCCGCCGCCACCGTCTCGGTTATCAGTTTCGGGTCGGGCGATGGCGTAAAAGACCGCATGCTCATTAAAGCGCTCGAGCGTGCCGGACGAAAGGTGAAGTATTTTCCCGTGGACGCCAGCCAGACGCTTCTCGAGCTGGCTTGTTCCGCCGCCGAAGACGCCGAGATCGAAACCATGGGCATTAAAGCCGATATCTCGAGCCCCGTGCACCTCGTGTTGGCCTCTGACGCTGCCGAGTCCCCAAAAGTTTTCGTCATGGCGGGAAATACGCTGGGCGGCTTCGACCCGCTCGATCAGGTTCGGCACGTGGCCGAGTGCATGCACAACGGGGACCGGCTGATCATCGATGGCGAGCTTTTCCACGATGGCGTGCTGGCGCGCGCTGAAGAGCCGGCAATCCGGCGCTTCGCGCTCGCGCCGCTGGCCACCGTGGGCATCGGAGAGGACGATGGCGAGCTGCGCTTCGAGCATAAGCGCGACGATCGGCACGCCGGTTTGCATCTGGTCACGCGGTTTTTCCGCGCCGACCGCGACCTGACACTGGCTGTACCGGGCGAGCCCACGCTACCGAGAGGCGAGCGCGTTTTTCTGAATTTCCGCTATGCCTATACGCCGGAATCTTTCCGGTGGCTTCTCGCCAAACACGCGGGATTGAAGGTTTTGGAGGAAGTTCGCAGCTCGGACGGCAACTCTATCGTGGCCATCTGCTCACGGTAAGCTTGCTCCCCTGACCCCTGGCACCTGGTTTCACCGTCCGCTAGCACCGGCCGCCGGTGTCAGCCGGCTGCGAATCTGGTTCATCACGTCTGAAGCCAGGAACGGTTTGCGCAGCACGGGGAAGTCGTGCTCTTCGCAGATCGCCTCTTCTTCCGGCGGCAGGACCGAGCCGGTCATCACGATCACCTGCATGCGCGGGGCACTTTGACGCAACTGCACCCCCAGTTCCACGCCGTTGCCATCGGGAAGCATGTAATCCAGGAGCGCGGCGTTCGGTTTTTCCGCGTTCAGCAGTTTGCGCGCGCCGCTGGCCGATTCCGCGGTCAGCAGCTTCCAACCTGCTTCCGCCATCAGCCGCTCGAGGAAGTGCAGCAGGTCGCGATTATCATCCACCAGCAGCACCGTGGGATGCGCCGGGATCTCGGCTTCGTCGGGACCGGTGGTGCGCAGCACCAGCGACTCGCCGTCTTCGGAGGCTTCCACGCGCACGCGCGAGCCCGGATCCACCTGGCCGGTGGCAACCATGGTGGCCAGCGGCTGCGTCAGATTCCGGTGAATGGTGCGGTTCAGCTCGCGAGCCCCGTACTCTGGACTCGTGCCTTTGCGCAGCAGCCACTGCCGCGTCTCAAAAGGCACCTCGATCGTGAAGCAGCGCGGCCCCAGGCGAGTGTTTACGTGATTTTGCAGGTCCGAAATCTGGTGGTCCAGAATGGCCGACAGCGACTCAACCGTCAACGGCTGGTAGGTGATCACGCAGTCGATCCGGTTGACGAATTCGGGAGAGAACTTCTTTCGTACCGCCACCAGCGCAATGTTCGTCAGCTTGCTCGTGAGGTCCGACCGCTCCATCCCCGCGCCGGCTCCAAAACCGAAGTCGGGATTGATCTCTTTCATCATCTCCCGGGCGCCCAGATTGCTCGTCAGGAACACCAGGCTCTTCTCGAAATTGACGGTCGAGTTATCGCCCAGGCGCAGGACACCTTTGTCGAGGACGCCCAAAAGCAGCCGGGTCAGCGAGGGCGCGGCTTTTTCGATTTCATCGAACAACACCAAAGAAAGCCCGCAGCGGTCGCTCGTCACGGCATTCAGCTTCTGCTGCGTCAGCATAGGCTGGGTTTCGCGGTGTCCCAGATATCCCGGCGGCGCGCCGATCAGCTTGGCCACCTCGTGCTCCATCTGGAATTCCCCGCAGTCGACCTTCAGAACACTCTTCTCGCTGCCATGCAGAATTTCCGCCAGCGCCTCAACGGTCTTGGTTTTTCCCGTCCCCGTCGGGCCCAATAACAGGAAGACGCCAACAGGCCTGCCCTCGGGAGCAAGGCCCGCCTGAAACATCTGAATGTACGGAACAATCACCCGCGTGGCAGCAGGTTGCCCTACCACCTTCTGCGACAAAATCGCGGTCAGGTTCTCCGCCGGCTCGACGGGCTGCTTCTTGGGCCGCGGAGCCGGTTGCGGGTTCTTGGTTCGGTCGACCATAGGACTGTTCCTATTATATCGGGCAGACGGCCGCAAACCTTTATCGAGATCACCCAGCGGAGGCATTTGTGGAACTCAATTTATCGCTGTCTGGCTTCGAAGAATGAATGGATTGCATCGCCAATCCGGGCACTGGCCCGCCCGTCGCCATAAGGGTTGTGAACGCGAGCACGGCGGGCGTACTCCGCATGATCGTCCAGCAGAAGCCTGGCTTCGCTGACGATCCTCGCGGTTTCTGTTCCCACCAGGCGCGCCGTGGCGGCTTCCACAGCTTCCGGGCGCTCGGTTTTATCGCGCAACACGAGTATGGGCTTTCCCAGAGAGGGTGCCTCCTCCTGTACGCCGCCCGAATCCGATATCAACAGGTATGCGCGCCGCATCAGATCGACGAAAGGGACGTAATCGAGCGGCGGTACCAAAAAGACGTTCTCCAGATTCGCCAGCTTCCGGTTCACCGGGTCGAGGACGTTGGGATTGCGGTGCACCGGATAAACGATCTGGACGTCGTCGCGCGCGGCCAGTTCCGCCAGAGCGGCGCAGATGTTCTCGAAGCCACCGCCGAAACTCTCGCGGCGGTGCGCCGTGACCACAATCAGCTTCTTCGCGGGATCGAATTGCGGCCAGTCGGCGCCGCGCAGCCTGCCTTGCTCCAGCCCTTCCTTTACGTGAAGCACGGCGTCAATTCCCGAGTTCCCGGTCACGTGAATTTGGGCGCGTGCCACGCCCTCGCTTTCCAGGTTGCGCGCCGCCCCAGGGGTCGAGGCAAAGTGCAGGTTGGTCATGCGCGCTGTAAGCACGCGATTCATTTCCTCCGGAAAGGGCCGTCCCGGGTCCCAAGTCCGCAATCCCGCTTCCACGTGGCCCACGGGCACCTTGCTATAGAACGCCGCCAGAGCGCCGCACAGCGTAGTGGTGGTATCTCCCTGCACCAGAACCATATCGGGCCGCTCGGCCGTCATCACCGGCTCGAGCGCTGCCATTATGCGCGCCGTGGATTGAGAAAGTGTCTGCGCCGGTTGCATCAGATTTAGATCGTGATCCGGCTTCACCTCGAAGATCTGTAGCACCTGGTCCAGCATGGAGCGATGCTGGGCGGTGGCGCAGACCTTTACCTCAAACTCCGGCTTCCGGCGGCGCAGATGGAGCAAGACCGGGCACAATTTGATGGCTTCCGGCCTCGTCCCCAGGACGAACAGGATCTTGTGCATGGACCTTTCTCATGTAAGTCGCCCGAGGACGGAAACCTCTCTCAGGATTTGTGACAGTGGCCGTGGGCAGAATGTGCGGTAATACTGCGGATGTTTACCTGTGGCGGAACGTGATGCGGCCCTTCGTCAGATCGTAGGGGGAAAGCTCGAGAGTTACGCGGTCGCCTGCCAGCACGCGGATGCGGTTGCGTCGCAGGCGGCCCGCTAAGTGCGCCAATACCACGCGGTTGTGTTCGAGCTGAACGCTGAACAGCCCGCTTGGGAACTTCTCCAACACGACTCCGGTGACTTCAATATTGTCTTCCTTACTCATCCAACCCTTTCTGCTGCTCGGAACCGGCGAGGCGCCGACTCGCCGGTCCACTCGTTTCTATCGATGGAGCGTCTCAGCCCGCCATCGTTACGTTTGCCGCCTGCAGACCCTTGGGGCCCTTGGTTACCTCAAATTCCACTTTCGAGCCCTCTTCGAGGCTACGATAGCCGTCCGACTGAATGGCCGAGAAGTGGACGAATACATCTTCGCCGTTCTCCCTCTGGATGAATCCATAGCCCTTAGCCGCGTTAAACCATTTCACTGTGCCTTTTTCTTTCATGTGCTTCCTTTTCAACTGTAATTGCAGTTGGAACTCTTCCCTGGCCAACCAAAAAAAATGGGGGACGCGGTTCGACACACACGCACCCCCCCAACTTCTTGGCTGGCTGAAAAGCGGTAAGAGTCAAATGCCTAATCATTATACCCAAAACCCTCCAGTCTCCAAGCCGAGGTCCGCTGGGGGCCGGCGGCTGGGGGCCGGCGGCTGGGGGCCGGCGGCTATACTTTTAGGAACGTGCAGTTCGAGTTTCTTCGGCTCCGCTTCCATTTCAAGGCCGTTGACACGGTGCTGTTTGGAGACGGACCCTCAGCCAACACCTTGCGCGGCGCATTTGGGAGCATTCTGCGCGATATCGCCTGCACACCCAAGTGCGGCGCGGCTGGGCACCACGCCGGCTGCGCGTATGCCCGGATCTTCGAGCCGCGGTCTGTGCGGCCTGACGGGCCCAGCGGGTTGGCGGACTGGCCCCGGCCGTTCGTCTTTCGCACCCGGCACCTGGACGGGCGCAAGCTGCAGCCGGGCGAAGACTTTCATTTCGACGTCCATTTGTTCGATCTTCAGGCGCCGGTATTGTGTTTCGCCGAAACCCTGAAACGGCTGGCAACAGAGGGCCTCGGCCCGCGACGGGGACGAGCGCAGCTGGCGCGCATCGAACAGTTGGCCACCGATGACAGGATAGTCGCGCGCGTTTGGGAGGGAGAGGAGCTCTCCGCGATGCACGAGCCCTGCGCCGTACCTCTCGATGCGGACGACGAGCCCCGCGGCGCGGTTCGCGTGCGCTTTCTAACACCCACGGAACTAAAAAGCGGCAACGTCCTGGCCGCGCAGCCTGAATTCCCGGTGCTGTTCGCGCGCGTCCGCGACCGGCTGAGCACGCTGCGCGCGCTTTACGGCGCTGGACCGCTGGACATCGATTTTCGTGGGATAGGTGAGCGGGCCGGAAGCATCCAGATGACGCGCTGCGATCTGCGCATCGAGCACGCCGAGCGGCGCTCCAGCCGCACCGGGCAGGCGCATCCGCTGGGAGGCTTTACGGGCGAGGCCGAATACCGCGGCGATCTCGCGGAATTCCTCCCCTACTTGCGCGCGGCGCGCTGGACCGGAGTGGGCCGGCAGACGGTTTGGGGGAAAGGCGAGATCGAAGTCGTCGCATAGCTGTGGTGTCAGTCTCTAGACCTGAAGGCATCCAAAGTGAGACACAGAGGCGATTGCTGAGACAACCCCACTGCCCGAAGTCCGTCTCTGGCGGTCTTCGCCCGATCGCCTCACGTCGCTGCGAGCGCCGTTATGCAGCAAGGCGATGGTAGGTGTTACGACCTCCTGGTCGAGCGGCCCGCTCCAACCGCACTGGCAGGTGCATCCGCTGCCGATGGGTACCGGGTCAAACCGCGCCCGGCGCCTCCGGACCGGACCTCGCCAGGCGACTTATGGTAACAACCGCGCCATTCAACATGCACCCAGTCCGTTTCGCCCCAAAAAGGCATTGAATTGGAACCAAGGTGTGGCGTATCATTGCTCCCTAAAGACTGGGTATAGGGCCTTCATTAAGTCTGACCTTGGGGGTGCAAACATGAAACGGTTCGGAGCCGTGATTCTGTGGGTGTGTTCATTTTCCGCGCCTAACGTATTCGGACAGGCGCTAACGTCGTTGAGTGGTACCGTTACCGATCCTTCGGGAGCAGTCGTGGTCGGCGCCACCGTGACTCTGGCCAACGTGCTGACGGGAGCGCAGCGGCAGGACAAGTCCGATACAGCGGGCCGGTACTCATTCCAGCAGGTACAGCCGGGCAAGTACAAAGTCGCAGCCTCCGCCGCGGGATTTGCAGATACCGTGATCAACAACGTGGAACTGCTGGTCAATACGCCCGCGGTATTGGCGATTAAGTTTGAAAAGATCGGTACGGTCGCGGAAGTGATTTCGGTGAGCGCGGAAGCCGCGCAGGTGAGCACCATCGACGCTTCGCTGGGCAACGCCATAGGAAACCGGCCGATTACGCAATTGCCGTTTGAGGCTCGCAACGTGGTAGGCCTGCTGGCTCTGCAACCGGGCGTCACTTATTTTGGGCCCAACGTCGGCGACGATTTTCGCAGCGGGTCGGTCAATGGCAGCAAGAGCGACCAAAGCAACGTCGTGCTGGACGGCGTGGACGTGAACGAGCAGCAGGACCGCAACGCCTTTACCAGCGTGCTCCGTGTAACCCTCGATTCCGTGGAGGAGTTTCGCACCACCACGTCGAATGCCAACGCGGACCAGGGCCGCGGGCCGGGCGCGCAGGTATCGCTGATCACCAAGAGCGGCACGAATGACTTGCACGGGACGCTTTACGAGTACCATCGCAACACCATCACGTCGGCCAACAGCTTTTTCAATAACTCGGCGGGCGTGCCCAGGCAGAAGCTGATCCGCAACGTGTTCGGCGCTTCGGTGGGCGGTCCCATCAAGAAGAACCGCATTTTCTACTTTCTGAACTACGAAGGACGGCGCGACGCCACGGAGTCTCCCGCGCTGCGCATTGTGCCCAACGCCACCTTCCGTGAGGGAATCTTTACGTATGCGAAGACCGATGGCAGCCTGGGCCAGCTCACGCCGGACCAAATCAAGCAGCTGGATCCCTTGCACATCGGGCCCGATCCCGCGGTGCTGCAATTGCTGCAGTCGTATCCGTTACCTAACACCGATGTAGTGGGCGACCTGCTGAATACCGCGGGTTTCCGCTTCAAGGCTTCCACGCCGTTGCGCTACTCAACCTACATTGCCAAGTTCGACGCGCAGATCGATTCGAGCGGAAAGCACACGGTGTTCTGGCGGGGCAACCTCCAGAATGACAACGATGCCAACGGGGTGCCGCAGTTTCCGGGCGACCCGCCGTCGAGCGTACAGCTCGCCAATAGCAAAGGTTACGCGACAGGATATACCTGGCTGATTCGGTCCGATTTCATCAGTAACTTGCATTACGGCTACACGCGCGAGGGCGCGCAAACGTCTGGTATCCAGAATGCGCCGGCGGTCACGCTGCGCGATATCGATCCCCGTTACGCTCTTACACGAGGATTGACCCAGATCATTCCCGTGCACACCATTGCCGAGGACCTGGCGTGGACGCACGGAGCGCACAGCGTTACGTTTGGCGGCGTGGTTCGCCTGATCACCAACAACCGTCTGAACTATGGCAATTCCTTCAGCGACGCGGAGGCGAACAGCTCGTGGCTGCTTGGCACGGGCAAGAACCTGCTAGTTCCGGATGCCGATCCGAGCACGGATTACACCCGCAAGATGGTGGACCTGCTGGGTATCGTCTCCGAAGGGGACGCACAATATAACTACAGCAAAGACGGCAGTGTGCTGCCTCAGGGCGCCGGCATCAAGCGAAAATTCGTCGGGAAAGAGTACGAAACATACATTCAGGACTCCTGGAAGGCCACGCGCGGGCTCACCATTACCGCGGGGTTGCGCATGTCCTTCCTGCCTCCGGTGAACGAGGCCAACGGATTCCAAACCAGCTCCAATATTGCACTGAGCGACTGGTTCAACATGCGAGGAAGCCTGGCCCAGCAGGGGAAGTCGCAAGCTCTCGCACCCAAGCTGAGCTATCAACTAGCCACGGCTCCCGGCGGCAAACCCCTTTATCCGCAACAGAATGACTTCGCGCCCAGACTCGCGCTGGCCTACTCTCCGCAAACCAGTCACGGTTTCTGGGGCTGGCTGTTCGGCGGGCCGGGTAAGACTGCTTTCCGCGCCGGCGCCGGCATGTATTACGACCTGTTCGGGCAAGGCATCGCCCAGTTGTACGACTCGACCGCGCTGGGATTCTCGACGTTACTCCAGAACCCCGCTACCGTCCAGGTGACCGCCGCGCCGCGCTATACCGGTTTCTACAACCTGCCCGCGGGACTGCTTCCGCCCGCGCCACAGGGCGGATTTCCCCAGGTCCAACCGGACATTTTCCAGATCGCCACCGGGCTCGATGACAAGATCAAGTCGCCTTACAGCATAAACCTGAACTTCAGCATCGGCCGGGAGTACGCCCATGGCTTCTTCGTGCAAGGCTCGTATGTGGGCCGTCTTTCGCGCCACTCTCTGGTCAGCGACGACGTCGCCATTCCCACCAATCTGAAGGATCCGAAGTCCGGCCAAAGTTACTTCCAGGCCGCCAGCCAGTTGTGGGCCCTGAATGTAGCAGGTGTGGATGTTTCAAAGGTCCCCGCAATTCCGTTCTGGGAAGACATGTGGCCCGGCGCCGCCGGCGGGGGACTCAACGCGACGCAATCCATCTACACCAACGTTTACCAGCAGGTTTCCGACGCCACCACGGCGCTCACTTACCTGGACCTGCCCGACGATACCGGCGCCTGCTATCCCGCATGCAGCGTTTTGGGCCCCTACGCGCTGTTCAACAGCCAGTACTCATCGCTCGCGGCCTACCGTAGCCGTGGCACCGGCGATTACCATGCCATGCAATGGACCGTGCGCAAGCGGTTCAGCGAGGGCTATCAGTTTGACTTCAACTACACCTGGTCGAAGTCCATCGATATGTCCTCGACGCGCGAGAAGGACGGGCGTGTGGCAGAGCAAATCATCAATGCCTGGTTCCCGGGCCAGATGCGGGGTGTTTCGGACTACGACACCACCCACATCTTCAGCGCCTTCTGGGTGGCTGAGTTGCCTTTCGGGCAGGGCAAGAAATTTGGCAGCGGCATGGGTAAAGCGCTCGACGCGATAGTCGGCGGCTGGCAGTTGTCCGGCATTTTCCGGCAGACCAGCGGCCTGCCCGCGATTACCGATAACGGCGGCTTCTGGCCGACCGACTGGAACGTGGAAGGGTACGCGACACAAACCGGTCCGGTGAAAACGGGCACCAACAAGAACGCCGCTTCGGTAGGCGGCGGCAGCGGACCGAACCTGTTTCCCGATCCGACCCTTGCGCTCCAAAGTTTCGCCAACACGCTGCCCGGGCAGTCCGGCCAGCGCAATATCCTTCGCGGGGACGGATACTTCGGCATCGACGTGGGCCTTGGCAAACGATTCATCATGCCGTGGAAGGACAGCCACAGCATCCAGTTCCGCGTCGAGGCTTTCAACGTAACCAACACGGCCCGCTTCGATCCGAACAATGTCACGGTAGCCAACGTTTCGCTGAGCCTCGGTAGCCCCAACTCCTGGGGTAACTATGCCGAGACCCTGACCACACCGCGCGTGATTCAGTTCAGCGCCCGGTACGAGTTCTGATCGATTATTGAGAATCCGCCGCCGGATTACGCCTTCGGGGGCTTGGCGACGACCTTGAGCGCTTTGTCGTCCCAGTACAGCACGCGACCTTCGCGGTAAGACTGCACCGACATCGAGATGGTCACCTGCGCGCGGAAGGCGGTGTCCACATCGAGCACCGGCTTCTGGCGGCTGCGCACGCAGTCCAGAAAATTCTGCATGTGCGCCCACTCCGGTTTTTCGGTCACCGGGATGGTGATGTCGCTGTCGCCCCACTTGGCTTTGTAGGCATCGTTGATCGTGCGCCTCTCCGGTTTCACGGTGATGTGGTCGGTCTCGCCCTCGAACTTGCCGTGGTCCACCATGATGATGGTGCCTTCGTGGCCACGGACGAGGCCGGGGATGTGCTGCGAGTTGGCCATCGACGAACTCAGCACGAGCGTGTGCTTCTTTTCGAAGTCGGCCATCAGGTTGAAGGTGTCGGGCACTTCGCGCTCGTCCTTGAACACGTAAATGCCACCCGACGCCATGACGCGGTGGGGGAACTGCGGCTCGGGCCAGCAGATGTTAAGCGGCGCGACAACATGGAAAAACAGGTCGGTGGCGATGCCGCCCGAGTAGTCCCAGTACTTACGGAACCGGAAGAAGCGGTCGGCATTGTAGCCGCGTTTGGGTGCGGAGCCTAGCCACATTTTCCAATCTATGTAATTTTCACCCTTTCCTTCAGGCCCGGCTTCGGCGTCGATAGGCCAGTTCCACTCGCCCTCGACGGAATTGCGGTGATAGGATCCCTGGCTCATGAGCATCTGGCCGATCATGCCGTCGGCAATCGCCTTCTTGGCCTTCCACCATTGTTCCGCTGAAGTGGTTTGCGAGCCCACCTGGAACACCCGCTTGGTTTCATGCACGGTCGAGGCGAGCTGCTTAGCCTCTTCGATGGTGTGGCACATGGGTTTTTCGCAATAGACATCCTTGCCACGGTCCATGGCTTCGAGCGCAATCTTCGCGTGCCAGTGATCGGGTGTGGCGACGACCACGGCGTCGATATCGGACCGGTTGATGATCTCGCGATAATCCAGGTAGCCGTCGCACTTGAGGTGCTCGGCGTTCTGTTTCTTGCGCTTCTCGTAAACGTCGCAGACCGCGACCACTTTACAGTCGTTGGTGCGTTCACCGATTCCGGCAAAAGTTTGCGCGAGGTAGGAACCGCGTCCGCCAACTCCAATCACGCCGACCTGGATGCGATCATTTGCGCCCACGACTCTTCCGGCGGACGCTTTGGCAGGATGTGCGCCGAATGCCTTGGTCGCGACTCCCAGCGTCGCACCGACGCCGGCCGCCTTCTTCATGAAGTCTCTGCGATTGACTGACGCCTCGTTTTCAGACATTGTGTGTGCCTTTCTCCCGGATGCGGCCCGGCCAACGGCCAGCCTATGAACGGGGTAAAACCCTTAAGGTGAAAGAATGTTAAGATACATTCTACTCCCGCAACAAGTCCCATGGGAAGAAAGGCCACCAAATTGCTACGTGTCTGTGCGGGGAGGTCACCAATGAAAAAAAGTCTAGGCATATCCATGATCCTTGCGGGGGCGTTGCTGGCGGGAGGTTGTGCAACAAAGAAGTATGTTCAACAGACCGCGGCTCCGATTCAGAGCAAAGTCGATCAGGTATCCGATCAAGCAAACAAACAGGGCACTTCTATTGAGGAAGCCCGAAAAGACATCGAGCGGCATGAAACGGGTATAAACGCCGCTAAGGAACGCGCCATTTCGGCGGAAAACCAGGCCAAAGAGGCCATGGCTGCGGCTCAGAAGGCCGACCAGAATGCCATGACGGCACAGGGTGCCGCAGATAAGAACGGGCGCGAAATCAGCTCTTTGCGTGATTCCGTCAACACCACGCTAGGGAACCTGGATGACTATAAGCTTCAGGCCGAAACGGTGTTGCCGTTTGGTTTCAACAAGGATGTCTTGACGGACGAGGCCAAGGCGCAATTGGATCAGTTCGTGAAGGAGCACTCCAACTCGAAGCGTTACTTCATTACCATCGAAGGCTTTACGGATAAGACCGGATCGAGAGCCTACAACGACATGCTGAGCCGGCGCAGAGCCGAGCATGTGATGGCGTACCTGATCACCCAGCACAACATACCAGTATTCCGCGTTCAAGACGTGGGCCTGGGGAATGAGAAGCCGGCAGACACTGGACGGAACCGCGCAGCGCGTGCCAAGAACCGCCGTGTGGAAATCCGCCTCTTTAGCGCCGACCAAGCCCTCACTCTTGCCCAGAAACAGTAGTTCCCTCCAGTTGCGGGGCGGCAAAATCCGCCCTGCAACTGAAATTTTTCCCTGCAAATTTTATCTAATGTGAAAAAACGTACGGTTTCGAGGTCGTTTGGAAAGGCCTGGATCCGACAGATTCCCTTCGGGTATTGTCCCTAACTTTAACTTTAGTCACACAGGTACCGCGAAGGTTCACGCCTGGTTTTTGGTGGGAACTGCAAAAGCCGCAGGCCTCCCGCAAACGGCGCCTTAGCCCTACGCTACAGAACCGAGAGCACCGATTCAAACCAGCGCGGCACGGAAGTCGTTCAGCGCTTTGGTGAGGCTCTCCACCTGATCGCCCAGCGGCAGGTACTCCATGGCCACATAGCCACT
>JBGPKX010000058.1:0-21027 GCA_041486185.1 Bryobacteraceae bacterium | reverse complement strand
GCCGTTCCGGTGCCCGAGAAGGTCTTCTCGGCTATGCGGCGCTGCCAAGCGGGGATCATTATCGTTAGCGTCGATGAATCCAGTAAGAGCCCCACCGGAAGCTATTCGATTAACGAGAATGTGCTCATCGAGATCGGCGCCGCATTCGTTCTTTACGACCGCAGGGTCGTACTAGTCTGGGATAAGCGATTGCCGGTTCCTTCGAATGTTCAGGGTCTGTATCGGTGCGAATTCGAAGGGGACGAGTTTAGCTGGAGCGCTGGTATGAAATTGATGAAGGCGATCCGGGAATTTAAACGGTAGGACGAAGGAGCCGGAGATCCACGTCATGGTGTTCGTGGCGATACTGCTTCTGTTCATCTTCGTGTTGGTGCTCGCTGCGCTCTGTCTGAAGCGGGATGTTAAGACGGGCATAAAGATTCCCTTTTGCACCTTCATTTTTGAAACAAAGAGTGTTGGACAGAAAAAGTGATGGCTCTCCCAGCTGTACGCTGACCCCTGACTTCCGTTATCAGATAATTCGACGAGGCTGAACCGGGGGGCGGGGTTCCCTCCTCACTTCACCACTACCCCGCCCTTCATCACGAACTTCACCCGCTCCAGTTCCGCAATATCGCTCAGCGGGTCCCCATCCACGGCGATAATGTCCGCGTACTTCCCCGCTTCGATCGAGCCCAGTTTCTCCTGCTGATCGAGCAGCGCCGCCCCCACCGAAGTGGCGGATTGGATCGCCTGCATCGGCGTCATCCCGTACTTCACCATGTAGGAAAATTCTTTGGCCTGGTTCTCGCTCCATGCGAAGCCACCGACATCGGTGCCAAAGCTGATGCGCGCGCCCTTCTTGACGGCCTTGGCGAACGCCGCCGCCGCCAGATCGCGCATCTGGAGCCAGATGGGCGCGCCGGCTTCCGCGCGGCCTTGCGCCACGTAAACGCCCACATAAATTGTCGGGCACCAGTAGACCCCGCGCCGGATCATGAGGTCCATCATCTCGTCATCCAGGCCATCGCCGTGCTCGATGGTATCGACGCCCGCGCGCAGAGCCGACTCAATTCCCTCGCGGCCCATGGCGTGCGCCGCAACCTTGTGCCCCAGCCGGTGCGTTTCCTCGACTAGAGCCTTCACCTCGTCGTCGGTAAAGTTCACCCACGAGTGCAGCGCGCCGTCTTTGAGGAAGTACTTGCGGTCGGAATAATACTTGATCCAGTCGGCGCCATATTTCACCTGCTCGCGCACCGCACGGCGGATGTTGTCCGCGCCATCTACAATCTGCACGCCCTCGGGCATGCGCAGTTCCCACGAATAACCCAGCAGCGGATACATGCCGGTGGGCGCGAACGAGCGCGTCGCCACAAACATGCGCGGCCCCGGAATAATGCCGCGGTTGATGGCGGTCTTGACGTCTACGTCGGCATACATCGCGCCCTCGGTTTCGAGATCGCGCATCGTGGTGAACCCGTGCATCAGCGCCGTGCGCGCGTGGGCGGTAGCGCGAATCGCCCGGAACGGGATCGATTCCTTCAGCAACTGCTCGTCGTAATCCGCCTGCGTGATGTCGCCGCCGAGCAGGATGTGCGTGTGGTTGTCGATCAGCCCCGGCAGCACGGTCGAGCGGCTGAGATCGATCACCTGCACGCCCGCGGGAATCGCGAGGCCGGTGCCGACTTCACGGATGCGCTCTCCTTCGATGAGGATGACAACGTTGGTGCGCACAGTGGCGCTATTGCCATCGATCAGCCGCCCGCAGCGGATGGCTACGCGGCGGGGTGCGGTTTGCTGTCCCCGCGCCGCCACCAAGCACGCCGATAGCAACAAAACGCTGGCGCACGCCGTCCGGACCTTCATGAAAATTGTATAGAAGCTCGCCGGATATTCCGGAAGCATGGTGGCGCAGGCTTCAGCCTGCCGCACCGGCACTCGTGCCGGTGCACGGTCGCGAACACAAGGGTCGAGACGAGTCTCGACCCGGCAGCCTGAGAGGCTGCGCCACGTTCTATGTAGGGATCTGATCAACGGATTTATCACTCGGGACATCAGCGCGGAGCTTATCACACTGTTGTCGGCGTACGGTGTAGCTCTGTGCGCCCTCACTTCACTTGAAACTTGAGGATCGCTTTTCCAAGCTGAATCTCATCGCCCGGCTTCAGCCTCACGCCGCGAGCATCCCGGTGCACTTCCTGGCTTAACCCGTCGCGGATGATCCAAAGCCCGCAAATGCCCGCTGCTTTCTTCTCCTGCCGGTACCAGCGGTCGTTGTAGAGCCGGTATTCACCGGTGTTCCTGTTATACAGAATGTGCGCGTGCTCGCGCGAGACGGTAGCGTTGATCTCGGTGTTTTCGCTGAACGCCAGGTCGTTCCGCCGCGACGGTCCCTGCGCGCGATAGACTTCGACCGTCCGGCCAATGTTGGTCCTCTCCTTGTTCAATGCGATTTCCGGTACGCCGGCCGTCCCACGCACCACGGTGAGCCTGGCAGTCCGGCGCGCAGGTGCGGGCGTCGGCTCTTTCCTGGGCCGCGATTCGGTTTCGACGCGCAGCCATGGTTCGTCCGCAGCCGGGAGCTCGCCCGTGGCACAGAACTCCGCTTCGAGGTCGTCGGGAAACCGGTAATTCGACCGGATCAGGCTTCTTCGGATTTCCTGCTCAAAGTAGCCTTTCAAGAAATCGCTCTTGAGAAATGCGGATTCATCCTGGCTGACGCCGCAAATGTGGATGCGTACGAGGTTATAGGGGAACACGATCTTCCCTGCCGCGCGTTGCCCCTTCTTCAGAATCTGCTCAAGCACCGCCAGGCGGATCTCCGCCAGTTCCGGGGCGTCGTTCGGCGCGAGGGCCGCATCGAAGGGCGCTTCGAATATCGTCTTGCCGAGTTTTTCGATCAAATCGGACAGGCTCATTGGTTACCTCTTCCAACAACCGCTCAGTTACCGGCGCGGCTCAGTACTCGAGACAGCCGCGAATGCACGCGAATCAACACGAATAAACCTAAGCAATCAGTTGCGTTCATTTGCGTTCCGCGGCAATTTTCATAACCTTGCTAGATTCGCCTGCAACGATGCCCAGATCGGACGCCACTTCCACCACCTCCCGCGCAATCGGCGCGGCCAGCGATCCGCCATAACCTCCGTGTTCCACCAGGACCGCGAAAGCGATCCGCCGGCCGGATTCTCCATCGTATGGCGCAAAGCCGGCGAACCACGAGTGTGGTTGCCCTTCGCCCAATTGTGCCGTCCCGGTCTTGCCGGCAATACTGACGCGCGTACCTTTCATTGCGCGGCGCGCCGTGCCGTTCGTGACAACGGATCGCATGGCATGGGCAAGGAAAGTCGCCATGTCCGGCGGCACGATCGTCACCGCTGCTTCGCTTCCGCCACCACTTTCGTCGATGATCCAGCGGCCCCGTGGCGCGATCCCTCCATTGGCGATCGTGGCCGCAACGCGCGCCAGCTTGAACGGAGTAGCCAGGATTGGGCCCTGCCCATATGACGCAAAAGGCATCATGGCTTTCAGCTCGTTGGGGTCCGCATCTGGGAATTCCAACAGGTGCAGCGTGTCGCGCAAAGCCACCGGTCCCACTTCAAACACGCCAAGCTGCGCAAAATATGCATTGCACGAAACCGTAATGGCTTGCCGCATGTCGAGCGTGCCGTGCGCGGGATCGCCCACGTCATCGCGGATGATGCGCCGCCAGCCCGGAATCTGCGCGCCGCCGCGGCCGCCGCCCCGTCCACCGATGGACTTGCATTGAAATGTTTTCGCAGTGAGCGTCGGATCGTTCCGCAGCGCCGCGATGGCCGTCACCAGCTTAAATGTCGAGCCGGGCGGATATTGCCCATAACGCGCGCGATCCAGCAGCTCATCGGGCGCGGCCTTTGTGCCGGATGCCGGCGCCGGCAGGCTCACCAGCGCCAGCACCTCGCCCGACTGCGCGTCCATCACCACCACGGCGCCCTTCTCCCGCTTTGCCGCACGCAACCGGCGATCAAGAATCTCGGTCGCGCGCATTTGCAGGCGGATGTCGATCGACGTGCGCACGTTCCGGTCCCGGCTGCGCAGCTGCTCGATCGCGGCGTTACCCGGCTGGTGCCGGTATCGCACCAGTGGCGCGAGCTCGCGGTAATCCTGGTACCCTTGCAGCTTCACGTTAGAATCGTGCTCGACGAGCGATGCGTTAGTCGCGTGGAAGTTCTCGCCGGTGCGCCAGTCTCCGAGGAAATGCGCCGTCAGCTCGGTGAACGGATAGTGGCGGTTATCGAGCCGCGAGCAGACCTCATCGATGGTAATCCCCAGCTTTTCGTATGGATCGCGGTAGCGTTCCAGCTCCTTCCAATCGCTGGTTGCCAGCAGCACTCCATTGCGATCGTAGATGTTCCCTCGCCGGATTTCCCGTGCCAGTGACGTGAGCCGCGGGTTGTGCTGGGCCCGCTTGACGCCATCGCCTTCAAAAATTCTCACATCCCGCGCCAGGAAATCCTGATCGCGCAGCACCTGAAAGTACGCCGCCCGCCCAACCAATACCAGCGCGCAGGCCGCGAGCGCTGCCGCCAGAACCCACATGGGCCGTGCGAACGGTTCGCCCATCTCTGGCCGCCGGGCTTGATTCGATACCGAAAGAATCAGAGCGAACAGGAAGAAGTTCGCCAGCATGGCCGTGTTGCCCGAGCTCAGGAACGGCGACACCACGCCCGACAGTGGAATCGCTCCCAATACCCCGGCCGAGATCAGCAACATTTCGAGAGCAAACAGGCTCGCGAGTCCTAGCGCGAGGAACAGCGCATACTCATCCGCCGCCGCGCGCGCAATCCGGAACGAACGGCGCACCAGAAAGGCAAACAGCAGGCCAATCGTGGCCACGCCCACGAATCCCCACTCTTCCCCGATTGCCGGCAGCACCAGATCGGTGTGCCCGGCCGGAATCAGCGCGGGATCGCCGCGGCCCGGCCCCGAGCCCCAAAGGCCGCCAGTCGAGAGCGCCCAGATAGAGTGCGCCAGTTGATCGCCGCCTGAAACGTCGTTGTCCCAGGGAGATAGCCACATGGAAACGCGCGATACCACCGTCACCGGCTGGCCCAGCCGGTAGCCGATGCTCACGCCAGCCACCAGCAATGTCAGGCCCAACAGTGCCAGGCCAGCGCGGCCTCGGGCCACGGCGAACATCACCATGAAGAGAAAGCCGGTCACTAGCGCCGGGCCGAGATCTTTCAACAAAAAAAACAAAACCAGCGAGCAGCCGACGCCGCACATCACCGGCAACGCGTGCGAGAAACGCGGAAGATTGAGCTGGCGCAACACACCCGGCGCCAGCCGCTTCTCGCGCAGTTCCCGCAGACGCTCCCAATTGGCGGTAAAGTATCCCGCCATGAACAAGACCAGCAGCACCTTGATGATTTCCACCGGTTGGAACGGACCGAGGTTGACCTTCGAATCGCTGCCCGTCGGGCCGGACCCAAGCGCCAAGAGCAGCACGAAGAGCAGAAGGCTGGCGAGAAGCGGCGTGTAGATCCAGCGGGAGAAACGGCGATAGTCGAAAAAACGAAACGCCGGCAATAGGAGGATCGCGCAACCGAGCGCCACGCCCCAGGCGAATTTGCTGAACTCGAGCGAATCGCGCAACGGATCGCGCAAACTCACCGCCAGGATCAACCCGATTCCAGTGAGCAGGTGCAACGCCGGCAGAATGGCCGGGTCGCCCCGAAACGAACGCCGTCGCCAGACGAGGTGGACGATGTAAAAACTCGCGAGATACAGCGCCGCCCATGCCGCAAATTGCGCCAGAAATTCGCGCGGAGTCCGAACGATCAGAGCCTGCTTCAGCCGGGCCACTGGAACAACGGCGATGCGCACCTCGCCACGGTGTGGCTTGTGTTGCTGATTTTCAATTTGCTGCCGGAGCTGGCCCCGCAACACGTGCCAGCGCGGCTCGCTCTCGATCTCCTGCCGGCTGATGCGCAGCCGAGCCAGCGCGCCCACATTCGGCAGCGGCCGGTGCATCTGCACATAGCTCACCATCTTTTCCGCAACTAATTCGCGCTCGGCGGAATCGGGAAACAACTGCAAGAACGGCGCCAGCTCTTCCGGCGTGCTCACCGTATTGAGGTTGAGTAACTCACCGCGCTCGAGACGCGCGGACATCTCGGCAAAGTTCGACGTCTTGGCCAGCAGAACCAGAATCAGCCCCGTGCACACCATCACGGAGGCGCCCACTAGCCACGGCAATTCGTGTTTGCGCTCCGTGGGTGCCCTCTTCTCCCACGGCCCGATCTGCACGATGGCCCGTTGTTCCCAACTCCTGGTCACCGCCACATGCGCACCCTGCGCGGCATTTTCCGCGCATAGACGGGCTTCTCGTTCTTGGCTTGCAGGAGTTGCAGTTTCTCGCGATCGCGATCCAGCCGGTTCAAATTGGAGCTGACATTGGAGTAGCCGTCGATAGGCTCGTACTGGTTGCGCGCCCGTTCCAGGTCACCTCCTGCGAGCGTCAGGTACTTGGCGACGTTGGCGCGCGGCAGGCCGGCCTTCTGTGCCTGCCGCAGCTCCTGTTCCGCGCGGAGCAGATACCCATCCGCCTGCTCTTCGTTCTCGCGAGGACCGAGTTTGAAACCCAGGCGCTCCGCATCCGACAGCTCCGCCACCGCGCGGCCTACGTTCCGCAGACTGTAGGTGTAAATCCGAGCCAGTCCCAGGTGCGGGTCCGGAGACCGTGGCAAATACGAAAGCGCCTCCTCAAAACTCGCCTTCGCGCGCGCCGCTGTCTGCTCGTTTTGGGGGTTTTGCAGCAGAGCCAGGTAGCCATTCACGAGTGCCACCTTGCCTTTCACCGCGGCGTTCGATCCATCCAGTTCAGCCGCGTGCTGGAGGCATACCTGCGCTTTCTGCCAATCGAAATTCTCGAGCGAAAAGTTGGAGCTGCTCCGGTATCGCTCGATCACGTCGTCTGCCGCCGCAATATACGCCGCCCGCAGTGGCTGGCTCAGCCAACCGGCAGGAGAATAGCGGCCCAGCGGAAGATTGCGCCGCTCCAGCGTCTTATATAGATTCCAGTCCGCGTTGACTTCCGCCACGCTCCGCCGGGTGTAATCGTGATATCCCCGAAGCGGTTTGCTCTCGATCCAGAAGCGGTACGCATAGGCTGATTCGATGTAGACCAGCGAGCCCAGCAACGCCCCCACGGCTACCGCGGCGATCGGCACCCACCCCACCTTCCGCCAAGCCACCGTCAGCCAAGCGACGACGTCCGCAGGCTTCTTCCCCGCCGCTCGCGGCTTCGCGCGGTCCTTCTCCACGGTGGGATTCACTTCCCACGCCAGTTGTTTCTCCGTCTCCGCCAGTGTTGGACGGCCCTCAACGAAGCTCCGGAGATCCCCTTCGAGCGCAATGGCCGTGGGATACCGGTTCGCGATGTCGCCGGCGAGCGCTTTGCGGATGACGGCCTTGAGCGGCGCGGGACAGTCCTCGGGCAGCGCGCGCGGAGGCCGCTTCGACCGGATCAACTCTTCCAGCTTTTGCGTGCTCTGCGCCTGGTACGGCGGAACACCTGCCACCATTTCGTATAGCGTCGCACCCAGCGCCCACAGGTCCGAATGCGGATCGACTTGCGCACGCCGCAGCCGCTCGGGGGAGCAATAGCTCGGGCTGCCGAGATTGTGGTGCGTCAACCCGTGCGTAAAGGTGATGGCTTTCGAGATACCGAAGTCCAGAAGGCGAACCGCGCCGTCCGCACAAATCTGAATGTTCGATGGCTTGATGTCGCCATGCTCCACGGCGCGCTTCCGCCCGTCAATTTCCATCTCGAAGGAGTGCAGCCGGGCAAGCTGATTGCACACTTCCATGGCATAGCGAGCGGCCCGCACCGGTTCTATCCGCTTCTCCGCCTTCAGGGTCTCCGCCAGCGTCTTGCCCTCAACATACTGCATGGCCACGAAATAGCAGCCGTTTAGCTCGCCCGAATCGTAGATCTCGAGGAACCGCGGGTCGCTTTCGTGGAGCTGCTTCTGAATCATCGCCCCCCGTCGTTCGGCTTCCAGCACGACTTGCGTCCACGGGTCTGCGGATTGTTCGACGATTTTCAGGACGGCGTGCCGGTTATCGGTGGGGTCGAGCGCCAGATAGACATCGGTCATGCCCCTGCCGAGCTTGCAGACGATCTGGTATCTGCCAAACTCCTTGAAGTGCAACACGCGACGTGGCCCTAACCTTTTCTGCGCCAAGGCCTTGCGGGTGGGCCTGACTTCAGACAACTTTCAGCGCGAACTCCGATCCTTGCGTGCTCTAGGCTCTTCGGCACGTTGGAACCGTTGAATGTAATACGCGGTACGGAGACGCAAGTTTCGTAGGAGAAAGGATTATTGACAGGGTTTAATGCCACCGGAGGCTCAGCCTGCCTCTGGCCGATGCTCTGGCACGCCACGGCCTGGTTGTCGCCTTCAGCTTGGCGGCCTACTTTCGCGGGCCCTCCGGTGCCACTTCACTGCCGAATTTGATCGTGGAATCCACCATATACAGCTTCACGCTGGGCTCCACTGGACGGAGCATTTGAAGAACGATAGCGTTGCCCTCGGTTTTCAGGGAGAAATAGGTGCTTCCCTCGCGTTGCACCGGAAATTGCCGGCTGCCGAATGGCGGGATCTGAACCGCGAAGGCCGTGGAACAGATTGGAGCCAGTTCCGGGTTGGGTCCCGTTTCCCGTGGAACGGAAAACAGCCCGCCGGCAGAATAGCAAAGTGACGCCTTTGCCGCCTGTTCTGAAGTGTTGATCAGGGAGATCAGGTCACTGCGGATGTCTTGCACGTCACCGGCAAACCATGGGTTCCGCGTCGGATAAGCGACCTCGCGAATCGTCGTGCGCAGGTGATTGTCTGCCACACATTCGGTCTTTCCGCCGACCGCTATGGCCGGAGAGAGTTGTGGCGATGAAATCCGCTCTCTAACCTTGACCCACGCGCTTGTCGTCTCCTCCTCGATCTGCAATTTGTAGCCGGTCTTCTCGCCGGAGTTCAAATGCAGCGTCGTCCCCGCATATCCGATCAGCGGGACAAGTGCCCCCGTACTTTTGTGCGGCTCAAGTTCCACTGCCACAGGCCGATCGGCGAGGTTCTGCAATTCAACGGTGGATGAACAGGAAGCGCTGTACGCGAGCGATGGCAGGATGCTTTCGATCACTCGCTCCGGTTTGTCCGCGGCTGCCGCCCCGGACAAAACACAGAGGGCCAACGCCAGCCGGCCGACGATGGAACTCACGACCTTTATTCTTGCTGTCCGAGTAGCCACATAGCAAGATGGCCGCGGCGCTACTGTTGCCGTATTTCGCATTTGTAGCGCAGGGCTACCCCGCTTTTGGGGAGACCTGCGGCTTGTTGGCTCGGCCGGCCACAGAAACCGCCGGCTCCCGCGAACGGCGCATAATCCTACGCCAAAGGGAACCCACCCTCGCGAAGTGTAAAGGAATTTGCGAAATGGCTCACTACCGGCTTGGGAGCTTGGAATCGCGCGCCACACGGCCTTCGAGCGCCTCGCCCACCGAAACATTGTTTTTCTCCAGCGTTTCGCCAAGCACCTGGTCTATGGAGACGCGGGCGCGGCTATACGAGCCGAGTGCCGCCACTTCGGCGGCCCGCGCCGCCGCCAGGCTGCGCTGCACCACCACGAGATTGTTGATCGTCGAGGCTCCCAGAGAAAACTTTCTTTGTTCTTTCTCGAGCAGTTGTTCCTGCAGGGTCCGGGTGTCGACAGCCTGAGTAAATCTGGCGCGCGCTTGCCGGAGCGCAATCACCTGGTTCGATATATCCACTACTAACTGATTCCTGCTACGGTGCGTGATCAGCTCGTTCTGCCGCAACTGCAACTGATCGATCCCGTAATCCCCCTGGGCGACGCGGTTGTGAAAGACGCCCTCGAAGAGAACCGCCGTGCGCCAGTTCGGGAAATTGTGCCGGAAGACTTGCCCCAGAGCGTTACCCAGGCCGCCTACATAATAAGGATCGGCCGCGGTGCCGTCCGGCTGAGGGTTGGCTTTGCCCGCGAGGCCGCTATCGGTCATGGAAGCCAGGCCTTGCAGGATCGGCAGCACGCCGCTGGCTGTTCCCAGCGCCAAGATTTCAGCCGTCTCCTGGTTGATCCGAGCGAGGGCAACGTCGGGCCTTTTGGCCAGAGCGATGGCCACCAGATCGCGCAAGACCGGCAGATCGTCCCGCTCGGGAACCTGAATGTGGTCGAGCGGAACCACTTCGGCGGCGTCAACCAGCGGATCTTCCAACCCGTCGCGGCTCAGAGCGTTCTTCAGCAGGTTCTCTTGTTGACGCACGGACGACTTAGAAATGGCCAGCTCCTGCTGGCGCGCCGTCAGCTCGCCCTGAGCGCGATAGATTTCCACTTTAGCCAGCGCGCTGAGCTCGATCTGCCTCTTCGTATCGTTAAAAAACTTCTGTGCGACCTCCAACGAACGCTCTCTGGCTCTCACGTCTTCGATCTGGCTGGCCAGGTCCCAGTAGAGATTCAGCACCGTAGCCACCAGATTGAGCAACTGCGACCGGAAGGTCTCCTGAGCCAGACCCACGTTCTTTTCAGCGACGCGGATGAAGCGGCTGTTGACGGCCGTGCCGAAGCCCTGCAGAAAACTATGGCGAATGAAGACCTGAACCACCGGCGCCACCGACGGGTTGAGGATGTCGGTGGGCGTGTTCTCCTTGAGATACGATTCGTTGGCTGAGACTTGCACAAAGCCGCCCGTCAGCATGCCTTGCTGGACAAACGTGTTGAAGATGTGGCGGGTATCGATCAGGGCGGGCGTCTGACTTTGAATGGTATTGGCTTGCGGGGTCGTGCTATGCGCATAGCCGCTTAAGTTCTGCAGGACGGCATCGAGGTTCGGCGTGATGGGTCCGATCTGCGAAACCACCGCGGCGCCGGTGCCACCACCTCCGTTAATGCCACCACCACCACCGAGGCCGGCGCTTAACTGGCTTCCGGCAATGCCCTGCCCGCTGGTCGCCTGATTGACCAGAGTGTTGCCTCCGGTGACGCCGCGAAGAGGACCGCCGGCTTCCTGCCGCTCCACCTGCCACTCGGCCAGCAACGGTCCATACCGGTCGACTTCCAGATCGAGATTGTTCTCGATGGCCAGCGCGATCGCATCTTGCACCGTGAGATATATCTTGCCGGCTCGAATCAAGTTGTGGAGCCGGTCCGAATTCTTCAGCCGAACCGGAGGAACCGTGGGCTCTTTGTAGGGGCGCACGATAACGGACGCTTTCGGCCTTTGAACAGCCAGGGGGGCCTCCTGCGCATAGGATTGGGGAACCAGGCAGCTCCAGGCGACCAGTACCGCTAAACATTTCTGTGACTTCATGTCCATGGCTCCCGATTACCTCTTCGGATTAGGAACCACATCCGGGATCGTCGAGGGCCGGGCCACTTGTCCCGTCTTCACCTCATCCATCGTGATGCCGTTCTGATCGAGAGTTTGTCCCACTGCGTCGTCAAATGCGATCTTGGCGTGAGTGTAATTGGCCATCGCCTGAACTTCGGCGCTTTGATCGTTGTTGAGATCCCGTTGCGCTTGCACGACCAGGGGAATGGTCGACGTGCCAAATTGAAATTTTTTCTGCTCCGCGTCGAGGGTCTGCTGCGCCAGCACCCGGGTGGCGGCAGCGGTCTCGTATCGCGCGCGGGCCTGCTGTAGATTGATTACGGCGTTCTTGACGTCCACGCGAACCTGGCTGACGCTTCTTTGAAGCTGCAGCTCGGCCTGCCGCAACTGGAGTTGGTCGGACACGTAGTCGGCCTGTGCGGCTCGGTTGCGGAAAGGGATGTTCAACGAGACACCGACCGAGTAGTTGGGATAATTCCGGCGGAAGATCTGGCCGAGAAGATTTCCATACCCGCCCAGCACGAACGGGTCCGGCGTGCCGTTAGCGCCGTTGGCCAAGGCGTTCGTATCGCCGGTCAGGGCGTTGTTGGTGAAATCAGCGAAAGCCTGCAGCGTCGGCAGCAGCGCGTTCCGGCTGCCTTTGAGGTTGATGCGGGTGCTTTCCACATTGATCCGGGTCTGCTCGAGTTCCGGCCGTTTGGCCAGTGCCTGTTCCACCAGTTCCGGCAGCGGTTTCAGGTCCTCTTTCTCCGGGACTTGAATATGATCCAGCGGAACAACGTGCACATCGTCCAACCATGGACTGGCGACGCCATTTCTGCTGAGCGCATTCTTCAGCACCGTTTCCTGCTGCGCCACATTGGTCTGCGCGATCAGGAGATTCTCTTTGGCGGACGAGACCTCGGCCGCGGCACGGGTTATTTCAATAGCCGAGAGCGTTCCGATGGCAACCTGTTTCTTGTTGTCTTCCAGAAGCTTTTGCGCCGTGGCCAGCGCCTGCTCCTTGATGCGTAAGTCCTCGTTGAAACTCACCAGGTCCCAGTAAAGATTCAAGACCGCGGAGACCGTGGTAATCACCTGCCGTTTCACTTGCAGGTCGGTCACCTTGATATTATTTCTGGCCACCCGGATACTGCGATTGTTTACGGCGACGCCGAAGCCCTGCAGCAGGTTTTGCGTGATGAAAAGGTCGAGCGATCCGTTGGTGTATGGGTTCAGCAACGGCACCGGGCTGTTCAGCGAGCTCCGGAAACTGCCGTAGGTGATCTGTGCGCTGGTTCCCGTGAGAAATGACTGTCCATAGCCGAACTGGTAAGACCTGGTGTCGTCCAATAGCGATGGGACTCCGCTCAAAACCGTGTTGCTGAGCGGCGTTGTATTGTGCGAGAAATTCGCAAAGCCGAACAGGAATGGATCCAGATTCGGAGGAGGGGGAAGATTTCCAACCACGAGCCCGCCGCCGGAGCTGACCCCCGACCCACTCTCCGCCAATCCGACGGCGTTCACGCTGACTCCCTGCAGGCTGACACTGACCGGCCCCGCATAGACGGGAATGCCGACGTTCCGGAGAAGACCGCCACCTGAGGCGCGCCGCAAAACCTCTTGCGCGAGCACCGGCCCGTAGCGCTGAATTGCGATGTCGATATTGTTTTCGAGTACCAGCGCAACCACATCCTGAACGGATAAGTAGAGATTGCCGCCGCGCACCAGAGATTCGAGCCTTGGCGTGTTGGAGAAGTTCACCGGCGAAACAACACGACGCTCCAAGTGGAAAGGCCTTAGTAGAGGCCCTACTATGGGCGCCGGCCCGGGTACTTGAATGGAGATGTCCGGCGATTGCGCGAAGCTGAAAGAAGTGAACGCGATTAAGACAACCGACGAGACGCTTCGCAAGTAGTTCATGTTTGGCACAATCCTATATTGGCAAAGGCCCGCGGTGGGTGGCCTGGATTTGACCCGCAGACGCGGCTGACCGCCAACGCCCGCCAACGGGTGGCGAAGTTCCCGTAGAAATTCGAGCGCGGCAACACGTTCAATGGCAATTGCCCTGCCACTCGCGTGTCCAGTGGAGAATCTGCTTCCGCCGATGACCTGTTCTCGGAATCCCTAACGCCTCCGGAGCGTGATCGTTATCCCTGCGCGTATCCGATGCTGCCGGCGTAAGTCGTGCAGGGTTCGAGTACTTGATCGGCGCGCGCGAGGAACATCCACTAAATTGCTTGAATCTGTCCGGTTTTGGGACGACTTGTTCGATTTTGCGACGGTTCAGGACTATAGGCCCGCTCCAAACAGGCTTGATTGCATCGCGCGCTATCGGCTCTTCTCGGCAACTGCATCCCGACCGTTGAGGAGCTCCATTGACGCCGAAACGGCCCCTGAGAACTTGCTGAGAAGATCCGCGGACTGAGCAGCCAAAAACATTCTTGGATCATCTTGTTTGTATGCAGGACAGAACGGGAAACATGCGACGTTCCCCTAAGCGTGGAGTGATTCGTGCGCAGGAGTCCGGACAAGCTTCTGTCGCTGGAGCCGGTCCTTGGACCATTACGGAAAATCAACCTGAGGGAGATCGATTGGCCCGGCAATTCTACTTATAAGCAACCGAATTTCTACCGATTTTCTCAGAGGAAGCGAGCAAATAGACGATCTTTATAGGCTGGCGTCCCCTCCGGGATGGTGATCTACTATCCGTTCGATTGAGCGGTCTATCCGACTGGATAGCGCGCCGCGGGTGGCCAGCCGACGTTTTCTCCGAGAGTTCTTGCTCCGCCCAGAGACCCAACTCATTAGAATTCATAAGGATAGAGCCAAGGATCTCGAGCCCGCACCTTCGGTTTTACGTCCTGGCCAGTCGTTTGCTTTACTTAGGACACCCGGATAGACGGGCGAAAGAGAAGGTGAGGCAATTATGGCGACGCCAGTTTTCATGTCACTCACATCGGCCCTGTTGGGCTCTGGAACGAGCGAGGTCCTGAACGCCGGGGCCAAATTGCTGGCGGACCGCGTTAAGGCGGCTCACGACAATTACCAGCAGACGGCCGCTCAAGCCAGCGACACGGTCGAAGACGAGCGGCATGACGTTATCGGCAAAATCAATGAGCTGCGCAACCGGGCGGCGTTGGGCCTCACCGACAGCGACTTGCAGCAGAGAATCTGGTGTTTGCTGATGGAGCAGACGGCGGAGGCTTACGAAGCCACGACGGCGCGTGGCATCAGCCTGGTGAAAGACAACGCGGCACAGGTCGAAGCCCTCTTGAACAGCTATCAGCAGACCATGAATTACCGCCGCCGGGCGCGAGCGGTCGCCGTCCTGGTATCGGTGGCCAGCCTGGCAGGCATCGGATACTTCCTGTACATGGCGCAGGCGAACGGGTTGAAAGGCGAAACGATGCTGCCGGTCCTGGGTGTTCCGTCGTGCGTTCTTCTTTGGAGCGTCATCGGGAGCTTTGCCGCCATCCTTTACCGGTTTTCGAATTCCGGCGATCGCGAACTGGAAGACCCGTTGCGCTGGCTGTTTTCGCGGCCGCTGACCGGCATCATCATGGGCGCGATCACGTTTCTGGTCCTTCGGGCCGGGATGCTGACCATGGCACCGACGCCGGATACGAACACCGTTGCCAAGCTGGGCACCAACGAAATTATGTGGCTGGTAGCGTTTCTGGCCGGGTTTAGCGATCGTTTTGCCGACGGTCTGCTGAAGTCGCTTGTGGGACGATTTGGAGGCGAGAAGAATAGCGACCTGATCGCCATGCAGATGACCTCCAAACAGAACAACGGCCGTATTCTGGATCAATTGACGTCGTTTGTGAATCGTGGGAAGAACGCGACGACGCCGGTTGCCAGCCCCGACGCCGGTGCCAGGGGAAAATCCCAAACACTGACGCTGGTCGATCAATCCGAGACCGCTCTGGCGTCCCTGGCGAACTAGCGAACTGCCCGGTGATTCTGAAAGCGGCGCGAATTGCGGCCAGACACGCGCCCCGTCGTGCCGGTCTTCGGGATCACCGGGCGCAGCCCTTGTGCATGAGGCGAGGGCCTGCTCCGACCTACCAGTTGACCACGACGGCCTGGCCCGCGGTCACCGTTGCCGGGCGCATGTTGTTGCCGACCTTCACCGAGTAGCTGCCGGCGGGAAACGAGAGCGGCTGGTTGAGCTTGTTGTAGCCGAGCTGCGTGCCGTTTGTGTCGAGCACGTAGTAGTAATCTGAGCCGCTGCCCTTCACCGTAAGAGTGCCGGTCTGGTATTCGTTGGTGCGCGACGGCTCGACGCGCACCGGGATCGCCACGTTGTTGATTTTGGCGGTGTACGCACCCTCCACGAACGAAAGCGCCTTGCCCAGCTTGTTGTAGGCGAGCTGCGTGCCCAGGGCGTTGAAGACGTAGTAATACTCGTCGGTTGTGCCCTGCACCGCGATGGCCCCGGAAGGTAGCTCGGCCGTTCCCGCCGCGGAGATGATGACGGGCGCCGAACTGTTGTTCACTTTGGCGGTGTAGGAGCCGGCGAACAGGCCCAGCGCCTTACCGAGCTTGTTGTAGGCAAGCTGCGTGCCGGTACCGTTGAAAACGTAGTAATACTCGTCGGTTGAACCGAGCACGTCGAGAATGCCGGATTTCAGCTCGGTGGTGGTGTTCGGGCTCACGTCGACCGCCGTGGAAGTGTTGTTCAGCCGCGCCTGATATTTTCCGGGGAACAGGGAGAGCGCCTTACCGAGCTTCTCATACGCCAACTGCGTGCCCCCGCCGTCGAATATGTAGTAATACTCGTCGGTCTTGCCTGTGGCGAGCACGGTCCCGGAGGCGCATTTTGCCAGCGTTTTCGATTGGACGGAAACGGGATGTGCGGAGTTGTTGATCTTGATCTGGTAATCGCCCGGCTTCAGCGGCAGCATGCGGTTGGCGTTTTGGTACGCAATCTGTTTTCCCGCTCCATCGAAAGCGTAGAAATAGGCATCGGTCGCGGCCATGATCTGCACGCCGCCCTGTCCGGAGGGAACGTCGGCGGCGGCGGGCAACGGGTCGTAGCCGCAAACTCCATCGGGAGGTGGCGCCTTCCTGCATCCGCTGAAACTCAGCGCCGCCAGCACAGCGGCACAAAAGACTTTGCGTTGGATCATTGGGACGGCCCCCGTTATGTCTGCGGAAGCATCATATGACGGGAAGCGCACTGGCTTCAAGCCGGATTAACGGCCGGGTGGCGGGGCAGGAGGGTCAGGATCCCGCCGGGCCTCGCCGCCTGCACCACGCGGATCGGGATGCCAGCGGGCTTATAATCGACTGGTGCCCAAACGTCTCACTCGCCGGGATGCCGGCAAATCACTCTTGACAGGCCTGGCGGCTGCGCCGGCGCTCTCCGCGGCCACGCGACGCCCCCTCGGCTTCCAGATCTACACCGTGCGCCAGCTCATTCCCGATCATGCGCGCGAAGCCCTGCAACGTGTGGCCGCGATCGGTTATCGGGAAGCGGAAGTCATCCAGGATTCAAACACGGTTGTGCTCCCGCTCTGCAAGGAGTTCGGCATTCAGGCGGTCAGCGGGCACTTTGCAACACCGCTGGTCACAGGAAATTTCGAGGCGTGGAAAGGCGCCTTCCCCCAAGGCCGGCCCGCCGGGCTGACATGGCAGAAGGCCGTCGATGAAGCCGCGCAGGCTGGCCTCAAATACATGGTCCTCGCCTATCTGATGCCCGCCGAGCGCGGCCCGCTGGATCAATTTCGCCGCTATGCCGACCAGTTCAATAAGGCCGGCGAAGCCGCGCGAAAATCCGGCATGCAGTTCTGCTACCATCACCATGCTTTTGAGTTCGGACCCAAAGAAGGATCCCGTCCCATCGATATCTTGCTAGAGCGCCTGGACCCCAACCTGGTGAAGTTCGAGATGGACGTTTTCTGGGTAAGCGTCGCCGGTCAGGATCCCGTAGCACTGCTTAAACAGTGGAAGGGACGCGTGGCGCTCATGCACCTCAAGGACAAGGCGCCTGGGCTGAAGATTCACTTCTCGGAGGAACTGTCAGCCAACGCATTTCGCGAGGTCGGCCTGGGGATCCTCGATTTCGCCAAGATCGTAGAGGCCGCGCGCGCCGCGGGCGTACAGCATTATTTCGTCGAGCAAGACCAAGTCGCCGAAGACCCGGTCGAGAGCCTGCATGAAAGCTTTCGAACCATGGAGAGGCTGCAATTCTAAACTGTCCGTCACCGGCTGCTAGCGGATAAATTTTACCTTTGTCTTCAGCCCTGGAATGCGCCAGTTTCGATCAGCCGTAATCGCTGGCACGCCGAGCTTTCGCGCAGTGGCGAGACAAGCTCGATCGCCCAGGGACAATCCATGGCGGGGGGCGCTCAACTCAGAGCCCGCCGCCAGGAAAGCCAGCTCGGCATCAAACGGCAGGATTTCCAATTGGAGCGCAGCCAGATCGGCCTGCGCGTTGCGTTCGCTCTCTCCCAACCGCACGAGTTTCGTAGCGACCTCGGCGGCATTTACCGCGCTGATGACGGAGCGCCCAAGGACTTTGAGTACGGCATCCGCTCCGGGCTCCCGGTGCAGCAAGGCCAACACTGCGGACGCATCCAGCACGCAATCAATCTTCAGATTCCCGTCTCGCTTCCGCGCGCCGTTCCGCGATCAACTGATCGACGAGTGAGACTTTGCGCGGGACCAGGCGCGCGATCCGGTCCTGCGCTTCCTTGAGCGCCATCTCGGGCGTGGATAGCTGCAGCTTCCCGCGGTGCCACGTGAGCACAACCCGCGCGCCAGCCTGGATCGACAATTTGCGCCGAAGCTTGGCAGGAACGAGTATTCTGCCCACATGGTCGACTCGCGTCGTAAGCCTCTCCATATTCCCTCTTCTCTTATATTCTACCAATTTTCTTGGAATCTGGGATATTAGCCCAGATCTCCAATCTGATGCAGCTTCATCAGGTTGGTCGTGCCCGGCCGGCCGATGGGCTGCCCCGCCACAAACACCACGATATCGCCGACGCGTAGATGGCCGCGCTCGATGAGCAGCCGGTCCATCTGTGCCAGCATCTCGTCGGTCGATCCCACCTCCGGAGCCAGGACGGGAAACACACCGTAGTGAATCGACAACTGCCGCGCAACGATGTCGCTGGGCGTTACGGCGTAAATGGGAACCGGCGGCCGGTAGCGCGAGATCAGGCGCGCGCTGGAGCCGCTGGATGTAAACACCACAATGGCGTTAACACGCGCCGCGCGCGCCGCGTGATACGCCGCGTCGGCCACAATCTCGGCATGCGTAGGATCGGAGGATGCCGGCGGATCCTGAAAGCCGCGCTTGTTGATGGACGCCTCGGCTTCGGCGGCGATCCGTGCCATGTAGGCTGCCGCCTCCACCGGAAATCTTCCGACTGACGTCTCAGCCGACAACATCACGGCGTCGGTGCCATCGTAAATCGCGTTCGCCACATCGCTCACCTCGGCGCGTGTGGGCGTGGGCCGCTCGATCATGGACTCGAGCATCTGCGTCGCCGTGATGACGAATTTTCCGCGCCGCCGCGCGCGCCGGATGATGGATTTCTGGATGGGCGGCACGCGCTCGAGCGCCATCTCCACCCCAAGATCGCCGCGCGCCACCATCACGCCATCGGCCTCGTCGAGAATCTCCTCAATGTGGTCCCACGCCGCCGGCTTCTCGATCTTGGCCACGACCCGCGCCGGGTGCCTTCCAATGTGCCGCCGCAGCTCGGAGACATCGGCTGATGACCGCACAAAGGACAGTGCCACGAGATCGACGCCCGCGCCAAGCGCGAATTCGAGATCGGACAAATCTTTCTCTGTAAGCGAGGGTGCGCTGACGTTCACGCCAGGCAGGTTGATGCCCTTGTTACTGCCCACGGTTCCACCGGAGACCACGTGAAAGCGCACGCGTACGCCGTCGCTCGAGATGGCGCGCAGTTCCACAGCGCCGTCAGCCAGCAACACCCGGTCGCCAGGCTTCACATCTTGCGCAAACTTCGCATACGTCGTGGAGGCGAGCTCGCTGTTGCCCAGCACCGGCTCGGTCGTGATGGTGAATTCGGCGCCCGTGGGGATCAGACAGCCTTCGCTTTCGTATCTGCCTAGCCGGATTTTTGGCCCCTGCAGATCGAATAACACCGCGATCTGCCGATCCCCCTTTGCCGCGATGGCCCGCACGGCAGAGATCCGCGCCGCGTGTTCCTGCTGCGACCCGTGTGATGCGTTCAGACGAAAAATGGAAACACCAGCCGCCATCAATTCGCTCAGTACTGCCGGCGAATCGCTCGACGGGCCAAGAGTCACCACAATCTTGGTATTCGACATGCCCGCGGGTTACCATGTCCATTCTGACACCATGCCCCTCATTCAAGTCATAGTCCTCGCCGTCATCCAGGGGATAACTGAATTTCTGCCGGTCAGCAGCACCGCGCACTTGGCGCTGGCTCCCTGGCTGCTGGGCTGGACCGACCCCGGCCTGACGTTCGATATCGCATTGCATCTCGGGACGCTGGTGGCCATCCTCGTCTACTTCTTCCAGCCCTGGTTGCAGATCATCGCGCAGGGTTTCGGCTTGCAATACGGTAACGACGAGGCGCTCCGTCAAAACCCGCGCCTGCTTTGGCTTCTCGCCGTTGGCACCATCCCCGTGGGCATTTGTGGATATCTCTTCGGCAAACAGGCGGAAACCACGTGGCGCAGCCCGTTTGTGATCGGCACAATGATGGTTGTAATCGGCGTGCTCATGTGGGTTGGGGAGCGCGCCGGCTCCCGGAAGAAGCAGATGAGTGAAGTTACGTTCGGCGATTCGATGGTGATCGGCGGTGCCCAGGCCCTGGCCATCGTGCCCGGAACTTCGCGCAGCGGCATCACCATCACTGCGGGATTGTTCCGGAACTTAGATCGTGTAGCGGCCGCGCGTTTCTCGTTTCTCCTCTCCGCACCCGCCATTGCCGCCGCGGCCGGCAAAGCCTTTCACGACCTGCACAAGCACGGGGGCATCCCGGCCGGCATGCACACGCCATTTCTGATGGGAATTCTGCTCAGCGCAATCACCGGAATTGTTGTCATCGCATTTTTCCTGCGATTTTTACAGCGTCACACTCTTTATTTCTTCATTTACTATCGGATCGTTTTTGGCATAATAGTGATTGCTCTGGCTGCTTCCCGCCCGCCAGCGGGATGAAGCTTTTATCGCCGACCGAGTCCAAACGTCTCAACGAAGTCGCGGGATTCGTGTTTCTCGCGATAGGACTTCTGGTCCTGTTCAGTCTGGTCTCCTACCGGACCTACGATCCTTCGTGGAATACCGCCGCAGGTAACCTGCGCCCGCAGAACCTTGCCGGATACGTAGGGTCGTATCTCGCTGACTTCCTGCTCCAGACGTTCGGTCTGGCGGCGCTCCTTTTCCCGGCAGGCGCATTTCTGCTCGGCTGGAAGTGGATCCGCTCCGAAGTCCTCGAAGATCCGGGTGTGAAACTGACGGGCTTCATCCTGCTGGGATTCAGTATCGCCGCCGCCATGGGCGAAGCGCCTCGACTGCATGTCTTCGGATTGCCGGCGAGCGGCCTGATTGGCATGCTGCTGGCGCATGCGCTCGTGGCCGCCCTGAACAAGGCGGGGGCCGTGCTGGTCACGCTGACCGCCATGATCGTGTCGGTGTATCTGGTCTCGACCTTCACGCTCGCGAGGCT
>JBGPKX010000057.1:0-21115 GCA_041486185.1 Bryobacteraceae bacterium | reverse complement strand
TCCCTGGATTTTTCACGGCTAACCTCGACTCTCGGTTTTGACTAACGGGCAGGATGCTGCCGCGTCTATATTGACGATTCATCCAGCAACGATCCGCCTTTTTTTTTCTCAGCGGAACTTCAAGGTGCGTCGGCGCGGCAGGGGCTGAAAGCTTGTTGGGCGTTCTTCTGGCCTGGAATCTTTGCGAGTCGGGGCGTGCGGCCCTAGGGAAATTTAATGCATCCGGGAGTCAAAAAGGAGATTCCACGTAAGTTTAAAGCCCGGACACAAGCAGCCGTCGAGGTTGGGCCTGCAATATGTCTACAAGACGGGCTACGATCCTACTGCGTTTGTAGATTTCTTCGAGAGACTCGAATCGCTCGAGCATAGAAAACCAGGGCCTACAACGCGGCTCGTCTCGACTCATCCTTCTACCAGGAGCCGCTGCAAAGCAATACAAAAGAATATTCGGACGATGTTGCGCCCGATGCCAGAGTATGTCGTCAACACATCGGAATTTGACAACATGACCCGGATTGTCTCCGCAAACTGTATCCTGAATACTATCCCAATTAGAGTTCAGGGGCTTGCCAGTACACTGGCACGTCAGTGGCTACCGGATGGGACAGCCCTGAGCTTCGTTGCCACGCTTGTGCGGCGTTTCCGGCGCTCCGGCACACAGGGGGCGCTCGACCCAGTCACTGCGCCAGCTTGAAGTTCACTTCGATCTGCGTCAGGACTTCCACCGGCTCGCCGTTGAGCAGCGTCGGCTGGTACACCCACTGGCGGACAGCATCGAGCGCCGCCTGCGTCAGCAGTGGATGCCCGCTCATTACTTGCAGGCTTTCGATCGTGCCGCTCCGGCTGATGACCGCTTCGAGGCGGACGATACCCGAAAGGCGCGCTTGCCTGGCGAGCGGCGGATACACCGGCGTCACCTGGTGCGCGATCTTGGCTGCCTGCACCTTGCCGCCCACTCTCAAAGGAGCATGCATGGCGGGTGCGGGAGGTTGCGGTGAGGGCTTCGGCGGATCCAGCTTGGGTATTTGAGCCAGATCCATTCCTGTGCCATAGGGAACGCCATTCGGGTCCCCCGGAATCGCGGGGCCGGACAGTCCCGCAAGCAGATCCGGCGATGGTGCCTTTATCTCCGGGAGAATGCCGCTTGGGACTTGCACGGGCTGCCGAAGCACGTGGTCGGTGAAGATGTGCGGCCCCGGTTTGCCGCGATACTCGGCGACGGGCGGTCTGTCGGTGGTCACCTGGATCACGCCTTTCCGCACGGGCGTGCGGATCACGCGCGTCAAATGGCCCGGCGCGATGGTTTCGGTATGCAATAGCGGAGCTATGACGGCCAGGGCAACCAATAGCACCTGACCGGCAAACGACAGTGCGACGGCCAGTGGCCGCCGCGTGCGCGCGGTATTCTCACTGATGATGGGATCGAACATGATCGCCTCCTCATGGCTGACATCGTGTTTTCAAAGACCCGCGCGCGAGACTTCGAAAGGTTTGACACCAGGGGGAGGGAATTGTTCCGCGGGGAATCTATCTGATGATTCTCTGATGTGGATGGTACGTTGGGTACAGTGAATTCGTTAATGCACAGAGCCAGCGAGGCGGTATCGGTAACGAAGGTTTCGCGGGAAGCACGTGACATCTTTGAAAAGCTGTGCAAGGGTCAACTGGATCGGTATGTGGTTCTGAAGAACAACACCCCGACTGCTGTCATGCTATCTATCCGGGCTTTCGAAGCCTTACTCGATGAGATGGACGATCGTCGCATGGAGGGCGTGGCGCGCCGGCGGCTGCGCTCGCTCGGTCGCGTTAAGACCGTTAGCCATCGCGCCATGATGCGCCGCTTCGCACAGTAGTGAGCTGGAGCGTCGAGTATCACCCCTCCGTGGCGCGCGACCTTCGGTCCGTGGCCGCCGCCGAGGCGCGCTCGATCATGACAGCGATCGATACCCGCATCTATCGTAGCGAGCCGCACAAATCCGGAAAGCCGCTGGGTGGAGACTTGGCTGGTTGTCGCCGCATGCGGGTTGGTGACATGCGGATCATTTATCAGGTTGACCTCCGGGCCCGCCCCGTCGTCATACTGGCCGTCGGCCCGCGCCGCTGGGAGGAAGTGTACAAACTCGCTCGAACCAGGCGTTAAGCATTCGGGCCAGCGCGGCCGCGAATACGCGGGGCCTCCTGGTTAGTGAGATCGTCGCCGGGCGCGATGTGACCCGCAAGACATCGAAAGGTTTGACACCAGAGGAAGGTGGGTTGTTTCGCCTTGGGCCTATGCCTTTGGCAGAAGGCGAGCGCTATGGACGACCGCCAGGATCTCGATGCGGCCTTCGCGAGGCAACCACCGGTAGATCACCCGGTAAGGTCGAAGAATCAGTTCACGAAGGAACCGGTTCTCGAACTCCGGAACCACGCGGCCGAGCATGGGATGGGTCGCAGGAGTTTCGTCTGCCGCTGGATTTCACCGTACAATCGCTTCGCCGCAGCAGGTTGCTCGCGACGAATGTACTCAGCCGCTTCCAGCAGGTCGGCCATCGCCGGCGCGGCCCACTTGACACGGTAGGCTGCTCTAGCCAATGGCGGCTTTTTTCAGACGGCGCATCACCTCTTCGTTATCGACAAGGTCGCCCGCCCGTGATGCCTGCATGCCACGTACGATCGCCTCGAGGAGATCCAGCCTTTCGAGGCGCTTCTCGTACTCTTCGACACTCTCGAGTACAGCAGCCGAGCCCCCACGCTGAAGGATTACAACCGGCCGGCGCTCGCTTCGCAAACGCTTCACAATGCGCGCCGAGTTCTGCCGGAGATCGGTGATCGGGATCAGATCTTCGCTAACTTTTAAACGTACTGTCATACATACTTTTGACAGTACATTCTAACACTTTGTCTGAGGTTCGTCTCGCGCCCCGGTTGAATCCATCTGGACTTCCCTCCGCCCCCCGCGTTCTAATAAGAACCTCATGTCCACAAACACCGTCAAAAAACTTCGCAGCCAGGAGTGGTGGAGCGGCCAGGCGTATGAAAACTATGCGCGGCGCGCCTGGCTGCGGGCCGAGGGGTTCCCCGCCGACGTCTTTCACAACAAGCCGGTCATCGGCATCTGCAATTCCTGGAGCGAGCTGAACAACTGCAACGCGCACTTGCGCACGGTTGCGGAAGCCGTTAAGCGCGGCGTCTGGGCGGCGGGTGGAGTGCCGCTCGAGTTTCCCACCATATCGCTCGGCGAGATGTTTATGAAGCCGACGACTATGCTCTATCGCAATCTCATGGCCATGGATGTCGAGGAATCCATCCGCGCCAATCCCATCGATGGCGTGGTGCTGTTGTGCGGCTGCGACAAGACGACGCCCGCACAACTGATGGGCGCGGCCAGCGCCGACATCCCCGCAATCGTTGTGCCCGGCGGGCCGATGTTGAGCGGCCAATGGCGGGATCGCAAACTTGGCTCGGGGACTGACGGGCGCAAGCTGTTCGACTTGTTCCGCACCGGTCAGCTCACTGAAGAAGAAATGTCGGAGATTGAAGGCGGACTCTCGCGCAGTGCCGGCCACTGCACGGTCATGGGCACCGCCTCCACCATGACCAGCATCGCCGAAGCGCTGGGCATGACGCTCACGGGTTGCGCGAACATTCCCGCAGTCGACTCGCGCCGCCTGGCCATCGCCGAGCTGAGCGGACGCCGCATTGTCGATATGGTACGCGAAGACTTGCTGCCTTCGCGGATCATGACGCGGCAGGCGCTGGAGAACGCCATCACCGTAGATATGGCGATCGGCGGCTCGACCAACGCTGTGGTGCATCTGATCGCCATCGCGGGAAGGCTAGGCATTCCGCTCGATCTGAACGATTTCGATAGCATCTCGCGGCGCACGCCCTGGATCGCTAACGTCAAGCCTTCGGGTGAATTTCTGATGGAGGATTTTTTCTATGCCGGAGGGCTGCCCGCCGTCATGAAGGAGATTCTCCACTTGCTCCACGCGGAGGCGCTCACCGTCACCGGCAAAACCATCCGTGAAAATGTGGAACGCGCCCAATGCCACCGCCGCGAAGTGATTCGCACCACAGCCGAGCCGCTCCACGCCGAAGGAGGAACGGTGGTGCTCTACGGCAATCTCGCTCCGGATGGCGCGGTGCTGAAGCAGACCGCCGCATCGCCGCGCCTTCTGAGGCATCGCGGGCAGGCATATGTGTTCGAAAATTATCAAGAGATGCGCGCCCAGATCGATCGTGAGGATCTCCCCGTGGATGAAAACACCGTGCTGGTTATGAAGGGCTGCGGACCGAAAGGCGCGCCCGGATTTCCGGAATGGGGCCACATTCCCATGCCCCGTGTGCTGCTCGACCGCGGCATCGACGACATGGTGCGCATCAGCGACGCGCGTATGAGCGGTACCAGCTTCGGCACGGTGGTGCTGCACGTGGCGCCCGAATCGGGCATAGGCGGGCCGCTCGGCGCCGTGCGCACGGGCGATGAAATCGAGCTGGATGTTGCCGCCCGGCGCCTGGAGTTACGCGTGCCTGCCGGCGACATCCAGCAGCGGCTTTCCCAGTTCCAGCCCGCACCGCCGCACTACGGGCGCGGCTACGGCCGGCTCTTTCTGGAACACGTCACGCAAGCGAATCTGGGTTGCGATTTCGACTTCTTGCGGAAGTAGGAGGGGCGGAACAGCACGGCGATTGTTGTGATGGAACTGAGCCAATGGACAGGCAGGAGGCCTGTCATACCTTCACAGCACCACGACCGGATGATAGATGTGCGGCAGCTTGGCTTCACCGATGGCCAGTAGATTGCCGTCAGGCGAAATAGCTTTGACGTACCGTGTTCCCAACTCCACGCGAAACGGCGAAACCGGAAAGTCTCGCCCCTGGCGCACGAGCCTTTCGATGGCGAGATCGACAATCACCGCAGGAAACGCCGGCAGCAGCGACGAAGCGGGAATCAGCGCCTCGGCCAGCCGGCCCTCGCCCGCCAGCGTCTCCAGCGCGGGGATGGTCCGCGCCTGATCGATGGAGAAATCGCCCGACCGCTCCCGCCGCAGAGCCGACAAATGCGCGCCGCAGCCCATCGCCTGCCCCAATTCGTGCGCGATGGAGCGCATGTAAGTTCCGGCCGAACAATGCGCCCAGATGCGCGCTTCAGCGCCTTCGATCTCAACCAGCTTCAACTCGAAGACCTCGACCGGCACCGGCTTCATGTCGACTTCAATATGCTGGCGGGCCAGGCGGTATGCAGGCACGCCCTGAATCTTCTTGGCCGATACCGCCGGTGGCCGCAGCAGGAACTGGCCCCGAAACCGTGCAAGCTTCTGCTCGATCACCTCGCTCGTCAGCATCGGATCAACGGGAGCGGAAGTCGCCGTGCCCTCGGCGTCGTAAGTGTCGGTGGCATAGCCGAAGCGTACGCGCGCATCGTAGACTTTGTCGCTGCGCACGTAGAATTGCGCGAGCCGCGTGGCGCGCCCTATGACCAGCGGCAGCACGCCCGTGGCCGAAGGATCGAGCGTGCCCAGGTGCCCGACTCTGCGGGTGTTGGCCAGCCGGCGCATCTTGCCGACAACATCGTGCGAGGTCCAGCCCTGCGGCTTATCGACGACGATGATCCCGTCCATCGGCTCCGCCACCGCGCTCCAGCTCTTTCAATGTATCGAGCAGCACCCGGCCCACGATCTGAAAACTCTCCGCTCTGAGTTTGTCCATCGTGTCTTTCTCTGTGTGCCAGTACGAATTGCCGGGACCGTAGTCGAGGTCGATCAGATCCAGAGCATTGACGCCGCGGCGCAGAAACGGAATGTGGTCGTCCTCGACGGCGCTGTTGTTTCGCAGAAAATGATTGCCGTACCCGAGGCGCTCAGCGCTGCGCCACACTAGCTCGCGCAGCGGAGCCGAGGAGTTCATCTCTTCCATGATGTCCAGGTTCCGGTCGCCAATCATGTCGACATTGATCAGCGCCTTGATTCGCGCGAGAGTGCCGTCGGCCGCCCAGCGATCAGCCAGATGGCGGCTGCCGTACAAGCTGTCATTGTCGCTCCACTGAGCGATGGCTTCTTCGCCATCGAACCAGACCAGATATACGTCGTCTTGGCGATTACCCGGCGCCAGAGTCTTGGCCATTTCGAGCAAAAAGCCGGCCGAGGAGCCGCCATCATTGGCGCCCACAAAGTAAGTGCCTGGCATGGACTTCGTATCATAGTGCCCGGTGATCACCACCGCTTTCCCGGACGCTCCCGGGAAATGAGTGATTATGTTTTTCATAGGCGTCTGGCCGAGCGGCGTGGAAGCCGTAAAATCATCCTGAATTACGTTACAACCAAGCGTCTTCAGTTCGCCCAGGATGTATGCCTGCAGTTTCTTGATTTCCGCCGATCCGGCCGGCCTTGGGCCAAAAGAGACGGCTCGGCGCGTAAATCCCAGCGCTTCAACGCCACTGAACTCGCCGGCTCGCATGCGAGTGACGCTCCCCGCCAGCATCACAAGCGTCAGAGTTGCAGCACACACGTTTCCGAAGGTTAAATCTCCAGCCGTGTGTCCCAAAGGAAACAAGTACTTGAACCATTTTCGCCAAGCCGTCATCAGAACTATTGTCGGCGAAGGCGATGGGAAACTCTACGCCGGGGATTCTTGAACGCTTCCCGCCACCATGCGGATTCGAATTGTATCTGTTGTATCATGGATTTAGAGGGGCCCGCAGGCAACCGCTATGACCTCGATCGGCGACACGCTCCGTCGCGAACGTCTGCGCCGCGGTCTAAATCTCGACACAGTGGCGGCCGAAACCAAGATCGGCCGGTACCTGCTCGAAGCGATAGAGACCAATCAATTCGATCGACTTCCAGGCGGTGTCTTCACTCGCAGTTTTGTGCGGCAGTACGCGCACCTGCTGGGGTTGGATGAAGAAGAAATCGTCGCGGAGCTCAGGCAGCAATTCGAGGAGCCGGCTGACGTGGCGCCCACGCCGGAGCCGCCTCACTCCCCCTTGGGTCTGCCGCCTTTACCGTCTCTGGACGATGTTCGCGATCGTTTTCGCTCGGACTCGTCTACTGCCGCTTTCGTTCGGGTGGTTATCGTAGTACTGGCGTGCGCCGGCGTGTACACTTTGTGGCAGAAGAGCCGTCCTCCGGCTACCCAGACGCACGCCGTCGCGGCCGCACCTCAATCGGCGCGACACGTGGCTGAGCCGGCCAGTTTGAAACCTGGTGCTCCGACGCCGGCGGAACCGCCGAAATCAGAGTTTCGTGCCGCCGAGGTGACGGAAAGCGGAACCATTCGCATACCGGCGGAAGCTGGCCGCTCGCCGGATCCGCCAAAGCCGAGCGAGCCCGCTGCCAAGCCGCGGGGTTTTCCGGTAGCCATGCGGGTGGCCTTTACGGCATCTGAACCGGTTTGGGTGTCGATCAAATCTGATGGAACCCGCGCGTACACGGGCACCATCGAGGGGCAACAAAGCAAGCAATTCGATGCGTCGCGAAAAATGACGGTCCTGGTCGGAAATGCCGGCGCCTTGGAGATCTCGCTGAACGGGAAGCAGGTCGGGCCGATCGGCCCGCGCGGGGAGATCCGGCTGCTGGTATTAACGCCGCAAGGCGCTCACGTAGTGCCGCGCACTCCGCCCACTTCCGAAGTAGCAGCGCCCGCGGCCGAAGGCGAGCGGCCCTGACGCAGAGCCGCCAGATTGCGCTTCCGTTCAATCCGCAACAACTCACGCCGCCGGCGCAGCTTGATGCGGACGTCCACTTTGCGCCAAAACTTCCGGAAGTAGCCGATCGCCGAGAGCACCGTGAAGAGCACCACCACCCACATCATCCAGTACGCCAGCGGCGCCAGGGCCGGATGGCGGATGCTCACCAGCAGGAAGGAAATGGCCGTGACTTGCGCCACCATCTTGGTCTTGCCCATGTCACTGGCCTTGATGGTGTATCCCTCGGCGGCGGCGATGCTCCTCAGGCCCGAGATAGCAAACTCGCGGCCCACGATCAAAATCACCATCCAGCCCGGCACGGCATTGACCTGTACCAGCGAAATCAGCGCTGCCGAAATAAGCAGCTTGTCCGCAATCGGATCGAGGAGGGTACCGATCGTGGTCACCTGGCCCCAGCGCCGCGCGAGGTAGCCATCCAGCAGATCGGTGGCCGCGGCGACCAGGAAAATCGCCAGCGCCAGCCACTCATTGGTGATCGCGATCCCAAAAATCCGGATGGCGCCGTTCTGCGCCACCAGCGCGGCCACCAACAGCGGCACGAAGAAGATACGGGCAATCGTCAGGCTGTTGGGCAGATTCATCAGGAGCCGCCAGACCCACTATAATCCGCCACGCGCCCGCAGACAACTGCCTGTGAGTTTACCGATCCCCGCCGGCACCATTTCAGTTCACGAACGCAGCCAGCCGCTGCCTCAGCGATTCCGGTACTTCGGCGTCGACCTCGCAAAATTTGTCGCCATAGCGGACATCCAGCACCCGCCCCAGCTCGTGCAACAGTGAGAGGCCCGCCCCTTCCCCAATCGGGAAACGAAACTGTACGCGCGATAGCAGATCGAACGGCAATACCTCGTCAATCTTAATGAGGAGCGCTTCAATTCCCTCTCCGGTCAGAGCCGAAATGGCCACGCTGGGAGCATGCTCGCGGCCGGCGATGTGGCCGCCGGGTCGAGCGTCACCTCGAGGCAACCGGTCAATCTTATTCAGCACCAGCAACTGCGGAATCTGGCCCGCGCCGATTTCGCCCAGAACTTGCAGCACATGCGCGGTGTGTTCCGCGGAATCGGCAGACGAAACATCCACCACATGCAAAATCAGCGTGGCTTCGGTGACTTCTTCGAGCGTGGCGCGGAAAGCCTTGATCAGGGTCGTGGGAAGCCGCCGGATGAAGCCTACCGTGTCGCTCAGCAGCACGCGGCGGTGCGACGGGAGCGTGGCTACGCGGACCGTTGGATCGAGCGTAGCGAACATGCGCGCATCCGTGATAACGCCGGCGTTCGTGACGCGGTTGAAAAGCGTAGACTTTCCGGCATTGGTATACCCAACCAGTGCGAGGGTGGCCAAGGGAACTGCGCTGCGCTGACGGCGGTGAACCGTGCGCGTACCCCGGACGCTCTCCAATTCCCGCTCGATGCTCTTGATGCGCACGGCGATCCGCCGCCGGTCGGTTTCCAGCTTGGTTTCGCCCGGTCCGCGACGAGTCCCGATGCCACCGCCCATACGCGACATCTCGGCGCCATGGCCTGTTAGCCGAGTCAAACGATAGGAGAGCTGCGCCAGTTCGACTTGCAGGCGGCCTTCGCGAGTACGCGCCCGGCGCGCAAAAATATCCAGGATGAGCTGGGTGCGGTCGAGCACCTTTACCTTTAGTTCATCCTCGAGATTCCGCTGTTGTGTGGGCGTGAGATCGTGGTCGAAGATCACCACATCCGCCCGCGTGGAAGCCGCCAGGGCAGCCAGTTCGCGCATCTTCCCCGCGCCGATCAAGGTGGCAGCTTCAGGTGTTTCGCGTGTCTGGAAAGCCCGGTCTACGACAACCGCGCCCGCGCTTTCCGCCAGTTCGCCCAGCTCATCCAGCGACTCTTCCGAGTCATGAGGGGGCTTGGCTGTGGAGTTGGCGTTTCGGGGTTTGCGCCGGCGTTTCCACTCGACGCCCACCAGTATCGCCCGCTCTTGTGCGCCCGAGCCGGTGCTCTGGAGTTCCGCCAAACTCAAGCTTCAGTCGAGTCCGCGTTGGCCGTCTCCGCGGAATGTGTCGCAGCCGCTGCGGAACTGTGCGCCGCCTGGCTTGACCCGGCGTACGCATGGGCCGTCTTAATGGTAACCACCGTGGAGATGGCGTGCTTGAAAATCAACTGCTCCTGGTTATTGGTCTCTAGAATCAGCGAGTATTTATCGAAACTCTTGATGCGACCCGAGAGCTTTACGCCGCTGAGCAGATACAGCGTAATAGCAGTTTTGTCCTTGCGCGCGTTGTTCAGAAAGCTGTCTTGAATATTTTGCGCTGGTTTGTCCATAGAGTCTCCCATATACGTTTGGGAAGGAGCCCCAAAATTCAGGGCATTTCGGATATCAATTGTACACCCAAACGCCTGCGGATACACGTAACCTCTGGTGTTCGAGCGTTTGGAAGGGGTTAAACACGCTGAATGGGCGCGAACCACCAAGGCGGGTGAACGTTCTTACCGCTCGGAATCGAAATCGTCGTCGTCGTATTCCGCGGTCTCGGCGCCGATCTTTTCCTGGCACCGCACGCAGAATTTGGCCCACGGCACCGCTTCCAGGCGTTTGGCTGAAATGGGCTCTTCGCACGCTGCGCAGACGCCGTAGGTGGCGTGTTGAATCCTGCGAAGCGCGCCCTGAATGTCACGGAGCAGTTTCATGTCGAGCGTGTTGCGGTTCAGAAAAATCCACTCTTCGTGACTCTGCTGGCTCAAGTCGCCTTCATCGGAAGGGACGTCGAGCCGCGAAACCACTTGGGCGATTTTCTGAGCGGACATGCTTCGCCGCAGTTCCTCGGCCTTTGCTTCAAGAGCCTTCTGATATTGATCGAATCGTGTTTTGGCTCCGTTTTTGTTCATCGTCTTTGGCATTTCAAAACCCTTCGGCGCCGCCGTCCATGTTCCGGCGAAAAGATGGCGCCGAATACACTATGACGATTTCCACCCCGGGAAAGTTTCAAGAAAAGGACGGGACCGCGCGGAAGCGAGTTAAACAGTGTAGCCTGCACGCCCAAAGATGTCAAACTTCAGTATCTTGGTTGCGTGCCTGCTCTCAAGATCGCGTCGCCCGCTCTCTTCAGTAAACTTCGCGCCTTTCTAACAGATTCCTACTATTCCGAAGTTGCCGTGTGCGAACGCCTGGGCTTGCAACGGCCGCCGGATTATCTGACCCTCCGCCCCAACCCCGCTTCACCGCGCGTTATCAACGACCGATTGGACCTGCTAACGCGCTTGTTTCTTATCGGCGAAATGGTCACGGAGCTTGAGTTGGAATCCTGGGTTTCTTCACCGGTTCTGGAATCGATGCGAGGTCTGGGCCTGATCGCCCGCTCTCAAGCGCAGGAGCAGAACTGGTATGCCACCACCGCTCTCTATCCCGCGTACGGGCTTTACCTCGTCTCCGACCGCTGGAGCAGCCCGGACGATGCGCCTATCGAAATGGCCGCCGACGTCGTCTATCCAGCAGTGACCGTTAACACCGGCCACTTCCTCGAAACGCTGCCGGGTGAGTCTTGCGACAGCTTTCTGGATCTGTGCTCGGGGTCGGGAGTCGCGGCTCTCGTGGCCGCGAGCCGTTATGCGTGCCACGCGTGGTCTACAGATGTTACAGAATCGTCCACACGCTGTGCGGAGTTTGGCCGGCTGCTGAACGGCATCGAGAACTTGACCGTAGCCCAAGGCGACCTCTATCAGGCGGCAGGCGACAGAACTTTCGACCGTATCGCCGCCAATCCGCCCTACATGCCGTCCCTGCGACCGGCGGAAATCTATGCCTACGGAGGCGAACTGGGCGACCAGATCACGCGCCGCATCATCGAGGGTCTGCCGAAATATCTGCGGCCGGGCGGCCGGTTCTATGGCGTGATGGCAGGGCCGGACCGCAAGAGCGAAGGGTTCGAAGTCCCGATGCGGAGCTGGCTGGGAGCCGCCGCCAGTGAATTCGACATCTTCTTCTTCGAGCGCCGCCTGTTTGCCCCCAGCGACATCGCGCATCAGCAGACCGCCAAGACACGCGGCGGTCCTGAAGAAGTAGACCAATGGAAGAGGCTGTTTGCGAAACACGGCGTCGAAAACCTGGTGTACGGGTCGCTCGTGATCGAGCGTAAGACCGCGGCGGGTAAACCAGTCACCATGAGGCGCCGCAAAGGCCCACGGCTGGGAACGTCGGAAATAGAATGGCTGCGCGCTTGGGAAACGGCGGCGGCCGATGACGCGATCCTGCGTCGTATCCTCGATTCGAAACCGGTCGCGGTGCGGGATCTGGAACTGCGCGTGATCCACCGCTTGCGGGATGGGGAGCTGGCGCCGCAGGATTTCACGCTCGAAACCAGCTATCCGTTCACGGTCGAATGCAACATTCAACCCTGGGCGGCGTTTCTCCTGGCGCGTTGCGATGGAAAATCCACCGCGCTCGAGCTTCTGGCTTATCTCAAAGAAAACGAGCTCATCGCCGCCAACGAGCTGGAAGAAGAATTCGCGGATTTCCTGCGGGTCCTGATCTCCGGCGGATTTCTCGAAATCGAGGGGTTTCCCCTGCCGCCGCACTCGCCCGTCACTTGCTGACGAGATACACGGCCACTTCCGCCCGGAGATTCGGCAATAGGGCGACCTTTCGTTTCCCTGCCACAAAATAGCAGCGTTCGAGAGTGAAGCCCTCCCTGCGCACGAGCTGGTCGAAATCGTCGACCGTAAGGAAGTGGATGTTGGGCGAGTCGTACCACTCGTACGGGAACAGGTCGGTCTTAGGGGCGCGGCCGGTGAACAGAAGGGAGAGCCTCACCGACCAGTGGCCGAAGTTCGGAAACGCCACAATGGCGTGCCGGCCTACGCGCAGCATGTCGCGCATGACCTTGAGCGGCCATCGCGTCTCCTGCAGAGTCTGGCTGAGGATCACATAGTCGAAAGCGTGATCGGAGTAATCCGCCAGAACCTCGTCGATATCGCCCTGATAGGCGGAGACGCCGCGCGCGATGGCCCGTCGCACTTTGGTGGCGGAAATCTCCACGCCGCGCGCTTCCACGCCCTTGTTTTCGGCCAGCCAGGCGAGCAGTTCGCCCTCGCCGCACCCCAAATCCAGCACTTTGCTATTGGGCTCGACCAGTTCGCTGATGATGGCGAAATCGCCGCGGCCCAGCAGCTCGCCGACGAAGGGCTTGCGCGCCACTTGTGCCGCGGCGGGCATCAGGCTTTCTCCTTGCAGGTGCTGCTCAGGAATCCGCGAATGACCTCGCTCTGCTCGGCGACGTCGACCAGAAACGCATCGTGCCCGTAATTCGAGGGCAGTTCGCAATATGCCACGTCGTGATTGCTGCGGCGGAGCACGCGCACGATGTCCTGCGATTGATAGCTGGGGTATAGCCAGTCGGAGCTGAAGCTGATCACCAGGAACCGCGCCTTCGCCTTGCCGAACGCGCCGGCCAGCGATCCGGTGCCGTTGGTGAGATCGAAATAATCCTCGGCCTTGGTGATGTAGAGATAGGAGTTGGCATCGAACCGGTTCACGAACTGGCTGCCGCGATAGCGCAGGTAGCTCTCGACCTCGAAATCCACTGAGAAATCGAATCCGAATTTTTCTTTCTCGCGCAGCCGGCGACCGAACTTCTCACGCATGGATTCATCGCTCATGTACGTGATGTGGCCCACCATGCGAGCAATGGCCAGGCCGCGGCCGGGTGGTTTGCCGGAGTAGTAGTTGCCGCCGTTCCAATCGGGATCGGCCATGATGGCTTGCCGACCGACTTCGTTGAAGGCGATCTGTTGGGGGCTGTGCCGCGCGGTGGTGGCAATCGGAATAGCGGCCATTACGCGATCGGGATACGATACCGCCCACTCGAGCGCCTGCATGCCGCCCATCGACCCGCCGGCCACCGCCAGCAGCCGCTCGATGCCCAGGTAGTCGATCAGTTTGGTCTGGAGCCGCACCATATCGCCCATGGTGATCACCGGAAACGACAGGGCATACGGGCAGCCAGTCTGCGGATTGACCGACGATGGCCCGGTTGTGCCCTGGCATCCGCCGAGCACGTTGGAGCAAATGATGAAATACTTTTCGGTATCGAAGGCTTTGCCCGGACCGATCGTGTTGTCCCACCAGCCGGGTTTGCCGGTTTCCGAGCTGATGCCGGCGGCGTGCGCGTCGCCCGAAAACGCGTGGAGGATCAGGATGGCGTTGGATTTCGACGCGTTCAGCTCGCCGTAGGTCTGGTATGCCACGGAAACGGGCGTGAGGCTCGCGCCGTTTTCGAGCGAGATGGATTCGAACTCCGCAGTCTTCGTCTCGACCGTCATTTCTGGGAATTTTTATGATAGCAGTTACGGATGTTTAGACAGGCCAACGGCACGGGTGGAAACCGCTTGCTGACGCGCACGGCTCGGAATTCGTTTGCGAGCAGCGGCCGTAAGGGAGCGGTCCTGCTCATCCTTCTCCTTCTCTCTTGTGGCTCCCCCGCCGCGGACATTGAGCCTTATCGCCAGGCTCTGCCGGGGTACCGCTATTCCTTTCCGCGCGATCATTTTGAGCACCCAGGCTTTCGGACGGAATGGTGGTACTACACCGGCAACCTACGCGATTCGGCGGGAAAACGCTTCGGCTTCGAGCTGGTCTTCTTCCGGCAAGGGCAACGGCGCGGGCCCGCGGACAACCCGTCGGCCTGGCGCATCGACGATCTCTACCTGGCGCACCTGGCGGTCACCGATATCGATGGCAAGCGATTTTACAATCACGAGCGCCTGAACCGCGCGGGTCCTGGCGTGGCCGGCGCCAGCTTCGCCCAGCGGCGGGTCTGGAACGGCAACTGGTCGGTCCAATGGCAAGGTGAGCGGCAGGTACTTCAGGCGACTGCCGACGAGTTTTGCTTCCGCCTCGACCTCGATTCTCCTAAGCCGCCGGTGATCCATGGTTTGAACGGCATCAGCCAGAAGGGCGCGGCCCCCGGCGAGGCGTCACACTATGTCTCGCTCACACGGCTCAAGGTTTCCGGCGAGCTGTTTACCAGCGGCGCAAAGCATCAGGTGACCGGCACATCCTGGATGGATCACGAATGGTTTACCAACCAGCTTGCAAAAGACCAGGTGGGATGGGACTGGTTCAGCGTGCAGTTGGACAACCACACCGAGATGATGCTGTTCCGCCTCCGAAAAAGGGACGGCGGCATCGATCCCTATTCCGCCGGCACGTATATCGACGCGCAAGGCCGTGCCCGGCATCTCGCGCACGACCAATTCTCGCTGGCGCCCGTGGATTCCTGGAAGAGCGCGCGTACCGGAGCGAACTACCCGGTTCGCTGGCAGATTCGTGTGCCTTCGCTTGGAATATCGCTCGAAGCCCACGCGGCACTGGACGCGCAGGAGCTCTCACCCGACGATCGGACGGGCCCGGCATATTGGGAAGGGGCCGTCACTTACTCGGGTTCGGCAACCGGAGTTGGATATCTCGAGATGACCGGCTACGACAAACCGGTGCGGCTGGATTGACCCCCCGCCGACCACCTCCACTAACTTGTATTGCGGGAGACCTGCGCTATAGCCCTGCGCTACAGTTTTGGGCGGCGGTCAATGACGAGACTGCGGCCTTTTCTAGCGCTAACCCAGCAGTACTGCCAGCAGCGCACTCTGGAGCTCCCGCTGCTGTTCCACGGCGAGCTTCCGCCCATGCGCGGTCACATAAAACACATCGATGGCCTTGTGGGCTTCGGTATCGATCAGCACAACGTCGATACTTGCCTCGTGCGAGGAAATTGTGGACGCGATGTCGTAGAGCAACCCCGGCCGGTCCTCGGCCACCACCTGAATCAGGGTCGCGGATTGCGAAACTTGATCGTCCACATACACCGAGGGCTCGATGCGCGCCTTGCGGCTGGGCGATGGGACGCGCGGCCGGCTGCGCAGCAACTGCTTTACATCGGCGCGGCCCAGTGCGGCGCGCTCGAGCGTGGCTTTCAAGCGGTCCACTTCAGTCGGGTTCAGCTCCAGGGTGCGCAGCGGATCGGCGAAGGAAAACGTGTCCAGCACCGTGCCGCGCCGGTTGGCAAACGCTTCGGCCTTCAGAATATTCATGCCGAAACTGGAAATCGCGCCTGCCACCGACGCGAACAGAAATGGCCGGTCGAGGGTGACCAGAGTGAGGCGGTAGGCCCCACCGGCTTTCTCGATCTCCGCGGCAGCCCCGCGCACACGGCTTTCGAGCTCGAGCTGCATGTGCCGCTCGATCTCCGCCGCCGGGTGCGTGCGCAGATAGCGCGTGGGAAAGCCCTCGAGAAATGCGCTCCGCTCCGGCGAATCGCCGCGCTCGATGCGTTCGGTCTCGAGTTCGCGCGTCAGCTCGTTGTAAGTCAGCAGATAAAGCTGCCACAACTGCTCGGCGCGCCATGAGGTCATGGCCGTGGGATTCACCGCGCTGATGTCGGCATAGGTGACGAGCGTGAGATATTTCAGGTTCTCGACGGTTCCCACCTTGTGCGCCAGGTACTCGGCCGTCGCCGGGTCGAAGGGATCGCGCCCGTTCATGGTGGAGGACATTTCGAGATGGCAACGAATCAGGAACCGCGCGGTCTCGCGCTCTGCTGTGGGCATCTGGATGCGCTCCATGGCGTGCTCCGCGATGCGCAGCGACGCGTCCACGTGGCCTTCCTCCGGGCTGCCCTTGCCCACATCGTGAAAGAGCAAGGCGAAAATCAGCAGGCCTGGCTGCTCGATTTCGGAGAGCAGGCCGGCATAAGGAGCGGCCCCGGTGATTTTCGCCTCCCGCAACTGGACCAGCGTCTGGATGGCCACAAGGGTATGTTCATCGACGGTGTAGCGGTGATAGAAATCGCGAATCACCAGGCAGTCGATTTCTTCCATCTCGGGAAACACAGCCGTCAGGGCTCCGGTCTCGTGCGCCGCGCGCAGCGCCAGAGGCGCGTGTGGAAGCGAGAGCGCCTCATGGATGGCCGGCCAGATGGGGCGTGGCGACGCAAAGTATTCGCGGAGGGCGGGGAGCCGCGCGGCGATGCGCTGTTCGGCTTCGAGCGAAAGCCGCACGCCGTGTCGCGCCACGAACTGCACCAGCCGCAGAAGCAGTTCCGGCTCGGCGTCGAGCTGCGGCGGCGACCGAAAGAAGACTCTTTCGCGCGAAACCGTGAACTCCGCGTTCGAAACACGCGCGCGGCGGTCGCGAAACTGAGCAAACAGAGAGCTGGCGCGAGCTTCCTCGGTCTCGAGCACGCGCAGCGCCGAGCGGTGTACGGCACGCGCATTACGGAAATAGTCGCGCATCAGGTGGGCCGGTTCGTTCACGCCGGTCTGCTCGGCAACCCACTCCTGCGCATCGAAGCTCAAGACATTGGAATCGCGCTGGGCATGTTGGTGCAGATATCCGCGCAGTGCGAAGAGGAAGCGCCGGGCTTCATCCAGATCCGGAGCCGGCGCCGGCGGCGCAAGCCACTTTGGCGTGGTACTCGCGATCTGTGCCAGCCACGAAATGAGCTGCAGATCGCGCAGTCCTCCCGGAGCTTCCTTGATGTTGGGCTCGAGGTGATAGAACGTTCCGTTGAAGCTCGCGTGGCGCTGGCGCGTCATCCGCGACAGGTGGCGGATCAGGGCGTCGCGCTGGCCATGTACGAACCTCGGCAGCCTGTCAAGCAGCGCGCCATAAACCGCGGCGTCGCCCGCAAGGTACCGCTGATCGAGCAGGCTGACGTTCAGCTCGATATTTTCATCGTGCAGTTCGGAGCATTCGGCCGGCGTGCGCACGGACTGGCTGACGCGCAGCCCGCCATCCCACAAGTGTTGCAGGAATCGCGAAATGGCATCCTTCAGGCTGGTGGCTGTCTTGTCGCTGGCGAATAGCAGCAGCAGATCCACATCGGAATACGGAAACAGTTGCCGCCGCCCGTAGCCGCCCACCGCCAGCAGAGCGGCGCCGGCCTGCGCGGAGACCGCCAGATGCTCCTGCCACGCTTTCCGCACCAGGATATCGACCGCCGAGGTGCGCTCCTCGAGCGCGCGCACGGGATCAAAGAGCTGCTTCTCCGCGATCATCATTCCGGATCCGGATGGCCTCCGCGACGTCGTAGACGAAGATCTTGCCGTCGCCGATCTTGCCCGTACGCGCCGCCGTAGTCAGCGTGCGCAACACTTCCTCCAGTCGCGCGTCGCTCACCACCAGCTCGATTTTCATCTTGGGCAGCAGGTCGACGTTATATTCCTGGCCGCGGTATACCTCTTTGTGGCCCTTTTGCCGTCCGTGCCCTCGCACTTCGGTGAGGGTCATGCCGTCGATGCCGATGGCTTTGAGCGCTTCTTTGACTGGCTCCATCTTGAATGGCTGAATGATGGCTTCGATTTTCTTCATCGCACGCTCCTGTGCCGGCTCCTATGTTTCGAAGAAGTAGCCTTCTTCGCCGTGCAGGCTCACGTCCATGCCCTGGATCTCCGCGTCCTTATCTATTCGCAAGCCAACCAGCGCGTCACAGATCTTCAGGATGACCAGAGTACCCACGATGGCCAGCACCCAGGCGATGGCGCTGCCGATCAACTGGTTTACCACCTGCGCGCCGTTGCCATCCACCCATCCGAGCGCCATTACCTTGCCCGCTGAGTCCTTGAAACCGTCGTTGATTAGATTCGTCGCGAAAACTCCGGTGAGGATTGCGCCCACGGTGCCGCCTGCGCCATGCACGCCGAACGCGTCCAGCGAATCGTCATAGCCGAATCTGTGTTTCACCAGGGTGACCATGAAGTAGCATATGACGCCGGCCATGAATCCGATCAGCAGGGCGGGGAAGGGCTGCACGAAGCCGGACGCCGGTGTAATGGCCACCAGTCCCGCGACGCATCCCGATATGGCGCCCAGCACGCTCGGCTTGCCGCTGCGGATCCATTCGACGAAGGTCCATCCGAGCGCCGCCGCCGCCGCGCCGAAGTGCGTAGCCACGAAAGCGCTGGTAGCGAGTCCCGAAGCTCCGAGCGCGCTGCCGGCGTTGAAGCCAAACCAGCCAAACCACAGCAGGCAGGCGCCGATCACGCTCAATACGACGCTGTGCGGCTTCATCGGTTCGTGCGGATAACCCAGCCGCTTCCCCAGATAGAGCGCGCAGACCAGCGCCGAAACTCCCGAGGTGATGTGCACCACCGTGCCTCCGGCGAAATCAAATGTCGGAATCTTGCCGCCCAGCGCGGCGTTCAGCAGCCCGCCTTTGCCCCAAACCATGTGCGCCATGGGGAAATAAACGATGAGCGCCCAAAGCACGGTGAACAGCAGCATGGCGCTGAACTTCATGCGCTCGGCGAACGCACCTGAGATCAGCGCCGGTGTAATGATGGCGAACATCAACTGATAGACCATGTAGGTCTGCTGCGGAATGGTGGCGGCATAATCCGGGTTGGGTGCGATGCCCACGCCGCGCAGGAACGCGTAACGCAGATCGCCCAGGAACGGCGACCCTTCGGCGAACACCAGGCTGTAGCCCACGATGGCCCACAACACGGTGATAACGGCCATCAGGATGAAGCTCTGCATCATGGTGCCGAGCACGTTCTTGCGGCGCACCAGGCCGCCATAAAACAGCGCCAGGCCCGGACCGGTCATGAGCAGCACCAGCGCGGCCGACGTCAGCATCCACGCATTGTCACCCGCGCTCTGCGCCGATTTGACCGCGGCGTCGAGTGCCGCCAGTTTGGCGTCCACGCTCTGTGGCGCTTGCGCCATCGCGGCCGATGAAAACATGAGCAGTGTAAAAAACTTCATTCCAATTTCCTTCTCCGGATTACAAAGAAAGCCAGTGTCCATTATTCCGCGAAGCCTCGGGTGCCTGGAAAAGAACGTTTCTATGAGTCCGATTGAAAATTTCTATGGCCGCGGGAAGGGCGTTCCTCTGTGCGCATCGCTGATTATTAAACCGAGGCCACCGGCCGGAAAAATCTCCCCTCCTACGCTATCCTATTTTCCATGCCAGCACGCAGAGACTTCTTCAAAATGGGCGGCGCGGCTGCCTTGGCCGCGGCCGCGCACATGCATGCCGCGACCGCGCCTAAACTGCCCAGCGCGACGCTCGCTCCCGATCAGTCCAAGGTGACGCATGAACCGTTCGGCGACCTGGCCATCTACTTCAGCGGCCCCACCGACCAGATGCAGTCCATGACCGCCGGCAGCCTGCGGCTCAAGCCCGGCATGTCGCCGCATCCGCCTCACCAGCACCCGGAGGAAGAATTCATGGTGATCACCGAAGGCTCGGGCGAGATCGTCGTGGATGCCAAGACCACCAAGGTTGCCTCGGGCTGCATGATGTACTGCGCCGCGGGCACGCTCCACGGCATCGTCAACACGGGGAAACAACCGTTGCTGTTTTATTTCTATAAGTGGAAGGTGTAGTGGCTACTTGCCTTCGTCCACAACCTCAACGGCACTGACGCAGGCGTAATTTTTGTCCACGGGGCTGGGAGCGAGTAACCTACTTGAATTCCTTGCCTTCTACCAGCGTGAGGTAGCGGTCAATTGGAACATCGGCGAACTTCTGAACTTTGCCGCTGGGTTGAGGCCATTTGACTTCCAGCCAGTCGAGCTTTGTGGCCGCGCCGAGCCCCAGGATCTCTCTGGGATCGTGGGAGGAAAGGTAGCTGCCGCCGTTGTTTTTCAGCTTGCTCTTCTTGACGCCGCCAACCGACCACGAAATCCGGGCTCCAATGGCGTCCCGATTGCAATTCATTCCTTCCAACTTCAGCCCCACCCAGTGGTTGCCCGAACCACAGCGGTTACGCAGCAGGATCGGCGCACCACCATTGGTCGCGACCAGCACGTCGGGGAAGCCGTCGTTGTCATAGTCGCCCACCGTCAGCCCGCGCGCTGCGTACGCTTTTGCGAAAGCCGGCCCGGCCTCGGCGCTGACGTTACGCAGCAGCCCCTTCTCTTGCCGGAACAGCAGCAAGGGCTCTTTGTATTTCACCTGCTGCGAGTAATTCTCGATCATGTCGTCGGGGTGGCCGTTGGAAAGGATCAGGTCGGTCGAGCCGTCGTTATCGTAGTCGAAGAACTTGAGTCCCCAGCCGCTGAGGAGGCGTGTGGCCTGGGCGACGCCGTTCTTGTGCGCCGCATCGGAGAAAGATTCGTTCTTGTTGTTGGTGTAAAGCGAGAACATTTCCTGGTCTACGTTCGCCACGAACAGGTCTTCCCAACCGTCGGCGTTGATGTCCGCCGCGTCCACGCCCATGCCGGAGCGCGCCTGGCCGTTTTCGCTGAAGCCCACTTCGGCGGCCAGCGCGATCTCCTCCCATTTGCCCTTGCCCCGATTTACAAAAAGAAAATTCTGCACCGTGTCGTTAGCCACGAACAGGTCCATGAACCCGTCGTTATTGATGTCCGTGGCCACGACACCGAGGCCCTTGCCCAAAGCGCGCTCGATGTCGGTGCCGCGCGTGACATCGGTGAACGTCCCGTCGCCGTTGT
>JBGPKX010000056.1:0-21133 GCA_041486185.1 Bryobacteraceae bacterium | reverse complement strand
GGGTCGAGCGATGCCAGCGTGAACCAGTCGTCATCGTGCAGCCAGACCAGCTCCACTTTCGATCCATACTTCTTCTGGATCGCGCGCGCCTTATCCGCGTGGAAGTCGATCTCGAAAAGCCGCTTGCCGGTGGGCAGCGCGGCCGCCGCCCAGGGCTGATGGTGCCCGGAAGCAGCCAGCACCTCGCCGCTGATATCGTAAATCTGCGATGTGCCGCGAATCGCCGACGAGACCACGTACGTCTGCGTCATGAGCGCGAGCGCCGAAAGTTGCCGCGCCGCCGGATACGCCGAGGGGAAGAACACAATCCTCGCGCCCTTCTGCTTCAGGCGCTTCCAGTTGTCCCACCAGTTGATGTCGAAGCAGATCTGAATGCCGATGGTCCCGAAGTCTGTTTCAAATACGGACGGTTCGGTGTCGCCGGGGACTATCCCTTCCGCCAGTTCATTCTCCGTGGGGTGCATTTTGTTGAACTGGCCCACGATCTGCCCCTTCCGGTCGACCAGCAGAGCGGAGTTATACACTTTCCCGCCGGCTATCGTTTTCAATCCGAACACCACATACGAAGAATGCTCGCGAGCCCACTGCGAAAGCCGCTCCGTCACCGGCCCGGGCACTGGCTCGGGAGCCCTGCGGGAGAACAACTCCGGCAGGCACGCGATGTCCGGGCGAAACGCCGACGCCTGCTGCAAGCGCGCCATCGTGTCCTCCAGCAGGTCGTCGTTCCCGCGCCGTAGCTCCGCCTGGCTGACCGTCACCACGCGCACGATGGGATTGCGGGCGATGCGGACGGGCTGAGCCGGCTTCGAGACATCCGCCGCCCAAATCAGTGGCCCACATGCCGCTATAAGCAAAGGCCTCATCAGTTTCATAAATAGTGTGCTCCCCGCCGCTGCCGAGAGATAGTCTACACCCGCCCGCCTCCGCGCCGGACTAGTAGCCTGTCGCGGAGTACTCGTTAGCTTGATGCAACCGCTCCCTTTGGTCACGGCTCGGTCCCGGACGGGCTTCACTGAGCCGCGACCGAAGGAAGCGGTACTAATCCTGGGCGCGGCAGGCCACTAGCCGTCAATAGAGCTCCTGTACTACATTGTGATGACCTGGAAAATAGAATGAGCGAACCTCGAATGGATCAAATCATGCAAGTGGGCCTGGGCTTCTGGGCCTCGAAAACGCTTCTGAGCGCAGTCGAGATGGAATTGTTTACCGAACTCGCCAAACATCCCGAGGACCTCGAAACCCTCGAGGGACGCCTCGGCCTGCATCCGCGTTCATCGCGCGACTTTTTCGACACGCTGGTCGCGCTGGGCTTTCTCGAGCGCCGGGACGGCAAGTACTACAACACGCCCTCGACCGATTTCTTTCTGGATAAGCGAAAGCCGTCCTACATCGGCGGCATGCTCGAGATGGCGAATCAGCGCCTCTATGCATTCTGGAACCACCTCACCGTCGCCCTGCGCACCGGCGAACAGCAGAACGAGGGCAAGGGTGGCGGGCCCAATTTTTTTGGGGCGCTCTACGCCGATCCGGCGCGCCTCAAACAGTTTCTGGGCGCCATGACCGGCATCAGCCACGGCGCCAATTTAGCCATCGCCGGCAAGTTTCCCTGGGGCAAATACAAGAGTGCCGTGGACGTCGGCACGGCCCAGGGAGATCTCATCACCCAGGTGGCGCTGGCCAATCCGCACATCGCCGGCATCGGATTCGATCTGGCCGAAGTGGCTCCCATTTTCGAAGAATACATGGCGCACAACGGCCTCTCATCACGAGTCGAATTCCGCCCCGGCAATTTTTTCAACGATCCGCTGCCGCGCGCCGACGTCGTCATGATGGGTCATATCCTGCACGATTGGAACCTGGACGAAAAGAAGCTCCTGACGCGCAAAGCTTACCAAGCCATCCCGGATGGCGGAGCGTTCATCGTTTACGAGAGCATCATCGATGATGACCGCTCCAAAAATGCCTTCGGCCTGCTGATGAGCCTGAATATGCTGATCGAGACGTCCGGTGGGTTTGACTATACCGGATCGGATTGCCAGGGCTGGATGAAGGAAGCCGGATTTCGTGAGACCCGCGTCGAGCACCTGGCGGGTCCGGATTCCATGGTGATCGGGATCAAGTAGCGGTCCTGCGCCTTTTCGCCCAGGCCGGAACGAAAACCCGCAGGTCCCTCCAAGAAACGGATGGCGCTGCGCTACAAGATGGGACCAATCGTCTACACCTACGCCCGCGCGCATTCGCAGGAAAAAGCTCAGGCGGCGAAGTCGGTCTGCTGCATGACACCTGCGCGGCCACCCTCGGTGAGGTACACGCCGGAACTGCGGATCTGGCCCAGCAGTTCGTTGCTGGTGGATTGCAATTGAAACGGCGTCTCGACCGGCGATACGCCGATCGCGCCGATGCCCAGGTCGCGGAGGTTATACACTCTTCCCGGACCGGTCGGGTCCTGGACCCAGACGCGCAATTGTCCGAAGACCGGGTCGCCCTGGTCGATCCAGCCGTTATGATCTGTGTCTTGCGCGGCCAGCTCGGCGAAGCCGTTGCCGGTCTGCGGACCGAATAACTCCTTGCCGTCGGTGGCCACTCCGTCACCGTTGCGGTCCACGAAGAGCAGACCGCTCCCTGGGGTGACACGCGGGATCGACTGGCTTTGGCCGGCTCCGCTCAGATCGAACGGCGCACGGTCCGCCGCCAGGCGAACACCCATTCCGTCAAGATTCACCACCAGCGGATCAACGTTCTTTCCGCTGCCCGTCGTGACGTTCACCGACGCGCGGGCCATGGTGAGCTCCGTCTGAAAGGCGATTTCCCGCCCGTCTGCTGTCTTGACCGTGCCCTGGGCGCGAAAGACGAGCTGCTCGGCTTCTGCGCGGGTCGTTGTGGTGGTGACTGTCACCTGAGGAACCGGCTGCGCGGCCCCGGTCTCGGCCGGCGTGGGTAACTACACAGCGGGGCCCCCCTGCGCGGGAAGATGGAACAGATGGATCTCATGCCCGACGATGATCTCCGCCGCCCATAGCATCAACTGGAGCCTGGGATCGCCCATGACGTCCGCACCCGTATCACCGGTATTCGCGGTGCTTGAGCTGAACACCGCACGGTCTGCGGCAGATGCCGTGGGCGGATCAGGCGGCCCGAGCGAGATCGCAGTCTGCTGGCGCGTCTGCTGCAAACTGGCGAGCCAACTGCTCGCGGACAACTGCACGTCCGATTGTTCGATCCGCATGGCTGGATTCTCCTGCCCAGTCTTATCGGTTCGGGCCGTGCGAATGTGAACCGATTTCCCTAAATAATTCTTGCCACGCCGGCTGAGCGTCGTTTGCGCAACATGACCAGATGTGACCATAATGGGTCATATGAAGAGCGAGGTCAAGATTGCAGAACTGAAGAGCAAGCTGAGCCAGTACCTGCGCTCCGTCAGAAGCGGCAACGAGATCGTGATCAAGGATCGGGAAACGCCCATCGCCCGCATCGTCCCCTACCAGGAGCGCCCCAAGCGGCTGACCATCCGGCCCGCCACGGGATCGCTGAAGGACATCGACAAAATGCTGGCCAAGCTGCCTCGGCCGGCAGGGCTCAAGCCGGGCGATGTGGATCGCGCATTGAAGTGGGTCAAACGCGACGTCATGGATAAAGGCCTCGTGTGAAGGCCTACTTGGACGCGTCGGTGGTCCTGCGCAGCCTGCTGCGGGAGCCGGGCGCCATCGAGAACTGGTCGCGATGGGATCTTCTCGTCAGCAGTGAACTGATCCGGGTGGAATCGTTTCGATCGCTCGACCGGTTGCGATTGACCGGAAGACTACGAGAGGCGCAAATGGCGGACGCGGTAGACGCCCTGCGCCTCTTGTTGAAGGGCTTCGTGCAAGTGCCTGTGGAGTCTGCGATCCAGGATCGAGCCGCCGGTCCGTTTTCCGCCGTTATTGGCACGTTGGATGCGATTCATCTTGCAACCGCTCTTTTGTGGATGGAAGAAGGCGGTGAGCCGCTGCTCTTTGTGACGCACGATGTACAGCTTGCCGTGGCCGCCCGCTTGTCTGGCCTCGAAGTCAAGACCGTACCCTAGCTAACGCCTCCGCGCCGAAATCAAGCCTGTATTCAGCCCGATGGTGTTCAGCCCGCCGAAGAAGCGCGCGTGCTCGATCTTCATGCAGCGGTCCATCACTACTTCTAAGCCGGCAGCGCGGGCGCGTTCGGCGGCGGCCTCGTGGATGACGCCCAATTGCATCCAGACTACCTTGGCGCCGATAGCGATGGCCTCTTCGAGGATATCGGGCACGGCTGAGGCCTCGCGGAAAATGTCGACGACCTCGACCGGTCCAGGCGCCTCTCGCAAACAGGCATAGGACTTGCGGCCCAGCACTTCCTTCTCACGCGGATTCACCGGCACGACATCGTAACCCTCGGCAAGCAGATAAATAGCCGCGAAGTGACTCGGGCGGAACGGATTCCCGGACAAGCCCACCATGGCGATGTGCTTATAGGTTTCGAGAATACGCAGCCGGTCCGCTGCCGTCATGGCGAAGCGGCTGCGGTTCACCGGCGAGCCTGAGCTCACGCCGTCGGAAAGATCGAACTTGCACTGGTCCGGCATCACGAGCGGTGGGCTTGGGCGAGCGCCTGATCGAGGTCCCACAGAATATCCTCGATGTCTTCAATACCGACCGACAGTCGGATCAGGTCGTTGCCGACGCCGGCCGCGAGCTTCTCTTCGTCGCTCAACTGCTGGTGCGTGGTGGACGCGGGATGGATCACCAGGCTCTTGGCGTCGCCCACGTTCGCCAGGTGCGAAAACAGTTTCATGGAATCAATGAACCGCCGGCCCGCCTCGAGACCGCCGCGAATCCCGAACGTCATGATGGCGCCCGCGCCGCCGGGTAGATACTTCTGCGCCAGCTTGTGATACGGGTTCGAAGCCAGGCCCGGATAGTTCACCCAGCTCACCAGCGGATGCCGGCTCAAGTGTTCGGCCACGGCCAGCGCGTTGCGCGAGTGGCGGTCCATGCGGAGTGGCAAAGTTTCGAGCCCCTGCAGAAACAGAAATGCGTTGAACGGGCTCAACGCCGGGCCGAAGTCGCGCAAACCCTCCACGCGCGCTTTCACGATGTACGCCAGATCGCCGAACGTCTCGAAGAAACGGATGCCGTGATAGCCCTTGCTTGGCTCGAGCAGTTGCGGAAATGCGCCGCGGTCCCAGGGGAACTTGCCGCTATCCACCATGACGCCGCCAATGGAGGTGCCGTGCCCGCCGATGAATTTCGTGGCCGAGTGCAGCACGATATCTGCGCCATGCTCGATGGGCCGGCAGAGATACGGCGAAGCGAAGGTGTTATCGATCACCAGGGGAATGTTGGCTTCATGCGCGATCTTCGCCACGGCGGCAATGTCCAGCACGTTGATCCGCGGATTTCCGATGGTCTCGGCATAGATCAGCTTCGTGCGCGGCGTGATGGCGCGGCGGAAATTCTCCGGGTCGTCCGGATCGACGAACGTGGTGTTGATTCCCAGCTTGCGAAAGCTGATGTCGAACTGCGTATAGGTGCCACCGTAGAGCGTGGAGGCCGCGACCATCTCGTCGCCCGCCTGGCACAGGCTGGTGATGGCGATGAACTGCGCTGCCTGTCCGCTGGCCAGCGCGAGCGAGCCCACACCGCGCTCGAGCGCCGCCATACGCTCTTCGAAAACCGCGGTCGTCGGATTCATGATGCGCGTGTAAATGTTGCCGAAGCGCTGCAGGTTGAACAGGGCGGCGGCGTGCTCGGTGTCTTCGAAAACATAAGACGTGGTCTGGTAGATGGGAACGGCGCGCGCGCCGGTGTCCGAATCGGGACGCTGGCCCGCGTGCAGGGCGCGCGTGGCGAACCCGAAGGCATGCTCCGCGGAGGATTCGTCGGTTGAAGCTGGCGGCGTGGAAACAGTATCGGCCATGATTGGGGCTCCTGTGGGACAGGCATTCTTGCCTGTCTATTCCCTACGAAATTCTACGACGGATTCGCTGCCAAGTGCGCATTCACGCGCGTGCACCTCGCACAGTTCGTCGCTGGCGCGCCGCACAACCATCTCTCCGGCTTCGAGCGTGCCCGAAAATCTCTACCGACTCTCCGTCCGCCGCGCCTGACGTTCACCCACTCGGTAACGCCGTTGCGGACGCGGATGACGAACGTACGCTCCGTGGTGCTGACGACGCTCGTCGCGGGCACAAACAGCGAGGGCTTGGCGCGCCCCCCGGCCAGAGCATCGTGGGATACATGCCCGGCGCAAGGCGGCCGCCGGTGTTGATGACGTCGAATTCGACGGCCATGGAGAGCGTCTTCGGATCCATGGAATGCGCAATGCGCGCGACTGTCGCAAGGAATTGTTCGCCCGGATATGTCGTGGCTCGGAGGTTCGAATGCAAATTCGGACGCAAACATCGTTACCGAGCCGCGACCGTGAGGGAGTGGATGCGTATGCGCGCTCATAGTTCTCGAAACAATTCCCGAACTTTGCTTTTCGCCGCCGCCAACGCCTTTCGGCCGCGGAGAGTCGCACGATAGACCTTGCGCAGCGACCTGCCCTTTCGCTGCACCGTGGAGCGCAGGTAGCCCTTCCGTTCCAAGCCGTGCAACAGAGGGTACAAGCTGCCCGGGCTGATCCGGTAGCCATGGCGCGCCAGCTCATCGATCATGCCCAGACCGAAGATGGGCTCTTGCACGGCGTGGTGCAGGACGTGAAGTCGAATCAGTCCCGAATAGAGGTCCCGGTCGGCGTCTATTGAATCGGATTTCGATTTCGTCATTCGATGACGAAGTTAGTATAGATACAAACTAATTCGCTGTCAATTGCAGCTCTGCTTACTGGAGTTCACGCCGTCTGCCCAGCAGCGTGGCGCAATAAACCGCCGTGCCCGCCGCGCCCAGCGCCGCCGCGCTCCAGAAATTCACGCGTGGCCCGAACCGCCACAGCCATGCTCCCAAAATCGACCCGGTGCAGACGCATGTGTCGCGAATCAAGTAGTACGCGCCCACCGTGCGGCCCCGCGATTCCGGACGCGAATAGCCCACGATCAGCGCCTTGCGCGGCGAATCGCCGAATTCCTTGAGACCGCGGACGGCGAACGCCACCACGAGCATTGCGAAGCTGTGCGACACCGCCAATGTCAGCGGAAACACCGTAAAGAAGAAGAATGTGCCGATAACGAACGGCTCCCTGCCGTAACGCTCGGCCAGGTACGCGACCGGGATGTAGCAGACCGAGGCCACGATCATCTCGATGGCCGTGAGCACGCCCACCTTGGTCGCGCTGACGCCCACGTCATCCATGGCGTAGATCACCACCCACGCATAAGGAATGCGCTCGCAGAATCGCACCAGGATGTCGCTGAACAGCAGGCGCCGGAGCGGCGGGTCGAAGCCTTTCACTACTTCGAGAAAGCTGGTGAGCGCCGGCTCGAAGCGGAGCACGTCTTCCTGGATCTGCCGCTGCGCCACGAGCGCGACCAGTCCCATGACGATCGAAATGACGAGGCCGATGCGCACGCCCGCCACCACGCCATAGCGATCGATGAGCAATCCTCCGATGAGCGGCCCGATCACCATCGGCACCCGCTTGATCAGTGATTGGATGCCAATCCCCATGCTGTGCTTGGCTGACGAGAGGCTGGTCGCCACCAGCGAAAACATAGCCGGCAGCGATAGCGAACTCCAGGCCAGGAATAGAAATGTCCCGCCAATCACCGCGGGCCAGCGCGGCACCAGGAGTACCAGCACGTATCCGGCAATCGAGATGGACGTGAAGGCCACCAGGCCCGTGCGGTGCCCCCAGCGGTCCGTCACGATGCCCCCAGGGTAGGCGTATACGGCGCCGAGCAGCGTCTTCAGCCCGTCATACACGCCGATAATCAGCGCCGCCGCGCCCAGCGATTCCAGATATTTCGGGACAAAGCGCATCCACGTCTCTTCGCCCGCCCCGATGGCGACGATGGCGATGAGCAGCAGAACGAGATTGCGCCGCAGCCCGAGAAATTCGCGAACGCTGTGTGGACCTTGACCACCAGCCGGGTTCACTTGGATGCACGCCCTCCCGCTCTTCGGGCCTCCGGGCTCTTCTGTAGCGCAGGGTCACGCCCGCTTCTGGCGGGAACCTGCGGCCTTTTGCTCGGCGTGCCCAAACACCCGCCGGCCCCTGCATGATCCTCGTGGCCCCGCGCTATGGTTTCGCATCTCTGGCGGTGAACACAGTCTCGACGGGGCGTGGAGGGATCTGCCGAACTCGGCCTTCTCTTGATCGTAACCTTGTTCAACGCTGAGATTCCCCGAAATCCTACCGCGCGCTCCCCCAGGCTCCCCCGCCCGGACTTTCGATGCGCAGAACATCGCCGGCACGCACCAGGAAGTTGGCCTTGGCTGGAATCTTTGTCTGCTTTCGTCCGCGCAGCAGCGTGTTGCGGCCCGGCGTCCCTGCGCGTCCTCCGGCCAGCCCATACGGCCCGCGCGCCCGCCGGTCGGAGAGAATCGTCACATCACATGGCGTGAGAAATTCGATCTCCCGCACGATTCCATCGCCACCCGCATGCTTGCCCGAGCCGCCCGAGCCGCGCCGCACTTCATAGCGGGCGACGCGCAGCGGATACTGGCGCTCGAACGCTTCGATGGGCGTGTTCCAACTGTTGGTCATGTGCGTGTGGGTGGCGCTCTCGCCCGGCCCTTTGGCCGACGCGCCCATGCCGCCGGCGATGGTTTCGTAGTAAGCAAATGGCCGGTTCCGGCGTGCGTCCCATCCTCCGAGCGAAAGGTTGTTCATGGTGCCCGAGCTTGCGGCCGGAATGCGATCCGGCGCCGCTTGCGCCAGTGCGCCCAGCAGCACGTCGGTGATGCGCTGCGACGTCTCGACGTTGCCCGCCGCCATGGCCGCCGGCAGGCCCGCGTTGACTACGCTTCGTTCCGGCGCCACCACGCGGATGGGCCGCAACAGGCCCGCGGTGTATGGTACGTCCTCCGCCATCAGGCAGCGGAACGCGTACATCGTGGCCGAGAGCGCCACGGCATAATTGGCATTGACCGACCCGGCAACCTGCGCGTCTGAGCCGGCGAAGTCCACTTGCGCCGAATCGCCGCGAATCGTGATCGCCACTTGGATCTTCACGGGCCGGTCAATCACACCATCGCCATCCAGAAAATCGGTGAAGCGGTAAACGCCATCCGGCAGTTTGCGGATGGCCGCGCGTGTCATGCGCTCGCTGTAATCTTGCAGCTCGCGCATGTTGCGCTCCACGCGGGCGAGGCCGTACTTGCTGACGATTTCGCGCAGCCTGTCGTCACCGCGCTGGTTCGCCATCATCTGCGCCAGCAGATCGCCTTCGCGCTCGTCGGGCGTGCGCACGTTGGCGAGAATCAGCCGCATCAGGCCGCGGTCCACTACGCCCGCGCGCACCAGCAGCACCGGCGGAATGCGGATGCCTTCTTGATAAATCTCGCGCGCCAGCGGCATCGAACCCGGGCTCATGCCGCCCACATCGGCGTGGTGGGCGCGGTTTGCGACATAGAATGCCGGCCGGTTACGCCCTTTGATAAACACGGCGGATACCGCGGTGATGTCCGGCAAATGCGTCCCACCCTGGAACGGGTCGTTCAACATCACTACGTCGCCCGGATCCAGCCGGAACGCATCAATGGCGTGCCGCACAGAGAGGGGCATCGCCCCCAGATGGACCGGCATGTGATCGCCCATAGCAACCGTCTCGCCGGCGGCATCGTAAACCGCGCAGGAATAGTCGCGCCGCTCCTTGATGTTGGCCGAGTAGGCGGTCTTGCGCAGCACCACGCCCATTTCCTCCGCAATCGAGACGAAAAGATTGCGGAACAGTTCCAGTTCCACCGCATTGGTCTTCACGGTTTGGTTCTCATGTCTTGGGTGGCGGCCGCTTCAGGCTCGGCGGGCGCGCGGGCCTGACAGCAGGCGCGGCAGATGGCGTGGCTTCCGCCGGTTCCGGTGGTGGCGGCTCGGGCGCGGTATGCGGCGGCGGTTTACAGCTACCAATCTCGACCGAAAAACTCGCCACGGTATTCCATCTCTCCCCTTGGCGCTTCTCGATGGCGAAAGATTTGGAGCGCGCGTCGGCGCGAATTCTCCATCCCGAGGTGGCTGCGTCGGGCGCCGGCCGCTTGATGGTAATGGGCCGATCACTGGTACGGCGGATCATCCACGTCTCACCGCTGTTGGGTGTTTCATACAACTCGTAGCGCGATGAGTCGGCGGATTCCATGCGGTCGATCACCAGGGTGCCGATCTTCGCCGATTCGAACCAAAGTTGCTGGATAGCGCCGCCCGCGCCCTCGCTGAACACCGGGCGCAGCCGCCAGCTCACGCCGCCGTCGTTGGTGATCAGCAGAAAAGGATCATGCGACACCGGCACCAGCGTTTGCCCGCTGATCCAGCCGTTTTGAAAATCGATGAACTGGATATGGTCGAGCCCGACGCCGCGCATCCTTTCATGCGGTTCGTGCCACGTCGCGCCCGCGTCTTCACTGGCCAAGACCGCGGAGTATAGAGTGATCGATTCGTTGTGAATATTCGCCAGAGCCACGATGCGATTCCCCACCGGCTCCACGGCCGAGATTTCCAGGTAAACCGGACAGGGTTCTTCTTCCGTGCAGCTCATTCCCGCCCATTGCATGTCGTCATCGGTGCATTGGAACGGAACCCGCATAGGCTGGCCGCTGTTTTGCAGCAGTGGGGGTTGTGGCGGCCCGGCTTGTGCGGGCTCCATCTTTGGCGGTGTGGCGGCCGCCGGCGCGGGCGCAGACTCTTGCGCTCCCAACGCGCACGCAGAAAGCAAAGCCACGGCCACCAGCAGTCTCATGCTGCGAACGATTTTAGCTCAGCGCCTGAGCGGCGATGTCATGGGTGACTGCAGGCGAAGGTTTTCCAATTCGATTGTGCGATTTTGGGACGTATGGGACAGTATTTCCTGTACTTCTTGTTACAAATTGAAAAAAGAAAAAAACTTCCAAAAACTGTCGTAACAAAAACCGTCGGTACGGCGTCTCATAATTAAATCCCCGTTACGACAGCGGGCGCACTCACCCCTATCACCCAATAATGCGCCCGCTTATTTCTTCCGTCGTACCGCGAGCCGCAAGTGATCCGGCGATTAGCCAAAACCTGGCTAACGATACCCCAAACTCGAACACGGCGCAAGCCCCTGGTTGATCGCCCGGTTAGTCTTCGAACATTCCCTCAAACAACGGGCTGCTGAGATAACGCTCGGCTGCGTCAGGTAGGATCACGACGAACGTCTTCCCCTTGAACTCGGGCAGGTGCGCCAGCCGCAGCGCCGCAGCCACCGCCGCGCCGCAGGAGATCCCGGACAGAATTCCTTCCTCCTTGGCCAGCCGCCGCGCCATCTCGATCGACTCTTCGCTCGTAACCTGCTCGACACGGTCCACCATCGAGAGATCCAGCGTATCGGGAATGAATCCCGCGCCGATCCCCTGAATGGCGTGCGGTCCCGGGCGCAGCGGTTGATGGTTGAGCGTCTGCGTGATCACCGCGCTGGTCACCGGCTCCACGCCCACCGAGACGATTTTCTTGCCCATTTGCTTCTTGATGTAACGCGACACGCCGGTAATGGTGCCGCCGGTGCCGACGCCGGACACCAGTACATCGATTTCGCCCTGCGTGTCTTCCCAGATCTCCGGGCCCGTGGTCTTGAAATGAATCTCCGGGTTGGCCGGATTCTTGAACTGGTGCAGCATGATGTAGCGATCTGGGTCGGTAGCCACCATTTCCTCGCAGCGCTTGATAGCCGCGTGCATCCCCTCGGCGCCGCTGGTGAGGATCAGCTTGGCCCCAAACGCCTTCAGGACTTTCCGCCGCTCGATCGACATGGTTTCCGGCATGGCCAGCGTAATGGGGTATCCACGCGCCGCCGCCACGAACGCCAGGGCAATGCCCGTGTTGCCGCTGGTGGGCTCAATGAGCTCCTTGCCGAGCTTCAAGACGCCGCGCTTCTCCGCGTCCCAGATCATCGACGCGCCGATGCGGCACTTCACCGAATACGCCGGGTTGCGGCCCTCGATCTTGGCGAGCAGCGTTGCCGGCGCACCTTTCGCCAGGCGATTCAGGCGCACTAGCGGCGTGCGGCCGATGCTTAGAGAATTGTCTGCGTATATCAAGCTGGTCATATCTCCCAGTTAGGCACGAATCTGGCGCGCTTCTCTTTCCACGCCCTCTGCAAGTCTGCGAACGAGGTTTGGTCGAGCACGTCGGACACGGCCTGATTGACCCGCCGCCACATGTCCGCAAAGGGTGATTCCACTTGGCGGCGGCCGCGTGTCTTCTCGTCACGCGCGCCTTCTACGAACCGGAGCACATCGCCCACCTTGATGGCGTCGGGCGGATGTGATAGCAGATAGCCGCCTTCGGCGCCGCGCCGCGATTCCACGAACCCTCCCTGCTTCAGACTGGCGAGGATCAGTTCCAGAAATTTTTGCGGGATCTTCTGCCGCCTGGCGATATCGGCAATCTTGACTGGCTGTCCTTGGGGTTGCGTCGAGAGATCAAACACCGCATGAAGCGCGTACTCGCCTTTAACAGAGATGTTCATCGAAGGGCGTCAAGCAATCTCCTGTGTCCAACTAGAGATTATGCGAAAAGCCAGGGGGTGAGTCAATTTCGAATTCGGGAGAGCTACGGGGAGGTGGGGAAAACCGGACTGCCGCGTAGCACAGAAGACTGGCTACGCGGCTATCCTGGGATGTAAAGCCGCGAAGGCCTTAGCCTTCTTTCTTGGGCTCTTCTTTCTTGGCCTTCTTGCCCTTCTTGGTCTTCTTGGCTTTCTTTCCCTCTTCCTTCTTTTCGTCCTGGCGGGCGAAGGAAACGGTGGCGAGACCAGTCAGCAAAGACAGGCCCAGCATGGCGGTCATCAGTTTCTTCATTTTTTGCTTTTCTCCTTTGGAGTGACGATGTTCTCGTCTGACGGCTATCATATCGGACTCGACATGAACTCGACCTTAAGCGGCTATTAAAATCGCTTCATTAAGAACCCACTTCTCTGGTCACAACTTCCAAAGTGCCGGCTGTAAGGCTATCAAGATTTAATAAAAAATTCTTTTTCAACTACTTACGGCCATTTTCAGCCCCCGCCCACGCCAGCAACGCGCTGCCACTGCCGGCCCCATTGAATAACATGAAATCGGATGAAGAAGGCCAATCTTACCAAGCGCCTGGCCAAGGAAGCCGGCGTTTCCAGAGCTGAAGCCGCCGACCAACTGAACCACGTGGTCAGCCAGATCATTGCCAACCTGAAAAAGGGTGAAAGCGCACACCTGCCGGGGCTGGGACAATTTACGCCGGGGCCGAAGTGGAGCTTTGCGTTCGAACGCCCCGTCGTCAAGGGGGCCGCGCGCCGTGGTAAACGGTAGCCTGTCGTCGGCCCGCCAGGTGGCGCGCATGGTGCGCGAGTGCCTGGAAGAGGGCAAGACGGTCGAGATCGACGGTCTTGGAGCGTTCCGCCCAAGGGGCAAGAGCGGCTACCGTTTTGTGGCGCGCTCGGCTCCGTCCGTTTTCCTGGCCTACGTTCAAGAAGACGCGCACGTTGTCGAGCAACTTTGCGATGCGCTGGAAACTCAGGGTTTCGATCCCTGGATCGACCGCCGCAAGCTGCTGCCCGGCCAGAACTGGCCGCGCTCCATCGAAGACGCCATCGAGGCCACCGACTTCGTCATAGCATGCTTCTCGCGGAATTCGGTCAGCAAGAAGGGCGGCTTCCAGGCCGAAATCCGGTATGCCCTGGACTGCGCGCGGCGAGTGCCCCTGGACGATGTTTTTCTCATCCCGGTGCGTCTCAACGGTTGCAGCGTGCCCGTCAGCATCCGCCGCGAAATTCAATACATCGACCTGTTTCCGGATTTCGAGCGAGGGGTCAGGAGGATCGTGACCATCGTCACCCGCCAGCTCAAGCGGCGCCCACGCAAGGCCGTGCAGCGAATCTAGCCTTTGTTTTTGGACAGCTTGGCGATTTTCTTGTGGACCTCGGCGCCACGCTTATCGTCGGGGGCGAGCTCCACGAACTTCTGGTAAGCCTCGCGCGCCGCCTTCCAATTTTTTTGCTTCTCCTCGGCTTCCCCCAGCCGAAAATACGCTTCCGGAAGATTGGCGTTCCACTTAGTGGCTTCGCGGAAGCGGTGCGCCGCCGCCTGATATTTGCCTTTGTGGAAATAGAAATTGCCGATGCGCACTTCCTTTTCCGCCTGGAGCGGATTGAACGAGTACTCTTTCGGCTTTTCCGTCTCGTCCTCCTCGGGCGGCGCCTGCTCCTCTTGCGCCGGCGGAGGTTGCTGGGGCGGCTTCAGCTGACCGGCCGCGGAGCCCACGAGAGCCATCAAACCGATCACAGTCGCCGTTCGCCAGCCTGCCATATCCACAATTATATGGCTCTACCGGGAAAAGGACTTCTCAAAGGTGCAGTTATCCTATGCTCTGTAGAAATAGTATGAAACGGGGAGTGAAAGGTGCCAGACGCAATTTAACGCCCCAGCGCGCGCTTGACGGTCTTGCGGTAATTCTCGAAGGCCTTGCGGCCGGCTTCGGTCAGGCTGCATAAGGTCAGCGGGAGTTTCCCGCGGTAGGTCTTTTCGATGCGCACGTAGCCAGCCTCCTCCAGTCGCGCGAGGTGGCTCGAAAGATTCCCCTTGGTCAGCCCGGTTTCCCGCTGGAGATATAGAAAGTCCGCTTCCCTGGATACGTACAATTGACTGACGATCGTAAGCCGGGCCGGTTCGTGTATGACGCGGTCCAGATCCGCCAGATCGCGAAGGCCACCGATCATGCCTGCTCCGGCGGCGGAGCGGGATTCGTCCGCAGATACCGGCGCAGCGTGATCCCACCGGTCATGACACAACTCACGCCCACAACGCCCCATAGCAGGCTCATCCCGAGCGGCACCCGCGGATCGGCCAGCGCCAAAGCGGCACCTGCGGCGATGGACACAATACCCAGGAAGTAGAATCGCGCGAGACCCATCGACCGCGCTAAGTGGATATTGATTACGCCGGGGATCAGGCCCGTGGCCGCATACACCCCGGCGCTCCAATCGCCCTTCGTGGCGATCAGAACGACAATGGCCGCCAGAGCAACCAGAGTCAGCGCGATTCCGGCGGCGTCGGTAGGCCGCCGCCTGATGGCGACGTAACCGGTGCGTGGATACGTGAGGCGCCGCCGGATGGCGACGATTACGGGCCTGCCGATGGCTATTCCACCCATCAATGCTATGGGGAAGCCCAGGCCGAACCATAGCGGCCCGTACGGCAGGTGTTCGGAACAAAAGGTTAAAACAGGCACCAGTAGAAAGAGACAGCCTACGTAGATTTCCGCGATCCCGTCCACATTCCAATAGCGCTCGGCGGCACGCTGCGCGGCCACGAGCGGGTCGTTGCCGGTCATTTGTTTTCTCCTAGACTAGTTTGTATTACAGACTAGTCTGTATAAGATTTAGCTCACACGAGGACCGTTGTCAAGCCCCTTTTGTCTTGCAGGCAAGATGCTGTGGGCGATTCAGGCCTGGTACATGGAGGTTGGCGACCAGACGGCTGCCGGCGAAATTCTGGCGTCACACGATCGCGCCGGCGTCGCCGAATGCAGCGCTCGGACCGCGTGACATAATTAAATTACATTGCCTGCGGTAGAACTCCGAGAGAAGGCTGCGCAACTGCCCCTGGGGCCCGGGGTGTATTTGTACAAAGATGCCGCCGCCCGCGTGATCTATGTGGGCAAGGCCAAGAGCCTGCGGCTGCGGGTGCGCAGCTACTTTTCCGAAGAGCGTATGGCCGACGTCAAGACCGGCACGCTGCTCTCCGAGGCCACCGATATCGACTACATCCTGGTCGATAACGAGAAAGAAGCCCTGGCTCTCGAGAACAACCTCATCAAGCAGTGGAAGCCGCGCTTCAACATCCTGCTGCGCGACGACAAGACGTATCCCTACATCAAGCTCACCAGCGAAAAATACCCTCGCGTGTACGTGACGCGCCGCTTGCGCAAGGATGGCGCCACCTACTACGGCCCGTTCTTTCCGGCGAATCTGGCGTATCGCCTGGTGAACTTCATCCATCGCAGTTTCCTGGTGCCGTCGTGCAAGGTGGATTTGACGCGCCATCATCCCAAGCCCTGCCTGCAATACCACATCCACCGCTGCCTGGGGCCTTGCGTGGAGGGGCTCACGACGGATGACGCTTACGCCGGCGCGGTGAAGAACGCCAAGCTGTTTCTCGAGGGGCGGCACGCGGATCTGGCGGCGGGCCTGCGCCGGAGGATGCAGCAGGCATCGGATGAGACGCGCTTCGAGGAAGCGGCCGCGCTGCGCGACCTGCTTTCGACCGTGGAAGAAATGGAAGAGCGCCAGAAGATGGCCGCGGCCAAGGGTGACGATATCGATATCTTCGCCGCTTATGCCGAGCCGCCGCTGGTGGCGCTCAACCTGTTCCATCTGCGCAACGGCCAGATCGTCGACCGGCGTGAGTTTTTCTGGGAGGACCAGCCGGATTTCGACGCGCCGCAATTTTTCTCCGCGCTGATCAAGCAGATCTACATCGACCAGCAGCACATTCCGTCGATCATTCACGTGCCCGTGGATTTCGAAGACCGGGAGGCGCTGGAAGAGCTGCTCTCGGAAAAGCGCAACCGGAAAGTTGAAATCCACACGCCGCAGCGCGGGCAGAAGAAGGCGTTGCTCAACTTGGTCGAGACTAATGCCAAGCATAGCTTCGACCAGCGTTTCCGCGTGCTGAAGCCGTCGTCGCGCGCGATTCAGGAAGCGCTGCAGGATGCGCTGGGATTGCCGGATGCGCCAAAACGCATCGAGTGTTTCGACGTCTCGCATATCCAGGGCACCGACAAAGTGGCCAGCATGGTGGTGTGGGAAGAGGGGCGGATGAAGAAGGCGGATTATCGCAAGTTCATCATCCGCGGCGTGACCGGCAACGATGATTTTGCCAGCATGCGCGAGGTGGTGACGCGGCGATACTCGCGCCTGCAGCAGGAAAACCAGCCGATGCCCGGACTGGTGCTGATCGACGGCGGCATCGGCCAATTGCACTCGGCGGCGGAAGCGCTCGAAGCGCTGGGGATTATCAACCAGCCACTGGCGTCCATCGCCAAGCGCGAGGAGATTATCTACGTGCAGGGCCAGGAAAACGAGCCGGTTGTGCTGGACCGATTCTCGCCGATCCTGCACCTGATCCAGTCGATCCGCGACGAGGCGCACCGCTTCGCCGTGACCTTCCACCGTACGCGCCGCAACGCCGCGCGCCTGACTTCAGAGCTGGACCAGATTCCCGGCGTGGGCGAACGCACCGTGCAAAAGCTGCTGCGGCATTTCGGCAGTCCAGAGCTGGTGCGCAACGCTTCAGAAGATGAGCTGGCGCAGGTTGTGGGGCGAGCAGCGGGGCGGCGAGTCAAGGAATTCTACACTCCTGTGACGCATCCGGAGACGGTATGAGCGAACCATGCCCGGACCGTTGCCCCTCTGCGGCGAGCCGAACGAGTGCGGCATGGCCGCGGGGAAGAGCGAGTGCTGGTGCGCTAACGTGACGATTTCACGGGATGCGTTGGCAGCGGTGCCGGAAGGGGCGAAGGGGAAGGTGTGCATCTGCGTTAAGTGCGCGGAAGCCGCGAAAGCACGTGCCGGCGCCTCCTGAGTCCTTTCACGCCGCCTCGCTCGGCCGCACGGTGCGCTCGATCTCTTCGAGCCTGGTCTCGGAGGCCTTGGCCAATTCGTAGGAGGCCTGAAGGTTGAGCCAGAGCCTGGCAGTGGTCTTGAAATAACGGGCCAGACGCAGCGCGGTATTGGCGTTGATGCCACGGCGGCCGTTGACAATCCCCGTCATGCGGGTCGTTGGAGCGCGGAGCGCCAGTTTGTTGACACTCATGCCGAGCGGCTTCAGGTAATCCTCCCGGATGGTTTCTCCCGGGCGGGGAAATGGGATTCGGTCCGTTTTGTGACGGCGCATGGCGCTTCCTCTCCTCAGTGATAATCCGTGATCTCCACATGAAGCGGGCCAGACTGGTTTGGGCTTGTTCGAGTGGAGCTATCGCCCCACTCCCAGCCGCTGGGCCAGCAAATCCGGCAGGCCGGCGCGCCGGATCTTCGCCTGCGCGGCGTCGATGTCGTAATCCACGCGGTGATAAGTAAGGAAACGGTCCTCCGGGGTGTAGAGAATATACGCGGCGCGCGGATCGGTGTCGCGCGGCTGGCCCACCGAACCCGGGTTGATGAGGTAAGCCGCGTCGGGATCGAATTCGAGCAGCGTCTCTTTCTTCGCCTGCGGGTCTGGCCCGCCGATGCTCCACACGCGGTTGCGGACCCATTCGAAGCCGCCCTGTACGTGTGTATGGCCGAATAAACCGATCGAAGATTCCAAGTAGGGGAATACCTCGCCGGCGTCGGCGGCGGTGATCATGTACGCATCCTCGTCCAAGAGAGACCCGTGCATAATCTGGAAGCTTCCGACCGCCATCGGACCTTTGGGAAGCGCGGAAATGTAATCCAGGTTTTCTAGCGTGAGCTGCGCGCGCGTCCACTGGGCGGCGGCGCGGGCCACGGGGTTGAACCATTCGAGGTCTTCCAGGCCGGCGCAGGCGCGGTCGTGATTGCCCCGCACCACAACACTGGTGTTGGCGCGCACCCAGTCCGTGACGGCATTGGGGTCGGCGCCGTAACCGACCAGATCGCCGAGACAGACGATGCGATCGTACTGGCCGTCCGCGGAGCCGAGCACCGCCTGCAGTGCCTCCCAGTTGGCATGGAGATCGCTGAAGATCAGATAACGCAAGACCGGCTACGCCTTCCTCAAGCGCAGCACGGAAATCTCGGGCGGCGCGCCCAATCGCGCGGGCATACCGATGGTGCCGATGCCGCGCGTCACGTAGATGGAAGACCGGCCGGAAGTGTAGAGGCCGTAAACGTACGGCGTGTAAAACCGCGCGATGTTCAGGCCGTAATGCAGGATCTCGAAATTTACCTGGCCGCCGTGCGTGTGCCCGGCAAGCGTGAAGTCCCATCCCTGCCGCTCTGCTGCGGGAAAGACATCGGGATTGTGGGATAGCAGCATGTTGAGCGCGCCCGGCACGAGCAGCCGCTCGGCGCCGCGCAGGTAGTGAGAACGCTCGTTCATCTTCTGATAATCCACGCCGGCGATGTTGAGTACGGCGCCGCCGAAGCGGAGTTGCCGGGCCTGGCTGCGCAGAAAAGGGATGCCCATGCGAGCCGCCTGCACCGTGGTGTACTCTTCAGTGCGCGCGTAGACCTCGTGATTTCCAAGACATCCCAGCACGCCCGCGTCAGCACGCAGGCGCGAGATCTGATCGAGACAGGCATCCAGAGGATCGCCGCGCACCGAGATCAGGTCGCCGGTCACGAACATGATGTGCGCGCGCAAGCCGTTGGCGGCATCCACAACCCGGGCGAACTCCTTCTCGCTGAGGAATGGACTCAAATGGATATCGCTGATCTGTACCAGACGCAGACCTTCGAGGTCATGGTGAAGGTCCGGAATGGGAATATCGATCTCCCGGACGCGGAAGTCCGTGCGCTCGACCAGGGCGCCGAAACCGACGAACGCGAAGGGCGCCGCCACGGCCGCAGTGCCAGCCGTGAGCAGCAGAGCGCGCCGCGTGGGATCGGCTTCCTCGGACCGCCAGCGAAACAGGCGCAGAACGCGATACACGAGCCAGGCGGCGGTGGAAGTGAATGACCAAAGCAGCGCAATTCCGCGCAACCCGCCAAGGAAAGGAGTCAGCGGCAGGCGGTTGGCATTCGGCAGGCTCAAGACCAGGCCCAGGGCTATCGCTGCCACGACGAGTCCGACCAGAACGCGCGTCATGCGTGCGAGCCAAGCGGGCAAGTGATTCTTTATGAAGGAATTAGCAATACTCCCGAGGTGCCATTGGATGACGCCCATGGCGAGAAGCGCCGCCACTTCCGTCGTCGATCCGAAGTAAAACCCCATGAGCCGTCTTCTTCATTCTAATCGGCCCGGTGCAATACTTTCAGGAGGCCCGGTGCCAGGCATGACTACAGGTGGCCAGGGCCGCCATGCCGGCGGTTTCGGCGCGCAGGATGTTGTGGCCCAGCGAGACGGATTTCCAGCCGGCGGCAGCCGCCAGCATGCGCTCGCGATCCGTCCAGCCGCCCTCGGGACCGGCCAACAGTGCGATGGCATCTTCAGGCGTGCGGGTGGATTCAGGCGGGAGCGCGCGCAGGAGCGGCTCGGCGCCCGGCTGCTCTTCGAGGAAATAGCGATAGCGCGAGGAATCGGCCAGTGCGGCGGAGAATTCGACCGGCGGCGCGACTTCCGGTACGCGCACGCGCCGCGCCTGCTGGCTGCTCTCACGCGCGATTTTCTTCCAGCGCTCGGCGCGCTTCACGGCCGCTGATGCCAGACCTTTCTCGGCGCGCTCGGCACTCACCGGAACGATGCGCGCCACACCGAGCTCGGTGGCTTTTTCGACGAGCCACTCGAAGCGGTCGAACTTCATGAGCGCGGCGAATAAGGTGATGGTTGGAGCAGGCGCCTCGGCAGCGAGCGGCTCGAGGATGCGGAATGCCACGCGATGCGGTCCGATGTCGGTGATCTCCGCGAGATACCCACGCTGGTTGTCGGAAAGCTCGTAGCGCTGCCCGGCCTCGGCGCGCAGCACGCGCACCAGGTGGCGGGCATCATCGCCTTCCAGCTCCGCGCGATCGCCCCGGATCCGGTCTACAAAGAATCGCCGCCGCGCCAAGGGGCCATTGTACAGTGGGCGCCTGGTCTGGTGGTCAGAGGTTCGGTAAGAAGAGCTGTGGGCGTGTGGCGCGGGCCCTCGGCCTGCCGTGTCGGCATGTCTTCGATCGCAAAGGTCGCGACGAGTCTCGACCCAGCAGCCTGAGAGGCTGCGCCACCACACGACATCGAATGTTCCCTTGAACGGACTTCTGATTCACCACACGGGTGTCATATTTCGGAAGTCGCTTTACCCGGTCAAGAAACGTGCGAAACAGCCGGCCTAGGCAATCGCTCCGGCCGCCGCGGCGAACGCTTCGTCGGAGAGCAGGGGCGTGGTGCGGAAGGCTTCGCGGCGGTTCTGGGTGCTGTCGGCGATCGCGCCGTCGCCGAATTGG
>JBGPKX010000055.1:0-21158 GCA_041486185.1 Bryobacteraceae bacterium | reverse complement strand
GCATCCCTTCCGGATCGCGCTCCGAGCCAGCGACTACCTTTCTTGACTTCCTCGGCGTCTCCGCGCCTCGGCGGTGAAAGTCTATCCACGGATTACAGTTAGAGCCCGGAATGCGGCGGAACGCTATAATAGCCAGGTCACTCGAGGCATGTTTCCCAAGACAGCTCTGCTCGAACCGAATGCGCCCTCGACGCTTGCTCCCGTGGCGCGGGCAACGCTTTACTCGCTGACTCTTTTCTGCATCACACACTTCATCATCGACCTCTATTCGGGTGCGCTTGGAGCGTTGCAGCCGCTGCTGCTCGACCAATTCCACATGAGCTTCACGCAGGCGGGCATCCTGGCGGGAGTGCTGTCGTTCTCGTCCTCGGTGCTGCAACCCGGCTGGGGCTTTCTTTCGGACCGCTTTCACTCAAGGCTGTTTACCGCTCTCGCCCCTGCGGTGGCCGGCATCTTTATCTCGTCGCTCGGGCTCGCCCCAAACTATCCCGCGCTGCTGGGCATGGTTTTTCTGGGCGGCGCGGGCATCGCGTCGTTTCACCCGCATGCGGCGTCCAACGCCACCCACGGCATCACGCCGAACCGCCAGCGCGCCATGGCGATCTTCATCTCCTCGGGGACGCTCGGTCTGGCGCTTGGCCCTACCTTTTTCTCGGAAGTTTCCGCGCGCCTGGGACTTCCGCGAACTTACTGGGCGGCGCTGCCCGGTGTGGCGCTCTCCATACTTCTGCTGATGTTTCTACGCCCGCCCGAACCGGAAGCTCACACCCGGCCGCGTTTTGACTGGGCGCCATTGCGGGCGGTGTGGAAGCCGATGACCATCCTTTACTTCCTGGTGTTCATCCGCTCCATTGTGCAAATCACCTTCACGCAGTTTCTGCCGCTCTATCTGCATACGCAGCGCGGTTATTCGCTGGCCAGTTCGAGCCTGAATCTCACCCTCTATTTGGGCGCCGGCGCGCTGGGCGGCATTCTGGGTGGCAATCTGGCGGACCGTTTCGGCGGACGTCGCGTGATTATTTTCTCCATGATCGCGTCAGTGCCATTTCTGGCGCTGTTTGTTTTCTCGACGGGATGGGCTTCCACCGTCGGCCTGGCGCTGGGCGGCCTGATTCTGCTGTTCACCAATCCCGTGAACGTGGTGATGGGCCAGGAACTGGCGCCCACGCAGGCCGGCACCGTATCCGCCATGCTGATGGGTTTCGCCTGGGGGACCTCCGGCCTCCTGTTCATCCCGCTGACCGGTTGGATCTCGGACCTGTTCTCCATGCAGACCGCGTTCATCGGCCTGGTAATGTTTCCCGTGATTGGATTTTTCCTGGCTTTGAAGCTGCCGAAATGAGCGCCGGTGGGCTTCTAACGCCGGGATGCCCGGACGCCAGAAAAGCCGTCTGCCTGCTCAGCGGCGGCCTGGATTCCTCCACCTGCCTGGCGCTCGCCCGCCGCGAGGGTTTCGCATGCTACGCGCTCTCGTTCGATTACGGCCAGCGGCACCGCGTGGAGCTGGAATCGGCCGCGCGCGTGGCAGCGAGCCTGGGCGCAGCGCGGCACCTGGTTATCCCGATCGATCTGCGCGTCTTCGGCGGCTCGGCCCTCACCAGTGACATCGCCGTGCCCAAAGGCCGCGCGCCGGATGAAATGTCAGCCGGGATCCCCATCACCTACGTGCCCGCTCGCAATACGGTTTTCCTGTCCCTGGCGCTGGCCTGGGCCGAAGTTCTGGGATCGTCCGACATCTTCATAGGGGTGAACGCGCTCGATTACTCCGGCTACCCCGATTGCCGTCCCGAGTACATCGAAGCCTACGAGCGCATGGCCAATCTGGCCACCAAATCCGGCGTCGAAGGCCGCGCTCGCGTCAAGATCCACACCCCATTGATCCGGCTCTCGAAAGCTGAGATCGTGAAACTGGGAAGCGAACTGGGCGTGGATTTCCGCCTGACGCACAGTTGCTACGATCCCGACGCCGGCGGCCGCCCCTGCGGCCAGTGCGACTCGTGCGTGCTGCGGCGCAAGGGGTTTGAAGAGGCAGGGATCAAGGATCCTGGCTAGGTTTTAGGTGCTAGGTGCTAGGTGTTAGGAACAGCGTGGGAGCCAGACGCGGCGTGCTGACACCTGGAACCTAACACCTAACACCTGAATTTAAATGAGAATCGCCGAAATTTTCTACTCGCTGCAAGGCGAGGGCTCGCTCATCGGCGTGCCTTCCGTCTTTGTGCGCACCAGCGGCTGCAATCTGCGCTGTTCCTGGTGCGATACGCCGTACACTTCGTGGCAGCCTGAGGGCGAGGAGCGCTCGCTCGATGAGATTTTGGAACGCGTGGCCGCTTTTCCGGCGCGGCACGTGGTTGTCACCGGCGGCGAGCCCATGATCGCCCCCGGAATCGTCGAGCTCACCGAGCGCCTGCGCGCGCGCGGCCTGCACATCACCATCGAAACCGCCGGCACCGTGTTCGCGCCCGTAGCCTGCGATCTGATGAGCATCAGCCCCAAACTCGCGAACTCGACTCCGGAGGGTCCCTGGGCCACCAGGCACGAGACGCTGCGCTTCCAGCCGGACATCCTCCGGCGGCTGATCGAGACCTATGACTACCAGCTCAAGTTCGTGGTAACGACGCCCGAGGACCTGGGCGAAATCGGGAGCATGCTCGACCAGCTAAAGGCCGACCGCGCCAAAGTGATCCTCATGCCCGAGGGTGTCGAACCGTCTGTCCTGCGCGAGCGCGGCGTGTGGCTGGCCGAGATTGCCAAGCGCGAGGGATTCCGCCTCAGCCCCCGACTTCACGTGGACCTGTGGGGCAACCGCCGGGGCGTCTAGGAGCGTGAGTCACAGTTTCGTTGAAGAATTACGGCGCCATGTGGCGCAGGCCCACAGCCTGCAAGTGTCGGCATTCATGCCGATACGTCTTTGTCCGGAAAGCTCGCGTTCGACTCTCAACCCGCAGCCTGAGAGCCTGCGCCCCGCCACCCACCGCTAAAGTTTTGCTTCCAACCCGTCGATTCTAAAGACATATGATAGACCGGCGTGCAGAACCTCGGTTGATGTGCGCGGACATGGTCGGAGTGCAGTGGACGGATGACGGCGGCCAGGCGCACAAGTGCACCGGCCTTCTGGAGGACATCTCCCCGCACGGTGCCTGTCTGCAATTGGACGACCCCCTGCCGCTCGGCACCGAACTCGACATCGAATATCATAAGGGCCGCCTGGCCGGTGTGGTCTCCTATTGCTACTTTTGCGAGATTGGATATTGGGTGGGCGTTCAGTTCTCTCCGAAGATTAAATGGTCGCCAAAGCGGTATCGCCCCCGGCATCTGCTGAATTTGAAGAAGTTACTGGCCGCACCATCACCTGCGGCGAAGCGAAAACCGGCTCAGTAACGCGCCAGCCAGCGCGCCCGCTCCGCAACTTTCGCGGCATTGGGCAGGAAAGCTTCTTCAAGCGGCGGGCTGTAAGGCACGGGCGTATCGGGCGCCGTGACGCGCACGATGGGGCCATCTAGATACTCGAAAACCTTCTCTGAGATCCGCCCGGCCAGTTCCCCGCCGATGCCGCCCGTGAGCGTGTCCTCATGCAGCAGCAGAACCTTGGATGTTTTGCGCACGCTCGCGAGCACAGTGTCCTCGTCCAGATGAGCCAGCGTTCGCAAGTCCACAATCTCGATCGAAACCCCTTCCTTCTCGAGCGTCTCCGCGGCTTCGCGCGCCACGTGGACCATCGCGCCGTAAGTGATGATCGAAAGATCGCGGCCTTCGCGAACCACGGCGGCCTTGCCGATGGGTACCGTGAAGTCGCCTTCGGGCACGTCTTCTTTGACGCGGCGGTAGAGGGCTTTGTGCTCGAAATACAGCACCGGGTCGTTATCGCGAATGGCGGATTTGATCAGGCCCTTGGCGTCGGAGGCCGAAGAAGGCGCCACCACTTTCAACCCCGGCGTGTGCACGAACCAGGCTTCGGGATTCTGCGAGTGGAAGGGGCCGCCGTGGATTCCGCCGCCTGAAGGCGCGCGAATCACCATAGGCACCGCCGCGCCCCAGCGGTAGCGGCATTTGGCGGCAAAGTTGACGATCTGGTCGAAACCGCAGGTGATGAAATCGGCGAACTGCATCTCGGCCACCGGCCGTAGACCCATCAAGCTCGCGCCGATGGCGGCCCCCACGATGGCGGATTCTGAAATAGGCGTGTCGATGACGCGCTTTTCGCCGAACTGCTCGAGCATTCCGGCCGTGACCTTGAACGCGCCGCCGTAAATGCCGATGTCCTCGCCCAGCAGGAAAACGTCCGGATCGCGCTCCATCTCCTCCTGGATGCCCTTGCGAATGGCTTCGAGGTAGGTCATCTGCATACAGCGATTCCCCTGTAGCGCAGGGCCACGCCGGGTTTGCGGGGACCTGCGGGTTCTTCTCCCAGCCGGTCCTTCCCTACAAACCCCCGCCCCGCCCTACGCGCTCTCATAAACGTTGTCGAGCAGCTCGGAAGCATCCGGATACGGGCTTTTCTCGGCCCACTCGACCGCCGCTTCAAGCTCCTGCCGGATCTCATCGTGCATGTGATCGATTTCGTCCTGCGCCACCCAGTCCTTCTCGACCATCTTCTTTTCCAGGCGCGCGATGGGGTCTTTGGCGGCCCATTCCTCCCGCAGCCCGGCGGGCACGTATTCGGCGGCGTCATGCGCCGAGTGGCCGGTCATGCGGAAGGTCTTGCACTCGATCAGGTATGGCCCTTTGCCGCCGCGCGCGTGTTCGGCGGCCCGGCGCGCGGCTTTGTGGACCGCGAAAACGTCGTTGCCGTCCACCATCTCGGCCGGAATTCCGTAACCCGGAGCGCGGTCGACCACATTGGCGCACGCCATCTGCTTGGCGAGCGGCGTCGAGTAGGCGTACTGGTTGTTGTTGCAGACGTAGACTACCGGCAGCTTCAAGACGGCTGCCAGGTTCAACCCTTCATGCCAGTCGCCCCGGCTGGTGGCGCCGTCGCCAAAGAAACAGTAGGCAATGTTCCGCGTGCCCTTATATTTCAGCGCCAGCGCCGCCCCCGCCGCTACCGGCACCGACGCTGCCATGGCGCTGATGATGGAGATGATGCGGCGGTTCATATCGCCCATGTGCATGTTGCCGTCTTTGCCGCGCGTGAGACCGCCTACGCGCCCCATATACTGCGCGAAGATCTGCCGGGGATGGATGCCGCGGATCAGAAACAGCGCCATGTCGCGGTGAGACGGGCAAAAGACGTCGTCCGCCTCAGCCGTAAGCCCCACGCCCACTGGAATGGCTTCCTGCCCCCGGCCTACATAGACGCCGCCTAGAATTTTTCCCTGCCGGTACAGCTTGCGCTCAATGCGGTCCTCAACCGCCCGCATGGTGGCCATATAGCGCAGAAATTCGAGCGCCAACTCACGGTTTTGGTCGACGCCTTTATGGGAACGTATGATTGCCGGGGCACTCATAGGGCGACTCCTTGCCAAAGCGAGTAGTATACAAAGGCCGGACCCCGGCGGCTACCGGGTATCGACCGGATTTCGACCCGTTGAGCCCTAGGAAGGCTCCTTTGACCCGCTCCAGATCGGCCTTTGGCGCGATTTTAGCCAATTCCTGAGCGACCATCTGCGAGACCAGCGGAATGACTCCCGCTTGCTTGCTGTTATCCACGGTGAAAACCGCCAGGATGTATTCGACGCCATTAGGCAGCCGGATATACGCGGTGTCGTGGCGCGTGTCGGAGGTCCAGCCGGCCTTCGAATAATATTGCGATCCGGGCGGCAGCGATTTCCCGGAGTACGCCGTGGCCTGGTCGTCGGGATCTTCGGACTTGGCGAAGGGATCGCGGTGGAGCAGATTCAGCATCTCGCGCGTGGCGGCGGGCGCGGCGGCGCGTCTGGCGACGATCTCATACCAGAGGCGCGCGACGGCATCCGTGGTGAGCCGGTTTCGGTTTTCGAAATTGGGGCCCAGCCCCTGCCGCTCGCGTCCGTAAGGTCCTTCGCACCAGGTCTTCTGGTTGACGTTGATGTTTTCATAGCCCAGTGATGCGAAGTAGCGGTTCATCAGGTTCCGCTTGTCCATCCACTCGTGTAGCGCGGCATCGCCCAGTTCCAGCCCGCTCGTCGTGCCGGTGAGCGCATCGATAACGAAAGCCGTCGCGTCATTGGAGGAATCGACGATCATGTCGTGCAGCGCGCGCTCGAGCTCCGGTGTGCGCGCGATCGCGCCGGTTTCGAGCTGGTGATGCGTGGCCACCAGGTAGAAGAGCTTGACCACGCTCGCGGGATACGTGGGCTCACTGCCCCGGTAACTGGCGCGCGCGGGATAGTCGCGATCGGTGATATCGATCACGGTGATGGCGATCTTATCGGCCGCGAGCCCGCCCGCGCCGAAGCGCTCGATGGCAGCGGCAGCGGAATCCCGCACCAGTTTGTCGAGGCCATCGGAACCGCGGAACACGGGCTTCTCGGCGGCGGGCGCGAGAATGGAAAGGGCCATCAGCACAGGCAGGTAGATTCGGCACATGGTTTTTCGCGGTCTGATTGTAGGATAGGCGCTCTTGCCTGTCTATTCTCCCGTCATGCACAATGGACAGGCACGAATGCCTTTCCTACCTTCACGGCGAACGTTTCTTGGGGCGGCCGCGGCTGCACTCGTGCCCGCTGCCGAGCCGGTCATCGACATTCACCAGCACACCAATTACACCGGCCGCACGGACGAAGAATTGATTGCGCACCAGCGCACCATGGGCGTCACGCGCACGGTGCTGCTGCCCGCGGCCTCTTTGTACGGGCTCGCTGTCGGCGCGGGCGGAAATGAGTCCGTCGTGGACCTGGCCCGCCGCCACCCGGAACTCTTCGTGTATTTCGCCAACGAAGTGCCGGATCTCCCCGGCGCGCGTCAGGTGATCGAGAAGTATCTGAAAGCCGGCGCCATCGGCATCGGCGAGCAGAAGTTTCCGGTCGAGTGCGATTCGCCCGCCATCCACATGCTGGCGGAAGTGGCCGAGGCGTTCGGCGTTCCGGTGATCATGCATTTTCAGCATGAGACTTACAACCTGCGCATCGAGCGCTTTCACACCGTGCTCGAGAAACATCCGCGCGTCGCGTTCATCGGGCATGCGCAAACCTGGTGGGGGAACATCGACCGCAACCTTGACCAAACGGTGCTTTACCCTAAGACGAAGGTGACGCCGGGCGGCATCACGGACCGCCTCCTGGCGGATTATCCAAACATGTATGGCGATCTCTCGGCCGGCTCCGGTCTCAATGCTTTGCTGCGCGATGAAGAGCACGCGCGCGCATTCCTCGAAAGGCACCAGGACAAACTAATGTACGGGAGCGACTGCGACGATCGGGCGGGGCAAGGCGCCGCATGCAGCGGAGCGCAGTGTCTGGCGGCCATTCGCCGGCTTGCGCCGGGAAGTGAAGTGGTTCGCAAGATCCTGCACGCCAATGCCACGCGCGTGCTGCGAATCAGCGCCTGATGCGCTCCCGTACGTTTATTGGGATGTCGTTGAGCCTGGCTTCTCGCGGCTCAGCTTCACCTTGCCGACGATATCGCCCTCATCCACCGAGCCCTTCATTTCGCCTTCCAGCGTGTCGTTCACCAGCGTCAGCGTGAACTTGAAAGGGCTGCTGGTCTGGGATGAGACCACCTCGAAAGAAACTTTCGTCCCATCCACTTTGCCGTTGCGAATGGTGCCTTCATCCCCGCCGCCCTGGCGTCCGATCTTTCCCGACAGCAGATCCGACTTCTGTACCAGCTCGACCTGCACCGGCGTCGAATTCCCGGCATCTTCGACGTCAATGGTGCCAGACCACTTTCCCGAAACATCAGCACCGCTCAAAGCCAGCGCCAGACATGGCAATAGCCAAAAAACTTTCTTCATCGCAATACCTCTCGTGTTGCCGCTAAATTTACCGGATTATCATAACCCGAATGCCGGAGCGATGCAGGCCCTCGTCCGGAATCCGCACATAAGCCAACAGATCAACGCCGAGAGCGCCGGGAGCGCCGAGGCCGGGGAGGATGTTTTCTCTGCGTTCTCATCGCTGGCGTCCTACGACAACTCCTCTTAGAGCGGTCCTCGATTCCACCCGCCCGGTGAGGTGTGAAGCGACCAAACTTCCCTGTGTTCTCGGCGGTCTCGGCGTTGATAGTGGCCTTTTGTTTTCCCTCGCTACGTACGGATCAGGGCCTCGTCATCTTCAGCCAGGCGGCCGCATCCAGTATAATGCTTCGTTGCTTTACATTCACTTTACGAGGATCCACGCATGATTCGCTTGATGACTGCAGTTTTGATGGCAAGCGCGCTCCTGGCGCAGACGCCCCAGACTCCGAAAGCCGATGCCGCGGCCAAGCCCGCGCGCGAAAACGGCCTCTATGCCGTGATGAACACATCGCAGGGCGTGATCACACTGCGCCTGTTCGAGAAGGAGACTCCCATCACCGTAAAAAATTTCACGGGGCTGGTCCGCGGCACCAAAGAATTTCGCGATCCGAAAACCGGACAGATGGTCAAGCGCCCGTTTTTCACCGGCATCACGTTTCATCGCGTAATCCCCGGGTTCATGATCCAAGCCGGCGACCCGACCGGCAGAGGCGATTACAACGCCGGCTATACCATTGCAGATGAGTTTGTGCCCGCGCTGAAGTTCGATGTAACCGGCCGCCTCGCCATGGCCAACATCGGCGAGCCCCATACCGGCAGCACACAGTTCTTCATTACCGACAGCACGCCGACGCACCTGAACGGGAAACACACGATATTCGGTCAGGTGATCGACGGCCAGGACGTGGTAAAGAAGATCGCCGGCGTGCCGGCCGTCAGCGATAAACCCAAGGTGCCGGTGAAGATCCTGAGCATCAAGCTGGAGCGTGAAGGCCCCGCGCCCGCGCCGCCCGCGGCCGCGAAAAAGACCGGCGTGGTGAAGAAGGCGGCACCCGCGAAGAAGGCGGCGCCGGTCGCGAAGTAGCGGAAATTTCAAACTGGCGGCTCCAGCCGGCCTGATCGCCCGGCCGTCACTCGACCCCTGCCGAACGACTTGGTAGTGCGCTAGATCTGTGTCCCCTAGGCCGGGGTTGTTCCATCTTGCCTTAACGCTTATCGATTACGCCAGGACGCATGCGGGGTGCGGTTGGAGCCGCGAAACGTGGTCCGGCTTAGGGTGGAGCTATCGCAGGCGATCCGGAGCGTACCATACTCTCCCACCAAATGGACTGAGTCTGGTGAAAACCAGAACCGACGGTGAAACATTCTTCCTTTGAACGTTTCTTGAAACATCCTGAATCCAACGCGGGTTGTACTGGATGCGTTCCCCCACTTCGGACCACCAGCATACGAGACGGCCTGTCTCCGTTTGCCATGACATTTTCATTGCGCTCACCCCCTCTCCTCTTGGTGCTCGCAACCGCTCCAAGACTAGGGTACGGCGAATTGCGTAATCTGTCTAGATTGCTATGGTAGTGCGTTAAAAAAGCGCACTACCAACGACTTGCACAACGGCCGCGCCAGCAGGTAGAATGATCCTGTCAACAACCAACGCGGAGACAAACGCCATGGAATGGACCACACCGGACTTTCAGGAAATTTGCACCAGTTGCGAAATCAACACCTACGCTAATCCCGAGTACTAACGGCCCGCGTGCGGGTCAAGATCCTCGGTTCCGCTGCCGGCGGCGGATTTCCACAGTGGAATTGCGCCTGCCCGAACTGCCGGCGTGTGCGGGACCGTACGCTGCACGGCTCTCCTCGCACGCAAGTTCAGGTCGCGGTTTCATCTGACGACGCTAGCTGGTTTCTGCTCAGCGCGTCACCCGACCTTCCCAGGCAAATCGAGTCCTTCCCCAAACTCCAGCCCACTGCCCGCTCCCGCGAAACGCCCATTGCCGCTCTGGTTCTTCCAGGCGCCGATCTCGATCAGTTGCTCGGCTTGATCATGCTGCGGGAATCGCAGCCGCTACGGGTCTGCGCGACGCCATCGATCCGCAGGATAATCATGGAGAAGAACATTATCTTCGCCATGGTCGGGAACCAGATCGTTTGGGACGGGTTGACTCCGGGTGCGCAGTTCGAACTCACCTCGGTGAGCGGCGAGAAATCTGGCATCCGATGCCTTCCGTTCGCGCTCGCCGGCAATTACCCGCACTACGTAAGCAGCGAGTTGGCCGCCTCTTTGCCTGCCAACGAGGCATTGCTCGGGCTGCGATTGGAAGCGCCGGGAAGTGGGAGCCTGGTCTACATGCCGGGCGCGCCGTCGATTGAAGCCTCCTGGCTCGGGCATCTCGAAAACTGCGATCTGCTTTTATTTGACGGCACATTCTGGACGGATGACGAATTAATCCGCATACAAGGGAGCGGCCGTACGGCACGCCAGATGGGACACCTCCCCATCTCGGGGCCCGATGGAAGCCTGCAACTGCTGGCCGGCTTGCGGCGCCCGCGCAAGATGTTTATCCACGTGAACAATACCAATCCCATCCTGGACGAAGACAGCCCCGAACATCGTCACGTGCGCGCAGCCGGCTGGGAAGTCGCGCAAGACGGCTTGGAGTTCGATCTGTGATCACGGCTTCAGCACCTGAATTGCTAACCGCCGAAGAGCTGGCGGCACACCTGCGCGCGGTGGGCGAAGAGCGCTATCACCACCGGCATCCGTTTCACCTGCTGATGCACGAAGGAAAGCTCACGCGTGGGCAATTGCAAGCCTGGGCGCTCAATCGCTTCTATTACCAAAGCCAGATTCCGGTGAAAGATGCGCTGGTGCTTTCGCGCACGAACGATTCCGAATTCCGGCGCCTGTGGCGCAAACGTCTGACCGACCACGATGGCGCGCGTCCCGGCGATGGCGGCATCGAACGCTGGCTGCGTCTGGCCGAAGCCACCGGCCTGAGCCGCGAGCGCGTGGCATCCGGCCGGGAGACGCTGCCCGCGGTCTGCTACGCCGTGAACGCGTATCTGGAGCTCGTTTCGCGCAGAAGTTTTCTGGAGGCGGTCGCTTCCTCTCTCACCGAGATGTTCTCCCGCGATCTGATCGCCTTGCGCATGGACGCGCTTCGCAAACACTATCCGTGGCTCGAGCCGGGCCTGGCGTATTTCGAAGCGCGCCTCACGCAAGGCCCCGAAGACGCCAAATTCGCGCTGGCCTGGGTCACCGAGCATGCGCGCACGCGGGCCGAGCAGGATCTGGTCATCGGCGCACTCCGCGCCAAGTGCGACATCCTGTGGGCCCAACTGGACGCCATCTACTTCGCCTACGTCAGCCCCGGCTGGCCGCCGCCCGGCGCATTTCGCATGGAGGCCGCGTGAGCCCGCTATCCGGCAGCAGCCAGCCCAGGCTCCGGCCCGGCTGCCGTTTGCAGGAATCCGCCCAGCAAGGTGACGTGTTGCTGATCCCCGAAGGCGTCTTGCGCCTGGTTGGTCCCGGGCGAAAAATTGTGGAGCGGTGCGACGGCCAGCGCACTCTGGACGATATCGTTCGCGATCTCGCAGCCGAGTTCCCTTCCGTTGAGCCCGGGCGCATCGCGGCCGAAGTCACCACGTTTATCGAGCGGCTCTACCAGAAGCGCGTTCTCGATGTTTGATAGGCCATCTTGATGTCACCGGGCCCCCTGTCACTGATTGCCGAGATCACGCACCGCTGCCCGCTGCACTGCGTGTATTGTTCGAATCCGCTCGAAATGCAGGCGCGGCAAACTGAGCTTTCGACCGGCATATGGGCCCAAGTATTCGCCTCGGCCAGTGAGCTGGGCGTTTTGCAACTCCACCTGACCGGGGGTGAACCGCTCGCCCGTCCGGACCTCACCGAGCTGGTTGCCGCCGGCCGCAAGGCGGGGCTTTACGTCAACCTGATCACTTCCGGGATCGGACTGGGACCGGAGCGGCTGGCAGCGCTGGTCGGCGCCGGTCTCGATCATGTTCAGTTGAGTTTTCAGGATGCGCAGGAAGACGCCGCCAATTGGATTGCCGGAACGCGCGCACATGCCCACAAACTCGACCTGGCCCGCCTGATCAAACGTCATCGCGTCGCCTTCACTATGAACCTGGTGGTGCACCGGCAGAATCTCGACCGGCTGGAGCCGATGATCGCGCTGGCCGAGGAACTGCAAGCGGACCGCCTCGAGATCGCCCATGTCCAGTATTACGGTTGGGCGCTGCGCAATCGCGACGGCCTGCTTCCCACGCGCGATCAGTGGGAGCGCTCACTCGCCGTCATCACCGCCGCCCGCGAGCGCCTCAAGGGCCGCATGCGCGTGGATTTCGTCGCGCCCGACTACTACGCCAAGTACCCCAAAGCCTGCATGGGCGGCTGGGGGCGCAGCGTCATCCTGATCGACCCCGCGGGATGCGCCCTGCCTTGCCATGCCGCCGGCTCAATTCCCGGCCTGGAGTTCGATAACGTCCGCGCCCGCACGCTGCGCTGGATTTGGGAGGAGTCCGCCGCGTTCCAGAAATTCCGCGGCGAACAGTGGATGCCCGAGCCCTGCCGCAGTTGCGACCGGCGCACTCAGGACTTCGGCGGATGCCGCTGCCAGGCCCTTCTGCTCACCGGCGATGCCACCGCCACCGATCCGGTCTGCACGCTGGCCCCGATGCACAACCTCGTGGAAGCCGTGATCGGGCACGTGAATGCCAGCCCCCCTCCGCAGGTTCGCCCCGAGTGGGTGTACCGCGTCGATCCAGCATGACCGTCATCGTTTCCCTGCTCCGCGGCGTCAACCTCGGAAGCCACAACCGGATCAAGATGGATGCCCTGCGAGCCCTTCATGAGTCGCTGGGCTTGAGAGACGTGCAAACTTACGTGCAGAGCGGAAACGTCATTTTCAGGACCAAGGATCGCGACCTTGTTCGGCTGCGCGCGCGCATTGAAAATGGGATCGAGCGGACCTTCGGTTTTCGGCCCGGCGTGATTCTTCGCACCACTTTCGACCTGAGAGACGTGATCGCCAGGAACCCCTTCGCGGCGCGAGACGGCATCGATCCGGCGAAACTCCTCGTCACTTTTCTCGCCAGCGAGCCGGCCCCGGAAGCGCGCGACAAAGTTCTTGCCATCCCGGCCCATCCCGAGGAGCTGAGGATCCACGGCCGCGAGCTCTACATCTATTTTCCAAACGGTCTGGCACGCCCCAAACTGTCGATGGCCCGCGTCGAAAAGACGCTGCAGACCTCCGGGACCGGCAGAAACTGGAACACCGTTAGAAAGCTGCTCGAGATCGCGGAAAAGCTGGAGGCGCCGCCATGAACTGCGACGGCGAGGCCCACTCTGCCACGCGGTGGGTGAGACATGGTAGGCACGGGCAGATTCGAACTGCCGACCTGTCGCTTAGGAGGCGACCGCTCTATCCAGTCTGAGCTACGTGCCCGGAACATCTACATTGTAGCGTCCGGGGCCGGTTCATCCAATATCGGTCAGCCATTGCCGTCCGGGAAACCGGCGGCTTGCTCGGTTCTCATCATTTCGGCGCAACCACCACGATTTCCTGCGGCTTCACCACCTTGAGCACCTTCCCGTCCTGCAGCTCGAGATCGACGCCGCCGTCTCTGCCCAGGTACGTAAACGTCTGCGTGCCCCGGTCCGTGGTCACTCCAAAGGAAGGTGGTCCGAAGCGCCGGACCAGTTCCTCATAGCTCATGCCTGGCCCGATTCCCTTGGGGTCTTCATAGGTCTTCCTGGGCATCCGTGCACTTCGGGTGTCTGCCCTTCTGGATCGAACGGGTGCGCGTCGCGTCGTCCCACTCGGCGATGTTTCTTGCAAACCGGTATTGTCCGCGCCTTTAACCTTTCCGTCCAGGCTCTTCCAGACTCCCCCGATTGAATCACTGATGTGGTGTGCTCGGTTGGCAACGGTGGCAGACCGGCTGGTCATACTCCCATACTCCGTAACGGCTTGACCTCTGGCGGCGCCACAGAATGCGGCCAGCAAGGCAAATGAAATCCCGATCCGCGGAGAGAACCTGCCCATGATAACCTCCCCAAACAGTCTGAACGGATCTGCCCAGGAAGGGAATATTCTCAAAAGTTAAGTGACAGCTAACCCGGTAATGGTACTTCAAGATTCGACTATGCTGCGAGGGTGAGTATGAGTTCTTTAAGACATTGCACGACAGTAAATTACACCCTGATCGCGCTACTGGTCATTCCCGCAGCGGCTGCAAGAACCGACGGTTGCGGAACAGGTCACCAAGCTGAAAGTTGGCCGAAAAATCAAGGTCGAATTTGAACGGCTGTGAGACCCCGAAAGGCCGGATGGGTTCGGCTACGGCTGACCAATTCACTTTGGAACCTCGCAGCACGTCGCAAGGGACTGCTTGTGTAGTTCGATTCCGCTCCTTCCACCCTGCGCTCGTGGGCTTCCCACGCAGCCGGCAAGTCCGCCACTTCCCACAGCTTGGCTAAGAAGTGCGGATCAGGGAATCTCATCCTCGCCCGGCGTTTTTGCGAACCACAGCGCATCGTTGCCGCCGTAAACCGCTTGTATATGCGTATAAAAGAGCCGGTCCCCCTCACCATGTTCGGGCGGCCCAAGCCCCGATGCCTTCCAGCCGCCAAACGGCATGGACACATCCACGCCCGCGGTTGACGCATTGAATTTGAGAATGCCGGCTTTGGCTTCTTCCAGAAACCTTCGCTGAAGTTCGGGAGTATTGCTGAAGAGACTGGCAACCAAACCGTGCCGGACCCCGTTGCATAATACCAGCGCGTGTTCGAAGTCCTCCGCCCGTTGCACTACCAGTAACGGACTCATGGTCTCCTCCTGTACCAGCGGATGGTCCGGCTGATCGCAACCGGCGATGACGGGTTGCGCGTAAGCGCCGTTACTCACCCACGGTTCCCTGGCTCGTTTTTTCTGAAGTAGCTCGACATGATGGACGCCGCCGCCGGTCTGCGCGCGTGTAACCAACGCCGCCGTCTCGTCGCGCCTGGCTAGGTCGATCACAGGACCGATGTCCACACCCTCTTGCCAAGGGTCGCCCCACACCAATTGTTCGGAGGCGGCCTTCACCGCGTGCAGAAAGTCTTCAAAGCGCGCCGCCGGCACAATGACGCGCCTATTGGCCGTACAACGTTGCCCGGCAAAGGCGAAAGCGCCCCAGGCCACCTGTTCCGCGGCATGCCGCACGTCGGCGTCGTGCCATACAATGGCGGCGTTGTTGCCGCTCAATTCCGCCTGCAGAGGCACAACCCGGCGCGCACAGATTTCCTGAACGGAATAACCCGCCAGGAACGACCCGGTGAATGTGACGGCATCGACGTTTTTCTCGGCGGCGAGCTGTTGCGCGGTGGTATGGTCGCCGGTCAGCAACTGCACGGCATCGGCAGGCACGCCGGCTTCGCGCAACAACCCGAGGACCGTTCGCGAAATTCCGGTGGCGGCGGGAGCCGATTTCCAAACCACCGTGTTGCCGTAGGCCAAGCCGGGTGCAATCTTTCCCACGGGAATCGCGACCGGATTGTTCCATGGGGAGATGACGGCGACCACGCCCAAAGGTTGATAACGGATGCGGCCGGCAGCCTCGCGTCTCAAGGGTTCGAATACCGAGGCGCGGGCGGCTACGTCACGAACACTTTGGGCGGCGCGGCGGGTCTCTTCCAGACCGTGTGCCATCGGCTTGCCGATCTCGATCGCCATCTGCCGCGCCAGGTCCGTTGCCGCGGCATCCAGCCGGTCCGCCACTCTCTCGAGCGTCTCCCGCCGGAACTCGCCCGATGTTCGTCGCCACTGGTTCCAGCAGCTTCGCGCCTTGCCTGTGGCTGCCGCGACATCGCCTGCGCCGGCAACCGGCACTTCGAAAAGCACTCGGCTGGTTTCGCATGGAGATCGGTGAACCAAGGCCCGTGGTGCGCTGCCCTCGAGAGATGCAAGAAGCGCGGACGTTGTCGCGAATTCGACACATCGTTCCGCCAGCCACCGGCGGGTTGCGGCAGCGTGAATCGGATCGTTGCTGCCCACGGCGTCCTCGGCAATACGCACGCGGTAGCCCCGCTCCAGACATTCCACCGCCGCGGCGCGAACGCATGCGTGCAGGTGGATACCCGCAACAATCACCGTGTCACAATTGCAGTGCCGCAGCGCGGTGTCCAATGCAACGTCGGCGAACGCGTTGAAACCCGTCTTGTGGACAATCGCGTCGCCGTTCAGGGGTTGGAGCGATACAGGCGGCTGATGTCCGGCCGTTCCCGCGACACACTCCCAGCGATTTGCCTCACGCCAGTGAGGCAGCCGCCGATCGTTGTCACGGTGAATGGTCGTCCAAATGTGAATGATTGGGACGCGAAGCTTCCGGCACCCGTCCACGAGCGCCGCCGCCTTCCTGATCAAAGCCTCCGCTGTGGGCTGAATCCCGGATGCCGCCAGATAGTCTTGTTGAAGATCAACCAGCAGCAGCGCGGGGCTCATGAGACTGCTTCACTTCGGACCAGCGGAAAATCTGTTGCGCGACGCGCTCGGTCATAGCTTTCGTGCCCAAAATCGTACAACCGGGTTCATCCAAATCGGCGGTCCGCCACCCTTGACGCCAGACCTCCGCGAGAGAACTTTCGATCAGTGCCGCGGCTTCCTCCAATCCGAAACTTTCGCGTAGCAGCATGGCCAGCGACAAAATCTGGCCCGCGGGGTTGGCTGTGTCCGTGCCCGCCAGATCCAGCGCGCAGCCGTGGTTGGTCTGATAGATACCGTGACCGTGCGCATTGAAGTTGCCGGAAAACGTAACCCCGCGGGAAGAAACCAATACGCCTGCAATGTCCGCGAGTATATCCCCAAAAAGATTGGGCGTGACGACCACATCGAATCGCGCCGGATTCTGAATCAGTTCGTAAGCGGCCAGGTCCACGTTCATGAACGCCGCCTCGATGCCGTGTTTCCGCGCCACCGAACCGGCAACTTCACGCCAGAGAGCGCTCACCGTGGGGACGCCACTATCCTTGATGATGACGTGCAAATTTCCACGGCGCCCGGCAGCCGCGCGCGCGGCGATTTCCACCAGACGTTGGACTTCCGCTTCGCTGTAGCGGAACGTGTGCTCCGCGACCCGGCCTTCGGCCGTGGCTTGTTCCCCCCATTCGCCTTGATAAACACCGCCGCTGTTGTCCCGGACAATGAGGATATCCACCCCGCGCAAGTGTTTTGGTACTAACCTCGCGGCCCGCGCCAGTTCCGGCGAAGGCTTGACGGGAACAAATTTGCAGAATAAGTCGCATCGCCGGCGCAGGTCATACACGTAACGGCCGCCCTCCGGTCCGTGCAAAATCGCTCCACCGCTTTGAAAAACCGTCGCGCAGAATTTCGCCCGCGCGTCCGTCTGCCAGGCGTCCAATTCAGCCCCAGCCTCGTGGCCTGTTCGACGCCAGCATTGCACCTCAAAGTTGATATCCATGGCCCGTCCGGCCGATGCCAGAACCTGCAATGCCGCACCGATAACCTCCGGCCCTATCCCCGCGCCTTCAACCACGCCGATCAATGGTCGCGTGGGGGCGGCAATTACATCCCTTCCCGTCAAACAGGCCAAAAGTTTAGCCCGTTTGCGCCCTTCGGTTCGCTCCTGGGTCATTCCCTTGTGAGGGTATCACACCCCTCTTATGTGCCCGGGGATTACATCCGCCGGGATTCGCACCCGCCAGCCGGCCCGGGAAGAGCGAAGAAATCGTCCTCAACGCGGGTCTGTTCAATCCATGATGCGGCGCCAGATCTCGGTTAGCCTTCGCTCGACGCTTTCCGGAGCCGGCGATGCCTCGCCACGCAACGGCATGAGATTCCGGTACTGCTCCGCAAGGACGCCGCGCTGAGGCTTTCCCGTCGCCGTTCGCGGAATCTTGTCGATGAACACGATTCGGCGGGGGACCTTGAAGGGAGCCAGCCGGGCCGCCGCGAAACGGCGAAGCTCCAGCTCCGATACGGTGGCTCCATCGCGCAAAACGGCTGCCGCTGCCACATCCTCTCCGAGCGTTCGGTGCGCGATGGCGAATGCCGCGGCTTCAACCAGCGCCGGATGCGCCGCAAGCGCCTCATCCACTTCTTGCGGAATGATCTTCTCGCCGCCCCGGTCAATCGTCTCTTTCAAGCGGCCCGTGATGAACAAGAAGCCTTCGCCGTCGAGGTGGCCGATGTCGCCCGTGTGGAACCACCCCCCTCGGAAAGCAGCCTGGTTAGCTTCCGGGTCGTCAAGATATCCCAACGTGACGGACGGGCCGCGCACCACGATTTCACCCTCCGATCCGGCCGGTAGAAAATTACCGTCCGGGTCCACGATAGACACCTCCAAGCCGCTCGTCCGGCCCACTGATCGAGGCTTGCGCGCGTCCCGCGTATTGCGGGCGACGCCGCCGATTTCCGTCAGGCCATATCCGGTCAGCACCGGAGCACCTGCCGCCTCCTCCAGCCATGTGAGCAGTTCAGGCTCGGGTATTACGCCGGTGGAACGAATCAAGCGCAGGGACGCGCGTCGAAAAACCTCAGGATGCTCGCGGGCGAGTGCGAGGATAGCACGGTTCAATGTTGCGTTCGTCGTGAACCACGTCGGCCGGAACTGGTCGAGCCATGTCAACAGAGCCCCAGGGTTGAAAGCCGGCGTACTGATCACGGCGCCGCCGCAGAACAACTGGGTTAGTACCGAGGACAACCCATGCAAATGAAAGAGCGGCATCAAGCTCAACAAACGGTCCGCCTCGCTCAACTGCAGTGCGCGGATTTCGCGGGTTGCCATCGCGCGCAGGTTCCCCCAGGTCAGCGGAACGAGTTTGGGAGCGCCGTTAGTCGCGGAGGTGAATAGGAGAAGAGCGGCATCCGTTCTGCGACCCGCGGGCGGGGCTGCGCCGTTCGCCCGTGCGTCCAACGTGAAAACACCAGCCGCGGCATCCGGCGTTGCCTGGATACTCAACACCTGCATGCCCAGCGCCAGAGCCGCCTTGGCCGCGGCTGAAGTCACACCGTCCTGGACAACGACAGTTCGGGCACCCAGCCGTCTGAGGTACGACCGATACTCGTCTTGTGGGAGCGTGGGGTTGAGAGGTGCGCACGCCCCCATACCCGAAATGGCCAGAAACGCGCTGATCAGTTCCGGCCCGTTCGGCAGCACGAGAGCCGCGACCTCACCGGGACCGAAGCCTGCGCCAGTCAGCTCGCGCCGTACGGCCCTGACTCGGTCCGCAAGTTCTCCGTAGCTCAGCGGTTCTCGTCCCGGAGCCGCCAGAGCGATTGCCGCCGGAGTCCGCGTCGCATGCCGTTCCAGCTCCAGAAACTTATCCAACCCACGCAGATCGGAACTCTGACTCACTCTGCTTCGCCAATCGGTGCGTTGTTGTCTCGAGCCATCCGCTGGGGTGCCCGCAACATGATCTGCAAGTCAGGTTTGCGAACCGGGTCGCCTTCCCATCCGTTCTTCGAGATACGACGCCAGGCGCGGAAGATCTCTCAGGAAATCGAAATCAAGAAATTCCGATTCGATCGCCATCCCGAACTCCTTCTCGACAGCCGCCATGAATTCGAGCACAGCAATGGAATCGACACTGTCTGCCTCATCCAGCTTTTGTTCATAGGGCAGGTCCCGTTCGCCGGCGCTCGCGCGCAATGAATCGACAAAAACCTTCTGGATGCGGCCCATGGTATCGCGCGATGCAGCCGCCGGATTCCCATCGACCGGAGCACCGCTCAGAAACTCGTCCATTGCTCCCATTCTCCTGGATTATCCCTGATCTGTTGTTCTATTGTCTGCACGAAACTAGGCAGATTCGCGCGAACGAACTCATCGCGTTCCGAAACTTGCACCATGTCAAGCATGGGGCCGAAGACGATGCGGAAGGCCGTGCTCCTGCCGAGACAAAGCATGGGTAGAACGGCGCAGCCCGACAGCCGGATGATATCGAAGATCCCCGTCGAGAACCACCGCGGAACACCCAGGAGGGGCCATTGCACGGCTCTTGCCCCAGACTGCCCGTCAAAATGTATGTTCACCAGACCGCCGGAACGAAGCCTTTGTACGATCTTGAGAGTGAATCCCCGGTCATGGACATAGACTGCTTCCCCAATCACGGCCTGCAACAATTCGATGTAGCGCGGCTCCAGAATCCGGCGGCCGAGTCGTCCCCACCAGTCCCCCGGTGGTCTCGGGTCACGCACGCTAAGCATCGGATATCCGATGGTGGCAAGATGCCGCTTCGCGATCCGGCAAGCGCAAAAGTGGGCCGTCAGCACGATCACCCCCTTGCCCGCCGACTTTGCCCGCTCGAGGTGCTCTATCCCCTGGACGCCTTCGCAGCGCAGCATCCGCTGGAAGGAGGGTGAGCTGAGTACCAGGTCATCCAGCATGCGGAAGTTTGAGTTGGCAATGAACTGGCGGGAGATTTTCAGCGCCTGGTCCTGCGTAATCCCGGCGCATTGGGCGGCGAGCATCCGGCGCATAACCAGGTTCCTGCGCTCCCGCGCGCGAAATTGGACGAACGGCTCCGCGAGCCTGCCAATCCCATAAATCAGGCCGCGACGGCCCACCACAGAGAGCATACGGAGCGGATAAAGATAGAGGAACCAAAGCAGATCGTTGACTGTCAAAAGCGGTGGACCCGGTTTCGGTGACGGTTTCGGTGACAGGCTACACAACCTCGAAATTATGCGCGAACTCCCGGCACACCTACTCCATACCTCCTCAACCCCTTCTCTCCGATATCCTTCCGGTAATGCATCCCCGAAAACTCGATCTTCCCCACTGCTTTATACGCACGCTCGATCGCCGTCCGCAGGTCTTCTCCCGCCGCCGTTACACCCAGCACGCGCCCGCCAGCGGTTTCGAGTCCCTGCGTGCCCATGCGCGTACCGGCTTGAAATACGGTGGCGCCGGTGGCTTCCGCCTCCTCAATGCCGCCTATCGCGACGCCGGTCGAATAGGAACCCGGGTACCCCCCCGAGGCCAACACCACACAAACTGACGCGCCACGTTTCCACTCAAACGAGCAGCGGCCCAATTCACCCCGCGCCGCCGCCGCCAGAACCGGAGCGAGATCGGTCGTCAGCCGGTGCATTAGCGGTTGCGTCTCCGGATCGCCCAGCCGCACGTTGAATTCGAGAACCTTGGGACCATCCGCGGTCATGATGAGACCGGCGTAGAGGAATCCGGTAAAGCGGGTCGCTTCCACGGCTGGCCGGATGATGGTGTCCAAAATCTGTTCGGTCTGCGCTTCGTTCAGAAT